>NZ_JBVJJY010000001.1:890775-1140709 GCF_055585785.1 Kitasatospora sp. NPDC053308 | reverse complement strand
AGCGACCCGAGCTTGTTCACCGCCGGGATCAACGACGACGACGCGCACACCCGCGCGACCTCCTCGATCACGATCACCGTCGCCAGCGCGTCCGCCCCCGCACCGCCGTACTCCTCCGGCACGTGCACCGCGTGCAGGTCGTTGCCCCGCAACGCGTCCAACGCCTCCTGCGGGAACCGCCCCTGCTCGTCCACCTCCGCCGCGAACGGAGCGATCTTCGCCTCGGCCAGCGAACGCACCGCCTCACGGAGCATCTCGTGCTCCTCGGAGATACGGAAGAGATCGAAGTCAGCCGCCCCTGCGCTGCCCGCCATGATGCCTGCCTCGTCGGTTGGTGACCGAAGTCCGGCGACGTCGGATCCGGTCCGATCGAACCGGTCCGATCGACGTCGAATCCGGGGTTAACTACCGTTCAGTAGAGATCCTAGGGCTCCGACCTGCGGCTGCCTAGCGTCCCGGGCGCACGGCCGATCCCCGTACGCCCTGGCAGGACGGATAGCATCAGGGGCATCCGTACCGGTCGGGTCCGCTTCCAGACCGGTCGAGTCCGCCTCCAGGGAGAACCCGTGACCCTCCGCATCTCCGTGATCGGCACCGGCTACCTCGGCGCCACGCACGCCGCCGCGATGGCCGAGTTCGGCTTCGAGGTGCTGGGCCTGGACATCGACCCGGACAAGATCGCGATGCTCACCGCCGGCCGGGTCCCGATGTACGAGCCGGGGCTGTCCGAGCTGCTGCTCAAGCACGTGGCCGGGCACGCGGGTTCGACCGGACGGCTGCGCTTCACGAACTCCGTCCAGGAGGTCGCCGAGTTCGCCGACGTGCACTTCGTCTGTGTCAACACCCCGCAGCGCAAGGGCGAGTTCGCCGCCGACATGTCGTACGTCGACACCGCGATCGACGAGCTGGCGCCGCACCTCACCCGCCCGGCCCTGGTGGTCGGCAAGTCGACCGTGCCGGTCGGCTCGGCGGCCCGGCTGTCCGAGCGGCTCGCCGCGCTGGCGCCGGTCGGGGAGGGCGCCGAACTCGCCTGGAACCCGGAGTTCCTGCGCGAGGGCTTCGCCGTCCAGGACACCCTGCGGCCGGACCGGATCGTGGTCGGCGCCCAGAGCGAGCACGCCGAGCGGCTGCTGCGCGAGGTGTACGCCGAGCCGATCGCGGCCGGGGTGCCGTTCCTGGTCACCGACTACGCGACGGCCGAGCTGGTCAAGGCGGCCGCCAACTCCTTCCTGGCGACCAAGATCTCCTTCATCAACGCGATGGCCGAGGTCTGCGAGGCGGCGGGCGCGGACGTCACCCTGCTGTCCACGGCGCTCGGCCACGACGAGCGGATCGGCCGCAAGTTCCTCAACTCCGGCCTCGGCTTCGGCGGTGGCTGCCTGCCGAAGGACATCCGCGCGTTCATGGCCCGGGCCGGCGAGCTCGGCGCCGACCAGGCGCTGACCTTCCTGCGCGAGGTCGACTCGATCAACATGCGGCGCCGCTCGCGGATGGTCGAGCTGGCCCGCGAGCAGTGCGGCGGCGGCTTCCTGGGCCGCCGGGTGGCCGTCCTCGGCGCCGCCTTCAAGCCCGACTCGGACGACATCCGGGACTCCCCCGCCCTCAACGTGGCCGCCCAGATCCAGCTCCAGGGCGGCCAGGTCACCGTCTACGACCCGAAGGCCGTGGACAACGCCCGCAAGATGTTCCCCTCGCTCGCCTACGCCGACTCGGCGATGGAGGCCGCCGAGGGCGCCCACGTCGTCCTCCACCTCACCGAGTGGGCCGAGTTCCGCGCGCTCGACCCGGCCGAGCTCGGCGCCGTGGTCGCCGAGCGCCGCCTCCTGGACGGCCGCAACGTCCTCGACGCCGACGCCTGGCGCGCCGCCGGCTGGACCTACCGAGCCCTCGGCCGCCCGAGCTGACGGGCCTGATCAACGGGGAGCCCCGTCCCGGACTGGACCGGCTCGGACCGTCGTCGGACACCTCCCCCGCCGCCCCGAGGCACGGAATGCCGCACGCGAAGGCGTCGTTGGTACCGGCATGACGAGCTACGGCGACGAAGCGACGGTCCGCGGGATCCTCACCGGCACCGGGGACACCTGGGCCGTGGTCGGCCTGTCCACCAACACGTCCCGGGCGGCGTACGGGGTCGCCCGGGTCCTCCAGAGGTACGGCAAGCGGATCGTGCCCGTGCACCCGAAGGCCGAGACCGTCCTCGGCGAGCAGGGCTACGCCTCGCTCGCCGAGATCCCGTTCCCGGTCGACGTGGTGGACGTGTTCGTGAACAGCCGCCTCGCCGGGGAGGTGGCCGATCAGGCGGTGGCCGTCGGGGCGAAGGCGGTCTGGTTCCAGCTGGGCGTGGTGGACGAGGCCGCGTACCGGCGGACGCGGGAGGCCGGGCTGGCCATGGTGATGGACAGGTGCCCGGCCATCGAGATCCCGCGGCTGGGCTGAGGCGTCAGGCGTCCAGCCGGGCGATGGTGGCGATGGAGGGGCGGCGGGTCGCGCGCAGCCCGGCGGCCACCGACTCGGCGTCGCGCAGGACGCGCACCGCGTTGTGCCAGGTGAGCTTGGCCAGGTCGGCTTCGGACCAGTGGCGGCGCAGGAGTTCGGCGACCAGGTTGGGGTAGCCGGCCACCGAGTCCAGGCCGTCCGGCAGGAAGGCGGTGCCGTCGAAGTCGCCGCCGATGCCGATGTGGTCGATGCCGGCGACCTCGCGCATGTGGTCGAGGTGGTCGGCGACAGTGGCCGGGGTGGCGATCGGGCGCGGGTTGGCGGCCTCGAAGGCGCGCTGGCGCTCCATCGCGGGCGGGGTGGTGTCCAGCGGGTGGAAGCCGTGGGCGCGCATGTTCTCGTCGGCGGCCAGGGTCCACTCGATGGCGGCGGGCAGGATGAACTTGGGCACGAAGGTGGCCATCGCCACGCCGCCGTTGGCGGGCAGCTGGGCGAGCACGTCGTCGGGGATGTTGCGCGGGTGGTCGCAGACCGCGCGTGCGGAGGAGTGCGAGAAGACCACCGGCGCCTCGGTGACCCGCAGGGCGTCCCGCATGGTGTCGGCGGAGACGTGGGAGAGGTCGACCAGCATGCCGAGCCGGTTCATCTCCCGGACGACCTCCTCGCCGAAGCGGGTGAGCCCGCCGGCCGCCGGCTTGTCGGTCGCGGAGTCGGCCCACGGCACGTTGTCGTTGTGGGTGAGCGTCAGGTAGCGGACGCCCAGCTCGTACAGGGCGCGCAGGGTGGCGAGCGAGCAGTCGATGGAGTGCCCGCCCTCGGCGCCCATCAGGGAGGCGATCCGGCCCTCGGCGCGGGCGGCCTCCATGTCGGCGGCGGTACGGGCGAGGCGGAGGCGGTCGGGGTAGCGCTCGACCAGGGCGTGGACGAAGTCGATCTGCTCCAGGGTGGCGCTCACCGCGTGGTCGCCGGTCAGCGAGGTGGGGACGAAGACGGACCAGAACTGCGCGCCGACCCCGCCCTCCGCGAGGCGGGCGAGGTCGGTGTGCAGGCGGTCGCTCTGGTCGGCGGCGAGGTCGAGCGCGCCGAGGTCGTACCCGGCCTGCTCGCGCATCGCCCAGGGGAGGTCGTTGTGGCCGTCCACCACGGGGGCGGTGCGCAGCAGGGCGCGGGCGCGGTCCAGCGGGGTCGGGGAGTCCGGCTCATTGGTCATGGGAGCTGTTCTACCCCAACCCCTGGCGCGGGGTTACTTCCCGAAGCCGAAGGAGGAGGATCCGGCCACCTTGGCGCGGAGCTTCTTGCCCTTCTCGGTGGCCTGGTTGTTCAGCTCGGCCTGGAACTCGGTCATCCGCTCGGTGAGTTCGGGGTCGAAGGCGGCGAGCATCCGCACCGCGAGCAGGCCGGCGTTGCGCGCGCCGGCCACCGAGACGGTCGCCACCGGCACGCCGGCCGGCATCTGGACGATCGACAGCAGGCTGTCCATGCCGTCCAGGTAGCGCAGCGGCACCGGCACGCCGATGACCGGCAGCGGGGTGACGGAGGCCAGCATGCCCGGCAGGTGGGCCGCGCCGCCGGCGCCCGCGATGATCGCCTTCAGGCCGCGCCGGTGGGCGTTCTCGCCGTACGCGACCATCTCGCGGGGCATCCGGTGGGCGGAGACGACGTCCACCTCGTACGGGATCTCGAACTCGTCGAGGGCCTGGGCGGCGGCCTCCATGACGGGCCAGTCGGAGTCCGAGCCCATGACGATGCCGACAACGGGGGAGGTCATTCGGTGATCGTTCCTCGCAGGTAGGCGGCCGCGTGGCGGGCGCGCTCGCGGACGTCGTCGAGGTCGTCCCCGAAGACGTTGACGTGGCCGACCTTCCGGCCGGGCTTCACGTCCTTCCCGTACATGTGGATCCGCAGCCCGGGATCGCGGGCCATGCAGTGCAGGAAGGCGTGGTACATGTCCGGGTAGTCGCCGCCGAGGACGTTGACCATGACGGTCCACTTGGCGCGCGGCCGGGGGTCGCCGAGCGGGAGGTCGAGGACGGCCCGCAGGTGGTTCTCGAACTGCGAGGTGACGGCGCCGTCCTGGGTCCAGTGGCCGGAGTTGTGGGGGCGCATGGCCAGCTCGTTGACGAGGATCCGGCCGTCGCGGGTCTGGAACAGCTCGACGGCGAGGTGGCCGACGATGCCGAGGTCGCCGGCGATCCGCAGGGCGAGCTGCTGGGCCTCGTCGGACAGGGCCGGGTCGAGGTCCGGCGCGGGCGCGGTGACCTCGGCGCAGACGCCGTTCTCCTGGACGCTCTCCACCACCGGGTAGGCGACGGCCTGGCCGCTGGGCGAGCGGACCACGTTGGCGGCCAGTTCGCGGACGAAGTCGACCTTCTCCTCGGCCAGCACGGCGACGCCGGCCAGGAACGGGGCCTGCGCCTGCTGCTCGTCGTCGACGACCCAGACGCCCTTGCCGTCGTAGCCGCCGCGGACGGTCTTCAGCACGACGGGGTATCCGGTGCCCTCCTCGGCGAAGGCGGTGACGTCGGCCGGGTCGGCGACGATCCGGTGCCGGGGGCAGGGCACGCCGATGGAGTCCAGCTTGGCCCGCATCACGCCCTTGTCCTGGGCGTTGACCAGCGCGTCCGGGCCGGGGCGGACGGCGATGCCGTCGGCCTCCAGCGCCCGCAGGTGCTCGGTCGGGACGTGCTCGTGGTCGAAGGTGATCACGTCGCAGCCGGCGGCGAAGCGCCGCAGGGTGTCGAGGTCGCGGTAGTCACCGAGGACGACGTCGGAGACCACCTGCGCGGCGGAGTCCTGGGGCGTGTCGGCGAGGAGTTTGAACCTGACCCCGAGCGGGATGCCCGCCTGGTGTGCCATGCGGGCCAGCTGCCCGCCGCCGATCATGCCCACCACTGGAAAATTCACATTGCCCGGGGAAGTCACCCCGCCAGGATATCCGGGCCGGTGGGGGGCTGTGCCGCCGCCGGGGGGCCTCCGGGAGCGGACGCGCGTAGATGTCAAGTGGGGGCACTCGCGGCTGAGCCGTTCGATGGAAGCGGGTAGCCTGGACGGCCAGGTCCTGGTCTGCGCGGTCCGATCATGTGCGTGCACGCAGGGCTCAAGGGGTGACGCGCCACCGCGATCGGCCCTTTCGTCCCGCAGGCACAGGGAGGCAGTCCGGTATGGCGACGAGCGCAGCTTCGAAGCCCTCGCTCGCGCAGAAACTGCGCGGGCTCCAGGGCGAGGTCGTGAAGTTCGGCATCGTCGGCCTGAGCGGCGTGGTGGTCAACTTCGCCGTCTTCTGGGTCTGCATCAACGGCCTGGGCCTGGCCTCGGTGCGGTCGAACATCGTGGCGACGGTGATCGCGATCGCCACCAACTACCTCGGCTACCGCTACTGGCTGTACCGGGACCGCGACGCCGCCTCGCGCAAGCGCGAGATCACGCTGTTCCTGGTGTACAGCGGCATCGGCATGCTGATCGAGACCGGTGTCCTCGGGTTCTCGGTGTACGTCCTCGACCTGCGCTCGCACTACGAGCAGATCGGCGCCAAGGTGATCGGCCTCGCGGTCGCCACCGTGTTCCGCTTCGTCTCGTACCGCACCTGGGTGTTCAAGGCCACGCCGGAGCAGCCGGTCGAGCTGCCGGCCCAGGAGCCGGCGGGCGCGGACAGCGGCCAGGAGCTGGCTGCCCAGGCCGAGCTGATGCTGGCGGCCGAGCAGATCCGCTACGCCAAGGCCGAGTAGGCCCGCCCCGCGAACCCGCACAGCCCGCGATCCCGCGCAGCCCCGGCAGGCCGTTCCGGCCGCCGGGGCTCGCCGTTTCCCGGCCGACTCGGCGTGCTGCGGGGCGCCTGAAACCCGCTCGCGGGGCTTCCCGGCCCCGGACCGGACTGCCTCGGACGCGCCTCAGTCGTCCTTGCGGCTCCGCCCCAGGAAGAGCGCGAAGACCGCGGGCTTCAGCGACAGCAGTTCGAGCCGTCCGCCGTCCGCCTCCGCGAGGTCGCGGGCGACGGCGAGGCCGATGCCGGTGGAGTTGCGGCCGCTGACCGCGCGCTCGAACACCCGGTTGCCGAGGTCGGCCGGCACCCCGGCGCCCTCGTCCTGCACCTCGACCACCACCGAGGTGCCGGACGGCCGGACCCGCAGGGTGATCGTCCCGGCGCCGTGCATCAGGGAGTTCTCGATCAGGGTGGCCAGGACCTGGGCGACCGTCCCCGGGGTGCCGACGGCCGTGATCCCGTGCAGGCCCTCCAGGGACAGCACCCGGCTCCGCTCGCGCAGGGTCGGGCCCCATTCCTCCACCTGCTGCTTGATGACCTCGTCGAGGTCGAAGGCGACGGCGGTGGGGCTGCGCGGGTCGCGCTGGGTGGTCAGCAGCCGCTGGACGACGTCGGTGAGCCGCTCGACCTGCTGGAGGGCGATGGCCGCCTCCTCCTTGACGGTCTCCGGGTCCTCGGCGACGGCGGTGATCTCCTCCAGCCGCATGGAGAGCGCGGTGAGCGGGGTGCGCAGCTGGTGCGAGGCGTCGGCGGCGAGCCGGCGCTCGGCGGTGAGCATCCGGGCGATCCGCTCGGCGCTGGTGTCCAACACCTCGGCGACCCGGTCGAGTTCGGGCACGCCGTAGCGGCGGTCGCGCGGGCGCGGGTCGCCGGAGCCGAGCCGTTCGGCGGTCTCGGCGAGGTCGGTGAGCGGGCGGGCGAGCCGTTTGGCCTGCCAGACCGCGAGCGCCACGGCGGCCTGGACGGCGAGCAGGGCGACCACCCCGAGCAGCAGCAGGTTGTTGGCGATCTCGTGGTCGACGTCCGCGCGGGACTGCTCGACGGTGACGGTCTCGCCGCTGTTGCCGCGTTCGACGGCCTTCAGCAGGTGGTCACCGGCCGGGCGCCGGCCCGCCGACAGGACCGGCTGGCCGGGGATCTGCACCTCGACGTAGCTGCCCTCGGTGACCTGGCTCTCGAAGGCCCGCTCGTTGGTGACCGACTCGCCCGCCGCGATCCGGCTCTCGACCAGGGCGAGCACCCGGACGGCGGCCGCGTCCACCCGGTCCTGGGCCGAGTTGACGATGGTGCGCTTCTCGACCAGGGCGAGCGGCACGCAGAACACCACGACCACCACCAGGACGACGCCCAGCAGCGAGTTGATCATCCGGCGTTTCACGCTGCCGCTCCCCGTGGTGTTCCGCTCGACCGGTCGTGCCCGGCCCCGTGCTCCGTACGGGGTCTCCGTACGGGGGTCTAATTCTTCTCGAACCGGAAGCCCACGCCGCGCACGGTGGCGATGTAGCGGGGGTTGGCCGCGTCGTCGCCGAGCTTCTTGCGCAGCCAGGAGATGTGCATGTCCAGGGTCTTGGTGGAGGTCCACCACGTGGTGTCCCAGACCTGCCGCATGATCTCCTCGCGGGTGACCACCCGGCCGGCGTCCCGGACCAGCACGCGCAGCAGCTCGAACTCCTTGGCGGAGAGGGTGAGCTCCTCGTCGCCGAGCCAGGCGCGGTGGGACTCGATGTCGATCTTCACCCCGTGCGCGCCGGTGGTGAGCTGGTCGACGTTGCCGCGCCGGAGCAGGGCCCGGACGCGGGCGAGCAGCTCGGCCAGGCGGAAGGGCTTGGTGACGTAGTCGTCGGCGCCGGCGTCCAGGCCGACCACGGTGTCCACCTCGTCGGCGCGGGCGGTGAGCACCAGGACGGGGCAGCTCTTGCCGTCGGCGCGCAGGCGGCGGCAGACCTCCAAGCCGTCCATCTCGGGCAGGCCGAGGTCCAGGACGACGAGGTCGACCTCCTCGGTGAGGCCGGCGGCGAGTGCGGTCGGACCGTCCTCGCGGACGAGCACCTCGTAGCCCTCGCGTCGCAGGGCCCGGGCGAGCGGTTCGGAGATCGCCGGATCGTCCTCGGCGAGCAGCACACAGGTCATGGGGTGATGGTAGTCCGCCGGGGTATGCCCGTACGCCCTGTGAGGTAGTTCACAGAGCGTGATCGTTATATAAGCATCCGACTGATCTCAACGGGTCGTTGCAGACCGGCGGTTCGGCGCAGAACCCCCCTCTGGATCTTGAATCCGAAGGAAGAGAACCCCATCTACCATGGATCAATCGAAAGGATCTTCCGATTCCTTTGCCATCGCGATACCTGATTCGCCGTGTTTGTCATCTGATAGAGCCAAATATCGCCACGTAGAGTGGTTTGGTCCACGTCCGCCGCCACCCCCCTAGGCGGACGCTGTCAGGCAAGGAACCACTACTCATGGCGTCTACCACCCGGGCTGCCGACCTCGCGTCGACCTCCCCCAGCGGCAAGACCTTCCTCGGGCACCCCCGAGGCCTCGCCACGCTGTTCATGACCGAGATGTGGGAGCGCTTCTCCTACTACGGCATGCGCGCCCTGCTGATCTACTACCTGGTCTCCGGCGGTGCCGACGCGGCAGCCGGCAGCCAGGGCGGCGGCCTCGCCATGAAGGCGACGATGGCGACGGCGATCTACTCCGTCTACGTCTCCATGGTCTACCTCATGGCCTACCCCGGCGGCTGGTTCGGCGACCGGGTCTGGGGCGCCCGCAAGACCGTCACCGTCGCCGGCTTCGTGATCATGGCCGGCCACCTCGCGCTGGCCGTCCCCGGCCAGGCGGCGTTCTTCACCGGCCTGCTCCTGGTCGCGCTCGGCTCCGGGCTGCTGAAGGCCAACATCTCCACGATGGTCGGCCACCTCTACGACGGCCCCGAGGACCCGCGCCGCGACGGTGGTTTCACCGTCTTCTACATGAGCATCAACCTGGGCGCCTTCGCCGCCCCGTTCATCATCGGAACGGTCGGCAAGGAGTACAACTGGCACCTGGGCTTCGCGCTGGCCGCCGTCGGCATGGGCCTCGGGCTGCTGCAGTTCCTGCTGGGCACCCGCCACCTGAGCCCCAAGAGCAGCCTGGTCCCGAACCCGCTGCTGCCCGCGGAGCGCAAGAACCTGCTGGTGAAGGCCGGCGCGGTCGTCCTCGGCGCCGTCGTCTTCTACGCCGCCGTCGTCGCTCTCGGCGTCTACACCCTGAACTGGGCGCTGGTCCCGCTGACCGTCGCCGGTCTGCTGATCCCGGTCGCCGTGCTGGTCCGCATCAAGCGTGACAAGGACCTGGACGCCGGCGAGCAGTCCAAGATGACCGCCTACATCTGGTTCTTCGTCGCGGCCGCCGCGTTCTGGATGATCTACGACCAGGGCGGGTCCACCCTGTCCCTGTTCGCGGACAAGAACACCGCGGACTCCGTCCTCGGCTTCGGCTTCTCGTCCACCTGGTACCAGTCGCTGAACCCGCTGTTCGTGATGGCGCTCGCGCCGGTCTTCGCCTGGCTGTGGCTGTGGCTGGCCCGCCGCAACAAGGAGCCCAACACCATCACGAAGTTCGCGATGGGCCTGGTCCTGATCGGCGCCTCGTTCTTCATCTTCATCGTCCCGATGAACATGGCGGGCGACGGCACCAAGGTCTCCCCGATGTGGCTGGTCTCGATCTACATGATCCAGACCATCGGCGAGCTGTGCCTCTCCCCGGTCGGCCTCTCGGTCACCACCAAGATGGCGCCGCAGAAGTACGCCTCCCAGATGATGGGTGTCTGGTTCCTCGCCGTCACCGCCGGTGACTGCACCACCAGCCTCCTCTCGCTGGCCGGCGTCAACCTCGACGGCACCGGCATCATCGCGGCGCAGGCGGCGCTCGCGGCCCTGGCGGGCTTCGCGGTCTACAGCTACCGCAAGCGCGTCCAGGCCCTCATGGGCGGCGTGCGCTGACGCCCGCCTGACCGGCTCACGACTCCGGGGCCGCCGTGGATTCCTGAGATCCACGGCGGCCCCGGTCGTCATTTCCCCCGGGCTCCGGGCCCGGCCCCCCGCTCAGAGCTCGCGGACGCCCGCGCGCCAGACCGCGGCGGTCAGCGGCACACCCGGGCGGTAGGCCAGGTGGACGTGCGAGGGGGCGTCGAGCAGCAGCAGGTCGGCGCGCGCGCCGGGCGCGACCACGCCGACGTCGCCGCGCCGCAGCGCCCGGGCACCGCCCGCGGTGGCCGCCCAGACCGCCTCGTCCGGCGTCATGCCCATCTCCCGCACCGCGACCGCGATGCAGAAGGCCATCGAACTGGTGAAGCTGGAGCCCGGGTTGCAGTCGGTGGACAGCGCCACCACCGCCCCCGCGTCCAGCAGCCGCCGCCCGCTCGGGTACGCGGCCCGGGTGGAGAACTCGGCCCCCGGCAGCAGCGTCGCGACCGTCCCCGAACCGGCCAGCGCCGCCACGTCCTCGTCCGTCAGATGGGTGCAGTGGTCCGCCGAGGCGGCCCCCAGCTCGACGGCGAGCTGCACGCCGGGGCCGTACGAGAGCTGGTTGGCGTGCACCCGGGGGGTGAGTCCGCGCTCGATGCCGGCGGTCAGGACCGCCCGCGCCTGGTCGCCGTCGAAGGCGCCCTTCTCGCAGAACACGTCCACCCAGCGGGCGTGCGGGGCGCAGGCGTCCAGCATCTCGCCGGTGACCAGGTCGACGTACCCGGCCGGGTCCTCGGCGAACTCGGGGGCGACCACGTGCGCGCCCAGGTAGGTGGTCTCCGGCGTGTGCCGCGAGGCGATCCGCAGCGCCCGGGCCTCGTCCGCCACCGTCAGCCCGTAGCCGGACTTGCACTCGATGGTGGTGGTGCCCTGGCGCAGCGCCTCCCGGACGAACCGCTGCAGGTTGGCGTCCAGTTCGGCGTCGCTCGCGGCCCGGGTGGCCGCCACCGTGGTGCGGATGCCGCCCGCGGTGTACGCCTGCCCGGACATCCGGGCGTTGAACTCGGCGGTGCGGTCGCCCGCGAACACCAGGTGGGCGTGCGAGTCGACGAAGCCGGGCAGCAGGGCCCGGCCCTCGGCGTCGAAGCGGTCGTCCGCCGCCGGGGCCTGCGCCGCCGGGCCGACCCAGGCGACGGTGGCGCCGTCCAGCACCACGGCCGCGTCGGTCAGCAGGCCGAGCGGCCCGGCGCCCTGCCCGGGGTCGTTGGTGACCAGGCTGCCGATGCCCGTGATCAAGGTGGTCCTGGTGCTCAAGACAAGCCCTTCCGAGGGGAGTTGGGGAGGATTCGGCCGCCGGGGCTCAGCAGTCCAGCGCGCCGATGGCGGACCGCAGCGCACCCGGCACGTCGGCCACCAGCTGGTGCACGCCGTCCCGGACGACGTGCCGGCCGCCGACCACCAGGTGCCGTACGTCCGCCGCCGAGGCCGCGAAGACCGCGGTCTCGGCGCCGAGCCGGGGCGGCGGGCCCGCGGTGCGGACGGAGTCCAGCGCGATCACCGTGAAGTCGGCGAGCGCGCCGGTCTCGATCCGCCCGGCTTCCGGCCAGCCGAGCGAGGCGTGCCCGTCCTCGGTGCCGGCCCGCAGCAGCGCGTTGGCCGTCCAGTGTCCGCGGGTCCGGGTGCGCAGCCGCTCGTCCAGCTCCAGCGCCCGGGCCTCCTCGAACGGGTCGATGACCGCGTGGCTGTCGCTGCCCAGGGTGACCGGGCAGCCCGCCGAGGCGAGTCGGCGGGCCGGGCCGATGCCGTCCGCGAGGTCCCGCTCGGTGGTGGGGCACATGCAGACGGTCGTGGAGGAGTCGGTGAGGAGCTTGACGTCCTCGTCGGTGAGGTGGGTGGCGTGCACGGCCGAGGTGCGCGGGCCGAGCGCGCCGTGGTCGGCGAGCAGCCGGGTCGGGGTGACGCCGTGCGCGGCGAGGCAGGCGTCGTTCTCGGCGGTCTGCTCGGACAGGTGGACGTGCAGCGGCGCGCTGCGCGTCGCCGCCCAGTGCGCGACGGTGCCCAACTGCTCGGCCGGGACGGCCCGGACGGAGTGGATGGCGGCACCGATCCGGGCGTGCTCGCGCGGCTTGAGCGCGTCCGCCCGCTCGGCCCAGGCCTGCGCGTCGCCGTCGCTGAACCGCTGCTGCGGCTTGGTCGGTTCGGCGCCGAAGCCGGACGACAGGTAGCAGGTGTCCAGCAGGGTGATCCGGATGCCGGCCCGGGCGGCGGCCTCGATCAGCGCCTCGCCCATCGCGTTCGGGTCGTCGTAGCGGGCGCCGCCGTGCGCGTGGTGCAGGTAGTGGAACTCGCCGACGGCGGTGATCCCGGCCAGCGCCATCTCGGCGTAGACGGCGGTGGCGAGTTCCAGGTAGGCGTCCGGGTCGAGCGCGCCGGCGAACCGGTACATGGTGTCGCGCCAGGTCCAGAAGGTGCCGGAGCCGACCTGCACGTGCCCGCGCAGCGCCCGGTGGAAGGCGTGCGAGTGGGCGTTGGCCTGGCCGGGCAGCAGCAGCCCGTCGAGCCGGACGGCGCCGGACGGGCAGGGCCCGCTGTCCGGCGTCACCGAGGCGATCAGGCCGCCGGGGCCGGTGGCGATCAGCACGTCCCGCTCGACCACCGGCCCGTTGGGGTGCGGCAGCCACGCGTACTGCGCCCAGTAGCGCACTGCCGTCGCCCCGGTCTCTGCCGTCGCCCCGGTCTCTGCGGTCGGCGCGGTCGCCTCGGTCGGCGCGGTCGCTGCGGTCACTGACACGCCAGGTCCTCCAGTACGTCGGCGAGGGCGGAGACCCCGGCCAGGCAGTCGGCCACCTCGGCGTGCTCGGCCGGGGAGTGCGAGACGCCGGTGGGGTTGCGCACGAACAGCATCGCGGTCGGGATCGCGGACGCCAGGATCCCGGCGTCGTGTCCCGCGCCGGTGGGCAGCACCGGGGCGTCCAGCAGCTTGGCGAGCCGGTCGCGCAGCGGGCCGTCGAAGTCCACCACCGGGGTGTAGGACTCGCGGGTCAGCTCGACCCGGACGCCGTCGCGCTCGCCGCGCTCGGCGGCGGCCTGCTCGATCTCGGCGACCAGCGCGGTCAGGGTGCGCTCGTCGGCCGCCCGGGAGTCCAGCCAGCCGCGCACCAGCGAGGCGATCGCGTTGGTGCCGTTGGGCTCGACCGCGACCTTGCCGAAGGTGGCCAGCGCGCCCGCCTGCTTCGCCTTCTTGCGGGCGGACAGCACCGTGTTGGCGTAGGTCAGCATCGGGTCGCGGCGGTCCTCGATCCGGGTGGTGCCGGCGTGGTTGGCCTCGCCGTGGAAGTCGAACCGCCAGCGGCCGTGCGGCCAGATCGCGCCGGCCACGCCGACCGGCTGCCCCTCGGCGAGGTAGCGCCCCTGCTCGACGTGGAGCTCCACGAAGGCGCCGATCCGGGACAGCCGGTCGTCGTCCGCGCCGATCCCGGTCGGGTCGTAGCCGGCCTTCTCCATCGCGTCGGGCAGCCGGACGCCGCCGGCGTCGCGCAGCTCGTACGCGGCCTCGCGGGAGAGCACCCCGGCGGTGAGCCGGGAGCCGATGCAGGCCACCCCGAACCGGGCGCCCTCCTCGTCACCGAAGTTGACGATCGCCAGCGGCCGGGTGAACTCGGTTCCCCGGGCGCGGAGTTCGTCCAGTGCGGCGAAGGAGGAGACCACCCCGAGCGGGCCGTCGAAGGCGCCGCCGTCCGGGACGGAGTCCAGGTGCGAGCCGGTGACGACGGCCCCGCCGGCCTGCGGGTCGCCGAGCCAGGCCCACTGGTTGCCGTTGCGGTCCAGCTCGTACGCCAGGCCGCGGTCGCGGGCCTGCTGCTCGAACCAGGCCCGGCACTCGGCGTCGGCGGAGTTCCAGGCGAAGCGGCGGTAGCCGCCGGAGGAGGCGGAGCGGCCCACGGGGAGCAGCTCCGCCCACATCTGCTCGAAACCGGAGGTCACAGCTCGCCCATCGGGATGCGGACCCCGCGCTCGGCGGCGACCTCGTCGGCGCGGTCGTAGCCGGCGTCCACGTGCCGGATGACGCCCATGCCCGGGTCGTTGGTGAGCACCCGGCGGATCTTCTCCCCGGCCAGCGCGGTGCCGTCGGCGACGGTGACCTGGCCGGCGTGGATCGAGCGGCCGATGCCGACGCCGCCGCCGTGGTGGATGGAGACCCAGGAGGCGCCGGAGGCGACGTTCACCATGGCGTTGAGCAGCGGCCAGTCGGCGATCGCGTCCGAGCCGTCCAGCATCGCCTCGGTCTCCCGGTACGGGGAGGCGACCGAGCCGCAGTCCAGGTGGTCGCGGCCGATGACGATCGGCGCGGACAGCTCGCCGGAGGCGACCATGTCGTTGAAGCGCTCGCCGGCCTTGTCGCGCTCGCCGTAGCCGAGCCAGCAGATGCGCGCGGGCAGGCCCTGGAAGTGCACCTTCTCCTGGGCCATCTTGATCCAGCGGGCCAGCGACTCGTTCTCCGGGAACAGGTCGAGGACGGCCTTGTCGGTCTTGTGGATGTCCTGCGGGTCGCCGGACAGCGCCGCCCAGCGGAACGGGCCCTTGCCCTCGCAGAACAGCGGGCGGATGTACGCCGGGACGAAGCCGGGGAAGGCGAAGGCGCGGTCGTAGCCGGCCAGCTGGGCCTCGCCGCGGATCGAGTTGCCGTAGTCGAAGACCTCGGCGCCGCGGTCCAGGAAGCCGACCATCGCCTCGACGTGCTTGGCCATGGACTCGCGGGAACGCTGGGTGAACTCGGCGGGCTTCTCGGCGGCGTAGGTCGCCATGTCCTCGAAGGCGACGCCGATCGGCAGGTAGCTCAGCGGGTCGTGGGCGCTGGTCTGGTCGGTGACGATGTCGATCGGCGCGTCCATCGCGAGCAGCTGCGGGAAGAGCTCGGCGGCGTTGCCCAGCAGGCCGATGGAGAGCGGCCGCTTCTTGTCGCGGGCCTCGGTGGCCAGCTGCAGGGCGTGGTCGAGGTTCTCGGCCTCGACGTCCAGGTAGCGGTGCTCGATCCGGCGGGAGATCCGGGACGGGTCGCAGTCGATGCAGATCGCCACGCCGCCGTTCATGGTGACGGCCAGCGGCTGGGCGCCGCCCATGCCGCCGAGGCCCGCGGTGAGGGTGATGGTGCCCTCCAGCGTGCCGTTGTAGCGCTTGTTGGCGACGGCGGCGAAGGTCTCGTAGGTGCCCTGGAGGATGCCCTGGGTGCCGATGTAGATCCAGGAGCCGGCGGTCATCTGGCCGTACATGGTGAGCCCGAGGCTTTCCAGCCGGCGGAACTCCTCCCAGTTGGCCCAGTCGCCGACCAGGTTGGAGTTGGCGATCAGCACGCGCGGCGCCCACTCGTGGGTCTGCATCACACCGACGGGGCGGCCGGACTGGACCAGCATGGTCTCGTCCTGCTTCAGCCCCTGCAGCGTCTTCACCATGGCGTCGAAGGAACGCCAGTCGCGCGCCGCCTTGCCGGTGCCGCCGTACACGACGAGCTTCGACGGGTGCTCGGCCACCTCGGGGTCGAGGTTGTTCATGAGCATCCGCAGGGCCGCCTCCTGCTGCCAGCCCTGCGTCGTGAGCCCCGTGCCCCGCGCCGCGCGCACCTCGCGCGGTCCGCTCGTCTGCTGCTGCACCATGGTCCCGGCCTCCTGCGGATGGATTCATTCAAGCTCTGTTCGGTTGAATATAACTAAACAACCGGCTTTCGACCAGAGCCCGGAGCAATCCGATCAGCCCCGGCCCCGGCCGACTTGACGCGCTAGCCTGAACCGGGCGAACACCAGCCACTCGGCCCAGTGCCGGGGAGCGGAGGACACGATGACGGCCATCGGCGTACGGCCCGGCCGACTCCGGGACGTGGCGCAGGAGATCGAGCGGAGCACAGGACTTCGCGTCCAGATCATCGGGGGAACCCTGGTGATGTCCCCGACCCCGCGCGGCAAGCACGCGGGGACCACCAAGCGCCTGTCCCGCCAGCTCGACGCCGGGCTCCCGGACAGCCTGGGCGCCTACGAGGTCTCGTCGATCGCCATGCCCGACAACACGGAGGACTACGCGACGCCCGCCCTCGTCGTTCTGCCCCGCGACTGGGAAGACGACGACGAATGGTTGGCGGACCCGCACGACGTCGAGCTGGCCGTGGAGGTCGTCTCGACCTCCGAGCGGATCAGCCTCACCGCCGCCACGACGAGCTGGTACGCGATCGCGGGCGTGCCGGTCCTCCTGGCGGTCGACCCCCGCAAGGGCGCCTGGACACTCCACACCCACCCTCGCGACGGCGAGTACCAGGGCGTCCTGCACGGCACGTACGGCGAGCCCGTTCCACTGCCCGCGCCGCTGCCCGCCGCCCTGGACACCTCCGACCTCCCGCTCTACGCGCCCCGCCGCTGAGTCAGGCCGCCGCGTCGCCGCCGTCCCAGTCGATGCCGATCTCGGCGAGCCAGCGGCGGTCGTCGGCGTCGGGGGCGGCCGGAGAGGGCGGGCGGGGGATGTTCTGGACGGGGCCGAGGCCGTACTTCTCGGTGGCGGCGGCCTGGGCATCGGGTTCGATGACGCCGACGTGCACGGCGGACTCGTCGCCCGGGTCGAGGACGGTCAGTTCGGGTTCGGGCAGGCGCCGCAGGGTGACGCGGCGTCCGCAGGCGGGGCAGGACCATTCGTCGGCACCCGAGGACAGGCGGGCGACGAACTTCATCTCGTGGATCACGCGCATGGGCGGCACCCCCTGCAGGAGGGGATGCCCCCGTTGGTGACGGCTATGCCGGCCGTGTCCCTGCTGTGTCCGGCGGCGCCTATTCGAGGAACAGTCCGCGCGCCGTCGCCGACTGCTCGATGGCCTCCAACCGGGCCTCCGCGCCCGGGAGTTCGTCGCACATGGCCTGCAGCAGCACCCGGCCGAGCATCATCGGCGCGCACGCGGTGTCGAAGACCAGCCCGGTGCCGACGGCGGCCGGCAGCATCAGGTCGGACAGCTTGGCGACCGGCGCGAAGGCGCTGTCGGCCACGGTGAGCACCGTCAGCCCGCACTCCCGGGCCACCGCCAGCGCGTCCATCAGTTCCCGCGGGTAGCGCGGCAGCGCGAAGCAGAGCAGCGCGGTGGCCCCGGCCGCGGCGGCCTGTTCGAGACGGTCGGCGAGCATGCTGCCGCCCTCGTCCAGCAGCCGGATGTCCGGGTGCACCTTGGACGCGAAGTACGCGAAACCGCGGGCCTGCGCCGAGGCGGCCCGCAGGCCGAGCACCGGCAGCGGGCGGGAGGCGGCGAGCAGCCGGGCGGCCCGGATGATCGGTTCCGGGTCGGCGAGGAGTTCGGCGAGGTGGCGCAGGTGCGCGATCTCGGCGAGCACGGCCTGCTGGTGCTCGTTGCGCACCGCGTCGTCCGGGGTCTCGGGCGCGGCCGGTTCCCCGCCGCCGAGTTCGCGCAGCTGCTTGCGCAGCGCCGGGTAGCCGTCGTACCCGAGCGCGACCGCGAAGCGGGTGACGGAGGGCTGGCTGACGCCCGCGAGTTCGGCGACCTCCACGCTGGAGAGGAACGGCGCCTCGGTGGCGTGCCGCACCAGCGAGTGCGCGATCCGGCGCTGGGTCGGCGTGAGCCGGTGCCCCTCGAACAGCTGGAGCAGCCGGGCGGAGGGGCCGACGCTGCCGGTCTCGTCGGTGGCGGTCATCAGCAATACCTCCGGATGCGAGCGGTTCGGACGACGACTGTGCAGCAGCGCGCGCCGCCTGGCAAAGACGTCTCGCACGACGGGACGCCTCGTGGGACGTCCCGCGGGTCGGACGGGACAGGGCGGAGACGGTCGCGCGCCCGTCTCCGGCTCGGGGTGACCCTGATTTGTCCCTGAGCCCGCCCGGATTCCCCCGCGAACGGATGGACCGGGCGCCCCGGCGGCACCAGGCTGTCCTCCATGGACACTCGCCAGGACGACCTGCGGCGCGACCTCGACGCCACCCTGCAGGCCCGCAAGGAGCTGGGCAAGGAGTACGAGGACGAACTCGTCGACTCCTTCATGAAGCGCCTCGACGCCCGTCTGGACGCCCGGGTCGAGCGCTCCGTCGCCCGACGGCTGGACGACGAGCCGCGCTCGCACCACGACCGCCACCGCGGACGCCGCCAGGGCTGGGGCAAGCGCTCCGGCACCGGGCTCGCGGTGGTCTCGATGGCCTTCGGCATCCCACTGACCGCGATCGCCGGCGACTCCGCGAACGGCGGCTTCGCCGGCCTGCTGGTCTGCTGGGCGGGCATCGTCGGGGTCAACGTCGCCGCCGCGTTCGGCGAGCGCCGCAACCGCGACGACCGCGAGGACCGCCGGTCGCGGGACGACTGGGACTGAGTCCCGGTCGCCCCGCGCCGAGCGGGCGTCAGCCGTCCGGCGGGCCGGCGGGTCAGGCCAGCGGGCCGGTGACCTTCTCCACCGCGCGCACCAGCTCGCCGGAGGCGACCAGCGCCGCGGCCGCCTCCAGGTCCGGCGAGAGGAAGCGGTCGCGGCCGGCGCCGCCGACCCCCGCCTCCCGGGCGACGGCCAGCGCGGCCGCGGTCGCCGGCGCGATCCGGCCGGAGGAGTCGGCCTGCTGACGGATCTCCAGCGCGCGGGCGGCGGCGGTGAGTTCGACGGCCAGGATCCGGCCCAGGTTGTCGACGGCCTGGCGCAGCTTGCGCGCGGCCGACCAGCCCATCGACACGTGGTCCTCCTGCATCGCGGAGGACGGGATCGAGTCGACCGAGGCCGGGACGGCGAGCCGCTTGTTCTCGCTGACCAGCGCCGCCTGGGTGTACTGGGCGATCATCAGACCGGAGTCCACGCCCGGGTCGTCGGCCAGGAAGGCCGGCAGGCCGTGCGAGCGGGTCTTGTCGAGCAGCCGGTCGGTGCGGCGCTCGGAGATCGAGCCGAGGTCGGCGGCGGCGATGGCGAGGAAGTCCAGCACGTACGCGACCGGGGCGCCGTGGAAGTTGCCGTTGGACTCCACCCGGCCGTCCGGCAGCACGACGGGGTTGTCGACCGAGGCGGCCAGCTCGCGGGAGGCGACCAGCTGGGCGTGGGCCAGGGTGTCCCGGCCGGCGCCGGCCACCTGCGGGGCGCAGCGGATCGAGTACGCGTCCTGGACCCGCGGCGCGTCGTCCTGGTGGTGGCCGGTGAGCCCGGAGCCCTTGAGGACGGCGAGCATGTTGGCGGCGCTCAGCGCCTGGCCCGGGTGCGGGCGGATCGGGGCGTGCAGCTCGGGGGCGAGCACCTTGTCGGAGCCGAGCAGCGCCTCCAGGGTCATCGCGGCGGTGATGTCGGCGGTGGTGAACAGGCGGCTGAGGTCGGAGATGGCCATCACCAGCATGCCGAGCATGCCGTCGGTGCCGTTGATGAGGGCGAGGCCCTCCTTCTCCAGCAGCTCGACCGGCTCGATGCCGGCGGCGGCGAGCAGCTCGGCGACGGGCCTCTCGACGCCGTCCGGGCCGGTGGCGGTGCCCTCGCCCATCAGGACGAGCGCGCAGTGGGACAGCGGCGCGAGGTCGCCGGAGCAGCCGAGCGAGCCGAACTCCCGGACCACCGGGGTGATGCCCGCGTTGAGCACGGCGGCCATGGTCTGGGCGACCAGCGGCCGGACGCCGGTGCGGCCGGAGGCCAGCGTCTTCATCCGCAGGAACATCAGCGCGCGGACCACCTCGCGCTCGACCGCCGGGCCCATGCCGGCGGCGTGCGAGCGCACCAGCGACCGCTGCAGCTGGGCGCGCAGCTCGGGGCTGATGTGCCGCACGGCGAGCGCGCCGAAGCCGGTCGACACGCCGTAGACGGGACGCGGCTCGGCCGCGAGGGCGTCGATCCGCGCGCGGGCGGCCGCCATCTCGGCGAGCGCGTCGGGACCGATCTCGACCCGGGCGTTGCCCCGGGCGACGGCCAGGACGTCCTCGGCGCTGACGTCGGCCTTGCCGACCAGGACCAGCGGAGCGTCGGGGGCCACAGCACTGTGCATATCCATATACACCATCACATCAGGTGAATGAAGATATGACAACAGGTGTTCGCCATCCGGATTCTCCGCCGTCCGGATCCGCACCGCACACCGCGGGGCCCCCACCCGCCCCGCCACCGCCTAACGGGCCAGCTCCGCCTCGATCAGATCGGCCGCCCGCGCGGTGCCGCCCTCGGCCCGGCCGGCCGCGGAGAGCTCCCGCAGCCGCTCGGCCACCGCGGGATCGCCGACCAGCTCCAGCAGCGCCGCCCGCAGCGCCTCCGGCGTGGCCTCGGCGGTGTCCAGCCGACGGGCGACGCCGAGGCCCACCAGCGCGTCCGCGTTGGCGAACTGGTCGGCGGCCTGCGGCACCGCGATCATCGGCACCGCGTGGAACAGCCCCTCACTGGAGCCTCCCATGCCCGCGTGGGTGACGAAGGCCTCCGCCTGGGCGAGCACCGACAGCTGCGGCACCCAGCGGTGCACCTCGACGGAGTCCGGCACCTCACCGAGCTCGGCCGGGTCGGTGTGCGCGCCGACCTGCAGCACCGTGTGCCAGCCCGGCAGGTCACCGAAGGCCCGGACGCAGGCCCGGTAGAACGCCGGCTGGTGGGTGAACGCCGAGCCCAGCGACACCAGCAGCACCTTCTCCGCCCCCTCCGGCCGCTGCCACCGCCCCTGGTGGGCCCGGTCGCCGAAGCAGGGGCCGACGAAGCTGATCCGCCGCTCGTCGACCCGGTCGGCGTTGGGCTGAAGGGCGCGCGGGACCAGCGCGACCACCCGCTCCGGGCGGTTCTTGAAGGCCTCCACGTCACGCTGGACGGCCCCCGCGCGCGCCAGCCAGTCGGCGAACCGGCGGTAGTGCTCGGCGCCGCCCGGGCCGGTGCGGATCGCCTCCAGCATCTCCGCCAGGTCCTCCTCGAAGCCCTCCCAGCCGACGAAGGTCGGCGACAGCTGCACGACCGGCACGCCCAGCCGCTCGCCCAGCGCCCGGCCCGCGAAGCCCGCGATGTCGTAGAGCACCAGGTCCGGCCGGTCCTCGGCGAAGGCCTCCAGCAGGACGGGCCACATCGAGAGCGCGTCGTCCAGGAACAGCTCCTGGATCCCCACCGGGTCCTCCGTCCAGCCGTTCGCGTCGTCCGCGAGCGGCAGTTTCGTCGGGTACGGGACGAAGGCGGCACCGGTGGACTCGACGGTCTCCCGGAAGGAGGGGTCGTTGACGTAGCTGACCCGGTGACCGCGGGCGACCAGCTCGGTGATCACGGCGAGGCTGGGATTGACGTGCCCGTGCGCCGGAACGGAAACCATCAGGATGTGGGCGGGGCGGGACATGGGCACCTCCGGGGACAGCGGTTGAGACGAGACGTTCCGTCTCGCCCTTTCGAGACAAGACAATACGTCTCGTCTCGTCGCTTCGCCTAGGATTTTCCCATGACTTCCCGCACCGCCCCCGACCCGGCCCGCCGCAGCGAGCGCTCGCGCACCGCCGTCCTCACCGCCGCCGCCGAACTCGTCGCCGAGATCGGCTACGGCAAGCTCACCATCGAGGCGATCGCCGCCCGCGCCGGCGTCGGCAAGCAGACCATCTACCGGTGGTGGCCGTCGAAGGGAGCGGTCGTCTTCGACGCCTTCCTCGCCGCCAGTGAGCAGGAGGGCGAACTCGCCCTCCCCGACACCGGCGACCTCACCGCCGACCTCCGCGCCGTGCTGCGCCCCACCTGCGACGAACTCGGCGAGCCGGGCACCGACCGCACCTACCGCGCGCTCATCGCCGAGATCCTCAACGACCCCGACCTGCACGCCGAGTACCGCACCCGCCTGCTGGACCCGCTGCTGGAGATCACCCGCGCCCGCCTCCGCAGCGCCCGCGAGGCGGGCCAGATCGCCCCCGACACCGACCTGGACCTGGCCGTCGAACTCCTCTACGGCCCGCTCTACTACCGGTGGCAGTACCGGCTCGGCCCGCTCACCCACGACCACGCCGACCGCCTGGTCGACGCCGCGGTTCGGGCCCTCAACCCATGCGCGGCTACCGACGGTTCGAACGCCTGACCCAGAGCACCACCAGGACCGTCACCAGCAGGCCGACCAGCAGGAGCGTGGTTAGCCACCCGAGGAAGCCGTGGAAGAGCCAGTGGAAGAAGCCGTGCCTCAGCTTCTTCTTGGTCTTCGACTTCGACTTCGACTTCGACCCTGCGAGCTGGGCGATCCGGTGCGCCCCGACCCGGTCCCGCACCTGCGGCGCCCGCTCCGGCGCCGTCCGTGCCGCCCCCGTCGTCCGGACCACCGGCACCACCGACGCCGCCGATGCCGGAGCGGCCGACGCCGCCCCGCCACCGAGCACCAGCACCCCGGCCACCGCCGCACCCAGCCACCGTCTGCCCACGACCCGCCCCCACTCCCGCTCGACCGGCGCCCACCATCCCACCGACACCCCGGCCCTCGGCACCCCCCTGCCCCCGAACGCGACCCACCCGCGACATCCCGGTCACCGAACCGGGACACGCCCGCCCACTCCCGTCACCCCGGCCACGAGCACCCACCCCGAGGCCGCCCGGCCCCACTCCCACGCGGACCCCTCACACCGCCGGCGGCGACGCCGCGCCCGGCGGGGCCACCGCGACGACCAGCACGCGTGCCGCGGATCGCCCGGCCCGGAGGGCGGGCGGCGCCGTCACGCCGAGGCGGCCCCTCAGTCCACCGGCGGAGAGACTCCACCCCCTCGGTCGGCTTCCCCGCCCCTGCGACGAACCCCGCACCACCCGCCCCGAGCGAGCCCGCCTCACACCGCCGGCGGCGACGCCGCGCCCGACAGGGCGACGGCGACGAGGGCGCGCATGGCGCTGGTGGCCTGGCCGAGGGGGAGGGTGGCGTCGTCGGCGAAAAGCTCGACGAGCCAGCCGCCGGCCGGGTTCTGGCCGCCGGCGGCGACCATGCCGCGGTAGCCGGAGACGACCAGCATGGCCTCCTCCGCCGGGTCGTTGCCGGCCGCGCCCGCCCGGAGGGCGAAGGCGCTGCCGCGGACGGCGCGGCGGGTCATCGGGTAGTGCCGCAGGTCGAAGACGGCGTCGGGGGCCTCGATCTGGGCGCGCTGGGTCTCGGCGCGAGTGCTGGTGGGGCCGCTGGTCATCCGGTAGACGGCGTGCTGGGCGGTGCGCATGAAGTGGGAACCGGGCGGGACGTACGAGACCCACCAGCCGACCGCGTCGAGCAGCCGGGCGGAGGTCTCGGCGACGACGACGAGCTTGCCGAGGGTGTCGGCGGGGTGGACGGCCCGGGCGGTGGCCGCCTGGTCGAGGGCGGCGAGGACGGCGGTGAGCAGCTGGCCCGGGTCGGCGCTGTGGGCGGCGCCGCGGAACCGTCGCCGGTCGCCCGCGCCGGCCCGTCCGGTGGGCCCGCGCCGTCCGTCGGCCCGGTGGTGCGGGTCGGCGGCGTCGGCGAGCAGCACGGTGGGGTCGGGCGAGAAGCCGGGGCCGTGGCTGCGTCCGGCGACGACGGGGTGGGCGGCGCGGGCGGCCTTGGCCCGGTACTGGGCGGCGTCGGCGAGCCGGAAGAGCCGGTCGGGGGTGGTCACGGGCCCGATCGAGTCGCCGGTGGAGGCGACCCCGCAGGCGACGCCCTCGCCCTCGGAGAGCGCGAGGGCCCGCGCGCACAGCTCCTCCGCGACGGCGACCACCTCGTCGGCCTTCTGCCCCTCGACGAGCAGGCAGAACTCGTCGCCGCCGAGCCGGGCGGCGAGACTGCCGGGGAGTTTGGCGGCGGCCAGCGAGAGCTGGTGGGCGAACCGTTCCAGCAGCCGGTCGCCCATCTCGTGGCCGAGCTGGTCGTTGACCCGTTTCAGGCCGTTGACGTCGCAGACGACCAACGAGACGACGGTGTTGTCCCGGTTGTGCGCCTCCAGCGCGCTCTCCAGCCGGGCGTCGACCGCGCGCCGGTTGGCGAGGCCGGTGAGCGGGTCGGAGAAGGCGAGTCTGCGCAGGTCGGCGAGGCGCTCGGTCTGCGCGAGTCCGGCCGAGACCTGGGCGGCGAGCAGGGTCGCGTAGTCGGCGTCGGCCTCGGTGAACTCGGGCATGCCGACCGACCGGGCGAGGTAGAGCTCGCCCCAGGCCTGTCCGTGCAGCACGATCGGCGCGACCACGCAGCAGGCCCTCCCGCGCCGGCGCAGCGCCGCGGCGCGTTCCCGGCAGTACGCGCCGGCGGTCGGGTGCACGTGACCGGCGTGCGGCTCGCTGTCCTCGGCGGACTGCAGCCAGGCGCGCGGCAGGCGCCCGGTGGTCCACCGTTCCTCCAGGTACGTGACGATCTCGGGGAAGTCGGCGACGGGGTACGACTCGTCCTCGGGCAGTTCCTCCTCGCCGGCGGCGAGGTCGCCGTGGTTGACCAGGACCCGCAGCCGGCCGGACTCGCGGTCCCAGACCGAGACGGCGGCCATGGTGGCGCCGAGCGCCTCGGTGGCCCGGGCGGCGGCGGCCCGGACGGCCTCCAGCGGGGTGAGCGCGCCGGCCATGTCCTGGGCCAGCTCGACCACGGACTGCAGCCTCAGGTCCGGCAGCGGGTCCCGGTGCGGCGAGCCGCCGCAGTCGCAGCCGCGGTCCGTCATGGTCGCCTCACTGCCCACCGGCTCGCCTCGCTCCCTGTGCTCGGTCCTGCCAGACCCCCGTCGGCCGGCCACACCCGACCGGCCGCTTGCACCAAGACTATGGCCGTTTCATCCGGTTGTGCCCCGTTTTGCCTGGACGGAGCTCCGCCAGACCGTACGGCTTTCAACCGTTCGGCACCCGGGGGCCCGCCCGCCAGGCCCGTCGCCGGACCGCCACGAGGCTCCCACCGGACCGCCACGGGAACCCCACGGACGAGGCCCCGCGAGAGTGGCCCTACTCCGGCTTCAGCCGCCGGGTGAGCAGCCACGGCTCGACCAGCCCGAGCCCGCGCACCGGCCGCCGCCACATCGGCTGCAGGTGGAACCGGGCCTCGGCCTCCGGCCCCGGCATCGGCAGCCCGGAGGCGGGCATCCCGGCGGCGGCCGACAGCGCTTCGGCGAGGCCCGGCCCCTCCGAGTCGGCCGGGGCGACGCTGCCGTTCTGCTCCAGCGCGGCGGCGAACTCGCCGTCGATCAGCACCGCGTCCTTGGGCGCGATCGAGGTGAGCCGGCTGGCCAGGTTGACGGTGGTGCCGAAGACGTCGCCCATCCGCGAGGTGACCGTGCCGAAGGCCATGCCGACCCGCAGCGGCGGGATGGCGTCGTCCTCGGCCAGCGCCTCGATCAGGCTGAGCGCGATCTCGGCGGCGGTCGCCGGGTCCTCGGAGACGTAGAGGATCTCGTCGCCGAGGGTCTTGATCACCCGGCCGCCCTGTCCGGCGATCAGGTCGGAGCAGGTGTTCTCGAAGGTCTCGACGAGTTCGCCGAGCTCCTCCTCCTCCAGCCGGCGGGAGAGCCGGGTGAAGCCGACCAGGTCGGCGAAGCCGACGGCGAGCCGCCCGCTGGTGATCTCGTGGTCCTCGGCGGCCTGCACCACCCGGCCGGTGACGGCGGCCAGCTGGCGCCGCCAGACGTACACCAGGAACTGCTCCAGCTCCGGCAGCAGCAGCTCGACCAGCGGGTACGCGACGTCGGCGCGGGTCAGCCCGGGTTCGACGGACTGGGTGAGGTTCTCCAGGAAGGTGTCCATCTGCCAGCCGGCCAGCCGGGCCGTGGTCTGGCCGGTGGACCGGGCGACCTGGATCGCCATCGACTCGCTCAGCAGTCCGGACTCGACCAGGCCGGCCAGTCGCCGCAGCGCGATCACGTCCCCGTCGGTGAGCGCCCGGGACTGGCCGATGTCGGGGAAGCCCATCGCCCGCCAGAAGCGGGTGGCCAGCTCCATCGGGACGTCGGCGGCACGCGCGGCCTGGTACGGCGTGTAACGGCGTGGCGCGTCCAGGATCAGGCGTTCCAGTTCGAGCGCGACCGTGGGGTCGTGGCTGCCCGCCGTCGTGCCGCTGCTGCCGTCCTCTGCCACCGGTCCGTCCCCGTGCGGTCGCCGCACTCGCCTCGTGTCCTACCTGTCCGGGCGCGTCGCCCGCCACCCAGGCGGGCAGTGGCGCGCCTCACACCGCTGCCAGGTGGAATGTTCGCACGGAATCGCCGGATCCGGGGCATCCGCCCGGGTCAAGGAGAGGTGAAGACTGCCGTTCAGCGGGGTTCGGGGCGCACGTGCACGACGTCGCCCGCGCCGACCGCCCGGCGTGCGCCGTCGGGCGTACGAACCACCAGCCGCCCGTCGCCGTCGATCGCCACCGCCTCGCCGAACAGCTCGGTGTCACCGGGCAGGTGGACCCTCACGTCGCGGCCGAGCGTGGTGCAGCGGTCGACGTAGGCGCGCAGCAGGTCGCTGGCGTGCGGGTCCCCGGCGGCGGCCGTCCACTCGCGGTACAGCTCGGCGAGTTCGCGCAGCAGGGCGCGCAGCAGGGTGCCGCGGTCGGTGGTGGCGGCGCCGGCCAGCGCGAGCGAGGCGGCGGTCGGGACGGGCAGCTCCTCGGCCCGCAGCGTGACGTTGAGCCCGAGGCCGACGACCACCGCGCCGCCGGCCAGCTCGGTGAGGATCCCGCCGATCTTGCGCTCCGCGCCGTCGACCTCCACCTGCAGGTCGTTGGGCCACTTGAGGCCGACCTCGACCTCCGCGACCCGGCCGAGCGTACTGGCGGCGGCCAACCCGACCAGGATCGGCAGCCAGCCGTAGCGCTCGACCGGCACCTCCTCGGGGCGCAGCAGCACCGACAGGAACAGACCGGAGCGGGCCGGGGCGGTCCACTGCCGGTCCATCCGGCCGCGCCCGGTGCTCTGCGCCTCGGCGACCAGCACGGCTCCCTGGGGGGCGCCGTCCTTGGCGCGGGCGGCGAGGTCGCTGTTGGTGGAGCCGGTCTCGGAGACGACGTCCAGGGAGGTCCAGAGGCCGCCGGGCACGAGCAGGTCGCGGCGCAGCGCCTCGTCGTCGAGCGGCGGCCGGTCCAGGTCGGTCCAGGGGGACGGTCCGGTGTGGCCGAAGCCGCGCAGTCCGCTGCGGCGGGGAGTCTCGGGTGCGGTCATGGGGAAGACCCTAGGGTGTGAGCGCAGCCGGGGGGCGTAGGCCGACCCATCGTCCCGCAGATCGGGCGTCAGCAAAACTGTGTCGATGGCCATAACGCCGGGACATGACGGATAGCCCTCCGCGCTGGCTACGCTACCCAGCGGTAGTTCGTAGCGCCGCCCTGCCCTCATGCGCGGGCCCCACCGATCCGGTCCGCGCGCACTCGAACAGGTCGCGGCCATGGATCAGGGAGAGCCACCGGATGACCGAGGCGCCGTACGACCCCCACACGACCGCCGGCAAGCTCGCCGACCTGCGGCGCAGGCTGGACGAGGCGGTGCACTCCGGCTCCGCCAAGGCCGTCGAGAAGCAGCACGCCAAGGGCAAGCTGACCGCCCGCGAACGCGTCGTGGAGCTGCTGGACGAGGACTCCTTCGTGGAGTTCGACGAGTTCGCCCGGCACCGCTCGACCAACTTCGGCCAGGAGAGGAACCGCCCCTACGGCGACGGCGTGGTGACCGGCTACGGCACCGTCGACGGCCGCCAGGTCGCGGTCTTCGCCCAGGACTTCACCGTCTTCGGCGGCTCCCTCGGCGAGGTCTTCGGCGAGAAGATCGTCAAGGTGATGGACTTCGCGCTGAAGACCGGCTGCCCGGTCATCGGCATCAACGACTCCGGCGGCGCCCGGATCCAGGAGGGCGTGGTCTCGCTCGGCCTGTACGGCGAGATCTTCCGCCGCAACGTGCACGCCTCGGGCGTCATCCCGCAGATCTCGCTGATCATGGGCCCCTGCGCGGGCGGCGCGGTGTACTCCCCCGCGATCACCGACTTCGTGGTGATGGCCGACCAGACCTCGCACATGTTCATCACCGGCCCGGACGTCATCAAGACCGTCACCGGTGAGGACGTCGGCATGGAGGAGCTGGGCGGCGCCCGCACCCACAACACCAAGTCCGGCAACGCGCACTACCTGGCCTCGGACGAGAAGGAGGCGGTCGAGTACGTCAAGAGCCTGCTCTCGTACCTGCCCTCCAACAACCTGAGCGACCCGCCGTCCTACCCGGAGCAGGCCGACCTCACGCTCACCGACGAGGACCTCGAACTCGACGTGATCGTGCCGGACTCGGCGAACCAGCCGTACGACATGCGCAAGGTCATCGAGCACATCGTCGACGACGGCGAGTTCCTGGAGACCCAGCCGCTGTACGCGGGCAACATCATCACCGGCTTCGGCCGGGTCGAGGGCCAGTCGGTGGGCATCGTCGGCAACCAGCCGATGGACCTGGCCGGCTGCCTGGACATCAACGCCAGCGAGAAGGCCGCCCGCTTCATCCGCACCTGCGACTCGTTCAACATCCCGGTGCTGACCTTCGTGGACGTGCCCGGCTTCCTGCCCGGCACCGAGCAGGAGTGGGACGGCATCATCCGCCGCGGCGCCAAGCTGATCTACGCCTACGCCGAGGCGACCGTCCCGCTGATCACCGTGATCACCCGCAAGGCCTTCGGCGGCGCGTACGACGTCATGGGCTCCAAGCACCTGGGCGCCGACCTCAACCTGGCCTGGCCGACCGCCCAGATCGCCGTCATGGGCGCGCAGGGCGCGGTCAACATCCTGCACCGCCGGGAGATCGCCGAGGCCGAGGCGGCCGGGAACGTCGAGGCGAAGCGGGCCGAGCTGATCGCCTCGTACGAGGACACCCTGCTGAACCCGTACCTGGCGGCCGAACGCGGCTATGTGGACGCCGTCATCGCGCCGAGCGAGACGCGCCGGCACATCGTCCGGGGTCTGCGGGCGCTGCGCGGCAAGCGCGAGGTGCTGCCGCCGAAGAAGCACGGAAACATCCCCCTGTAGGCCCCGTCCCTGTCGGGAGAGAACCAGCCATGTCCCCGATCCACGTGCTGCACGGGCAGCCGACCCCCGAGGAGCTGGCCACCGTTCTGGCGGTGGTCCAGGCCCGGGCCGCCGCCGCGCAGGCCGCCGCCGAGGCGGCGCGTCAGGCCGGCGCCGGCCCGGCCTCCCCTTGGAACGACCGCTCCCGCCTGCTCCGCCCCACCCTCCACCCCGGCGTCAACGCCTGGCGGACCTCGGGCTGGGCGCACTGAGCCGACCGTAGGAGGAGCGGGAAGTCGGCCCGCCCGACTTCCCGCTCCTCCGCTCGCCCCCTCCCGGCGCCGCACGAAGCGGGGAGCTCGCCGGAACGTCCGAAACCTGAGTACGGATACTCAGGCGCCCGACCCCGGGCGCGGCGCACTCTGGACGGGTGCTCTGGTCAGACCCCCGCGACGAGCCCTCGCCCGAGGCCCGTCGGATGCAGGAGCGGATGCAGCGGGCCGGCCGGGTGCTCTTCGCCCTGGTGCTGGTGGGCTCCGCCCTGATCATGGTCACGCGGTACTTCACCTGAACGGCGGACACCGCGACCCCCTAGTCTGGTGGGCATGACCGACCGACGCGCCCTCGTCCTCGCCTCCGCCTCCCCCGCCCGCCTCGGACTGCTGCGCCAGGCGGGTCTCGACCCGCGCGTGGTGGTCAGCGGCGTCGACGAGGACGCGATCAGCGCGGCCTCCCCCGCCGAGCTCGCGCTCGTGCTGGCCGAGGCCAAGGCGAAGGCCGTCGCCGCCGAACTCGCCGGCGGCGAGCTGGTGATCGGCTGCGACTCCGTCCTGGAGCTGGACGGCCAGGCTCTCGGCAAGCCCGCCGACGCCGCCGAGGCGGTGGCCCGCTGGCAGTCCATGCGCGGCCGCTCCGGGGTGCTGCGCACCGGCCACTGCGTGATCGACACGGTGACGGGCCGGCAGTCCTCGGCCACCGCCTCCACCACCGTCCGCTTCGGCACCCCCGACGACGACGAGGTCGCCGCGTACGTCGCCTCCGGAGAACCGCTGTACGTGGCCGGGGCGTTCACCCTGGACGGCCGCTCGGCACCGTTCATCGAGGGCATCGACGGCGACCCGGGCAACGTCATCGGCCTCTCCCTGCCGCTGCTGCGCCGCCTGCTCGCCGACCTGGACGTCCGGATCGTCGACCTCTGGGCCTGAGACGACCGCCGTCCCCGAGAGCACCTCGGGGCCCGAGACGAACGCCGGGCCCGAGCCACACACCGGGCCCGACGCCGGGCGACCCGCTCCCCGTACGCCCCTCGCCCGCTCGATCCGTGCGCCAACCGACCTGCCGCACCCGCCGGTTGTCCCTCTAAGCTGACGGGCGTTTCGACCGGGGAGGGAACGCGGGGATGACCGACAGCGTGCTCAACGTGGTGCTGGGCCTGGTGGCCAGCGCCATCAGCGCCGGCCTCGGCTGGCTCGCGCAGGCCCTGCGGCGCCGCCGCAGGGTCGAACGGGTGCGGGAGTTCTTCGGCCTGCCGGCCGACAGCGAGTGCCTGATCGTGGTGCCGCGCAGCGTCGGCACCGGCTCGCACGCCCACACCGTGACCCGCCGGGACGCCTACGCCCTGATGTGGCTGGCCGGTCTGGTCGAGGAGTGCGGGGCGCGGCCCGAACTGATCGCGCACGACGCCGCGCACCGGGGCCTGGGCGCCAAGACCGAGCTCTGCCTGGGCGGCCCGGTCGCCAACGAGCGGATGGCCGCCCACCTGGCCTGGGGCCTGCCGGGGGTGCTGGTCACCTCCGGCCCCGGGCCTGGCAGCAACGTCCTGGTGGTGGGCGAGCGCGAGTTCACCGCCGACCGCGACCAGGCGCACGCCCTGCTGGCCCGCATCGCCACCCCGGACGGCGGCCGGCCGGTGTTCCTGGTCGCCGGCCAGACCGGCGTCGCCAACCAGGCCGGCGTGCGCTACCTGGTGTCCCACCACCGTCAGCTGGCCCGCACGCACGGCCGCGACAGCACCTTCGCGCTCGTCCTGCGGGTGGTCAAGCCGGAGGCGTACGGGCCGGACATGGTGGAGCTGGCGGCGGACGTGACGGCCGAGGCCGTGCAGCGGCCCGGCGTCCGCTCCGGCGCCGCTTGAGCGGTCCGCGCGAGAGTGTGGCCCATGCCACCGTCCCGCCACGCCGTCGCCCCGTCACCCGCCGTGGCCCCCACCGCCGTGACCCCACCACGCGCGACCTACGAAGTCTTCGTACCGGCTGGTAGCGGGGGCCGCGATCCCATCACCGAGCGTGTGGGATAGTTCACAACCGGGGGCTACTCGCCGGTACTGCCCAGGAATCCATAAACTCAACGAGGTTCAAGAAGGGAGCCACAGTGCGCAAGGTGCTCATCGCCAACCGCGGGGAAATCGCCGTCCGCGTCGCCCGGGCCTGCTCGGACGCCGGTATCGCCAGCGTCGCCGTCTACGCCGAGCCGGACCGGGATGCGCTGCACGTCCGCGTGGCCGACGAGGCTTACGCGCTGGGCGGTGACACCCCCGCCACCAGCTACCTGGACATCGCCAAGGTCCTGAAGGCGGCCGCCGACTCCGGCGCGGACGCCGTCCACCCCGGCTACGGGTTCCTGTCGGAGAACGCCGACTTCGCCCAGGCCGTCCTCGACGCGGGTCTGATCTGGATCGGCCCGCCGCCGCAGGCCATCCGCGACCTCGGTGACAAGGTCACCGCCCGGCACGTGGCGCAGCGCGCCGGTGCGCCGCTGGTCGCCGGTACGCCGGACCCGGTCTCGGGCGCCGACGAGGTCGTCGCGTTCGCCCGGGAGCACGGCCTGCCGGTCGCCATCAAGGCGGCCTTCGGCGGCGGCGGCCGCGGCCTCAAGGTCGCCCGCACCCTGGAGGAGATCCCGGAGCTGTACGACTCCGCGGTGCGCGAGGCGGTCGCCGCCTTCGGTCGCGGCGAGTGCTTCGTCGAGCGCTACCTGGACAACCCGCGGCACGTGGAGACCCAGTGCCTCGCCGACAAGCACGGCAACGTGGTGGTCGTCTCCACCCGTGACTGCTCGCTGCAGCGCCGGCACCAGAAGCTGGTCGAGGAGGCGCCCGCGCCGTTCCTGACCCCCGAGCAGAACGCCGAGCTGTACCGGGCGTCCAAGGCCATCCTGAAGGAGGCCGGCTACCAGGGCGCCGGGACCTGCGAGTTCCTGGTGGCGCAGGACGGCACGATCTCCTTCCTGGAGGTGAACACCCGTCTGCAGGTGGAGCACCCGGTCACCGAGGAGGTCACCGGCCTCGACCTGGTCCGCGAGATGTTCCGGATCGCCGACGGCGAGGAGCTCGGCTACGACGACCCCGAGGTGCGCGGTCACTCCTTCGAGTTCCGCATCAACGGCGAGGACCCGGGCCGCAACTTCCTGCCCGCGCCCGGCACCGTGACGCTGTTCTCCCCGCCGAGCGGCCCGGGCGTGCGCCTGGACTCCGGCGTGGAGACCGGCTCGGTCATCGGCCCGGCCTGGGACTCCCTGCTGGCCAAGCTGATCGTCAGCGGCCGCGACCGCAAGCAGGCCCTGGAGCGGGCCCGCCGCGCGCTGAGCGAGTTCAAGGTGGAGGGCATGGCCACCGCCCTCCCGTTCCACCAGGCGGTCGTCACCGACCCGGCGTTCGCGCCCGAGGTGCACGGCAGCGACGAGCCGTTCAAGGTCTACACCCGGTGGATCGAGACCGACTTCGACAACACCATCCCGCCGTTCAGCGGCGCGGCCGGTGACGGCGAGGAGGCCGAGGGCCGCGAGACCGTCGTGGTCGAGGTCGGCGGGAAGCGGATCGAGGTCTCGCTGCCGTCCTCGCTGGGCGTCGCGTCGGCCCCGGCGGCCGGCGCCGCGGGTGCCGCCAAGGCCAAGCGCCGGGTGGGCGCCAAGAAGGCCGGTTCGGCCGTCAGCGGTGACACCCTGGCCTCGCCGATGCAGGGCACCATCGTCAAGGTCGCCGTCGAGGAGGGCCAGGTCGTCGCCGAGGGCGAGCTGATCGTGGTCCTGGAGGCGATGAAGATGGAGCAGCCGCTGAACGCCCACAAGGCGGGCACCGTCGTCGGCCTCAAGGCCGAGGTGGGCGGGAGCGTCAGCAGCGGCGCCGCGCTCTGCGAGATCAAGGACTGACCCCCGCCCTCGTCGGGGGCCGTCAATCCTTCGACCGGTCCGTACGCCCTTCGGGGTGTGCGGACCGGTCGTGTTTCCAGCTCGTCCGGGGAGCGTCCGCGCTCAGCGTCCGCGCGGGAGGCCCAGTTCGGCCAGCCGGACCGGCATCCCGCCGTGGCCGACCGGCCCGCCCGGGCTGCCCGGGCCGCCGTGGGCGCCGGGACGGCGCTGGCCGGGCAGCGGGGTGCCGCCGGGGGGCGGGGCGCCGCGGCGGGCCATCGGGCCCGGCTGGGTCTGGTGGACCGGCCCGCTGCCGGTGCCGTGCACCGGGGCGTCCCCGCTGGGGGCGGCCCCGATCGGCGCCAGGTCGATCTGCACCCCGCAGTCGGCGAGCGCGTCCAGTTCGCGGGCGGTGGCGTCGTCCGCGGTGGCCTGCTCGTCGGTGACCAGGCGGGTGATCGTCTCGGTGGCGACGGTCGGGAACATGCTGTCCGTGCCGAGCTTGGTGTGGTCGGCGAGGACGATGACCTCGGCGGCCGACTGCACCAGTGCCCGGTCCACGCTCGCGGACAGCATGTTCGCGGTCGACAGGCCGCGTTCGGCGGTCAACCCGCTGCCGGAGATGAAGGCCTTGGTGACCCGCAGCCCCTGCAGCGACTGCTCGGCGCCGCTGCCCACCAGGGCGTAGTTGGAGCCGCGCAGCGTCCCGCCGGTCATCACCACCTCGACCCGGTTGGCGTGCGCCAGCGCCTGGGCGACCAGCAGCGAGTTGGTGACCACCGTCAGCCCGGGCACCCGGGCGAGCCGGCGGGCCAGCTCCTGGGTGGTGGTACCGGCGCCGACCACCACCGCGTCACCCTCCTCCACCAGGCCGGCGGCGAGGTCCGCGATGGCGCTCTTCTCCGCCGCGGACAGGTGCGTCTTCTGTGGGTAGCCGGGTTCGCGGCTGAAGCCGCCGGGGAGCACCGCGCCGCCGTGCCGGCGGTCGAGGAGCCCTTCTGCCTCCAGCGCCCGCACGTCACGGCGCACGGTCACTTCGGAGGTCTGGACGACGCGGGCCAACTCCCGGAGCGAGACGGCTCCGTTGGCGCGCACCATTTCGAGGATCAACTGGCGACGTTCTGCAGCAAACACAGAACCGACGGTAACCTGCGTGACCGTCTGCTTTCAGGCGTTTGCAGCTGGTAGCTGGAATTGCTCACGCACGAGCGGCGCGTGACCGTACAATACGCGCCGTCAACAACCCGGGACTGCGCCCGCCGTCCGGGTGACGATCATCCCTGCGCGAAGGGCGGCCACCGATCGGTGACCGCCCTCAACTCCGCGCCTTGAGCTCAGGATTCGCCGTCGGCCCGCTTGCGGATGTGCAGCTGCCGGGCGGCCTCGGCGGTCGAGCCGGAGACGGACGGGTAGACGGTGAACGCGCTGGCCACCTGTTCGACCGTCAGATTGGCGTCCACCGCGAGCGAGATCGGGTGGATCAGCTCGCTGGCACGCGGGGCGACGACCACGCCGCCCACCACGATGCCGGTGCCCGGGCGGCAGAACAGCTTCACGAAGCCGTCCCGGATGCCCTGCATCTTCGCCCGCGGGTTGCCGCGCAGCGGGAGCTTGACCACGACGGCGTCCATCTTGCCGCACTGGACGTCGGCGGCGGTGTAGCCGACGGTGGCGATCTCCGGGTCGGTGAAGACGTTGGAGGCCACGGTCTTGAGGTTCAGCGGCTGCACCGCGTCGCCGAGCGCGTGGTACATGGCGATCCGGCCCTGCATGGCCGCCACCGAGGCGAGCATGAAGACGCCGGTGCAGTCGCCGGCCGCGTAGACGCCCGGGGCGGTGGTCCGGGAGACCCGGTCGACCTGGATCTGGCCCCAGTCGTTGAGCTTGACCCCGGCCTCCTCCAGGCCCATCTCGGAGGTGTTGGGGATCGAGCCGACCGCCATCAGGCAGTGCGAGCCCTCGATGACCTTGCCGTCGGCCAGGGTCACCTCGACCCGGTCGCCGATCCGCTTGACGCTCTCGGCGCGCGAACGGCCCATCACGTTCATGCCGCGGCGGCGGAAGACGTCCTCCAGCACCTCGGCGGCGTCCGGGTCCTCGCCCGGCAGCACCCGGTCGCGGCTGGAGACCAGGGTGACCTTGGAGCCGAGCGCCTGGTAGGCGCCGGCGAACTCGGCACCGGTCACGCCGGAACCGACCACGATCAGCTCGCGGGGCAGCTCCTCCAGGTCGTACACCTGGGTCCAGGTCAGGATCCGCTCGCCGTCCGGCTGGGCGTCCGGCAGCTCGCGCGGGTGGGCGCCGGTGGCGATCAGCACCGCGTCGGCGCGCAGCGACTGCACGGTGCCGTCGGGCGCGTCCACCAGGACCTCGCGGGAGCCGTCCACGGCCTGCCCGCCGGTGCCGAGCCGGCCACGGCCGCGCAGCACGGTGACCCCGGCGCGGGTGACGGACTGGGTGATGTCGTGGGACTGGGCGATCGCCAGGCGCTTCACACGGCGGTTGACCTTGCCCAGGTCCACGCCGACGACCTTGGCGGCCTGCTCGTTCGGGGGCGTGTCGTCGGCGACGATGATGCCGAGTTCCTCGTACGAGCTGTCGAAGGTGGTCATCACCTCCGCGGTCGCGATCAGGGTCTTCGACGGAACGCAGTCCGTGAGCACCGCCGATCCGCCCAGACCGTCGCGGTCGACGACGGTCACCTCCGCGCCGAGCTGTGCGGCGACGAGAGCCGCCTCGTAGCCGCCGGGTCCGCCACCGATGATCACGATCCGAGTCACGCTCCCCATTGTCCCGCACGCCGAGAGCGCCGCCACGCCGGGGTCCGGCCTCCGCGGGATCGCCCGGTCGCCCCGGTCCGCCCGCCGCCCGGGCTACGCTGGCACCCATGCCCCTTTACGCCGCGTATGCCACCAACCTCGATGCCCGGCAGATGACTCGCCGAGCCCCGCACTCCCCGCTGCGCGGCACGGGGTGGCTGGACGGCTGGCGGCTCACCTTCGGCGGCGAGCAGCTCGGCTGGGAGGGCTCGCTGGCCACCGTCGTCGAGGACGAGAAGGACCAGGTCTTCGTCTCGCTGTACGACGTCTCGCCGATGGACGAGGACGGCCTGGACCGCTGGGAGGGCGTCCAGCTCGGCATCTACCGCAAGATCAAGCTGCGGGCGCAGACCCTGGACGGCTCCATCCCGGTCTGGACGTACGTGCTCAACGACTACGAGGGCGGCCTGCCGGCGGCCCGCTACCTCGGCCTGATCGCCGACGCCGCCGAGAGCGCCGGCGCCCCGGACGACTACGTCATGGACCTGCGCCGCCGCCCCTGCTGACCGTCACCCCTGGCCGCCCGTCGTCCCCACCGGCCGTCGCCCCCGCCGACCGGTGGCCCCGCCGACCGGTGGCCTCAGGGCTGCCTGACGCTCCAGCCGCGCGCCGTCTCCGCCAGCACCCCGGCTACCACCGCGCGCCGGGCCGGCTCGGTGCGCAGCCCGTTGCCCAGCTCGACGTGCAGCCACGGCACCCCGACACCGGCCGCGAACCGGCCCTCCACGTTCGTGGTGCCCTCCAACTGACCGCACTTCTCCCGCCAGGCCCGGCAGACCGCGTACCCGGCCCGGCCCAGCCCGGCGGCGGTGAGCTCGGCGGCCGGGCCGGCCTGCCCGGCGCCGCTGGAGACCACCGCGTCCTGCCCGGGCAGGCTGCCCTCGTCGAAGCCGTGCACCTGGATCCCGGGCAGCCCGCGCCCGGTGAGCGCCTCGACCACGGCGGCGAAGACCGTGTCGGAGCGGTGCGCCACGTCCGAGGAGCCGTCCGCCCCGGCCCGGCGGTGCGCCCCGGCGAGCACCAGCACGCCGCCCGGCGCGGCCCGGAACAGCTCCACGCCGAGCGCCTCGGTACGGGCGTCCGACACCGGGTGCGGCACCTGGACGGTCCAGGTCGGCCGCGTCGACAGGTCCAGGTAGATCCGGCCCCAGCCGCGGCCGCCGTCCCCGCCCGCCCCGCCGTCGCCACCCGCCCCGGCGATCTCGGCGATCTCGCCCACCCGGCGGCCGGTCGCGGCCTCGGTGAAGCCGGTCAGCCGGTAGCCGGCCCGGGCCAGCTCCCGGCCCGCCTGCTCGGACTGCCCGTCCAGCGCGCCGAGCACGCCGTCGGCCACCGCCCGGCGCTGCGCCGCGTCCGGCGCGGTGTACGGACCGGACGGCGAGAAATCCGCGGTGTACGCGTCCACCCGGGCCGCCAGGTCCACCGGCGCCGGGCCGGAGGGCACCGGGAGGGCCCGCGGCCGGTCCTGCCCGCCGCGCACGGCCAGGGTCAGCACCCCGGCCAGCGCCGCCAGCACCAGCAGCACCGCCAGCGGCAGCGCTCTGCGTCGCGAACCCCGAGTCTCCATGGCGGTCGAACCTACCGTGCCGAGCGCCTTGACCATGATCCGCGCCGGGTTCGAAGGCATCGAGACCCAAGCGCCATCGGATCGACACCGATACGTGACAGCTTTCGGTGAACCGCTTCGTACGCTGGTTCGGCTTGACCAACTCTTGATCATCGCTTGACCGGGCAGGCCGGCCACCGCCATCCCGGAGCCGGCACGGCGAGCCCGGAGGAGAACGAGGCCCCGCGTGAGCACGGCACCCAACCCGCCGCGGCAGCACCGCTACCGCCGCCGGGCCGACATGCCGCTGCTCGGGGGCATCCGTCCGCCCATCGCCCTGCTGCTGGTCCTGCTGCTCGCGGTCGCCGCGATCACCGCCCTGGCCGTCGGCGGACTGCGCGTCGACGACACCCCCCAGGCCGTCCGCGAGTCCCACCAGTACGCCGCCGAGGACACCGCCGCCTCGCTGCGCGCCGGACTGCACGAGAGCGCCACCGACCTGGCCCGGGCCGCCGCCCGCTACGAGAGCGCGCCCGCCGAGCCCGCCGCCGTGCTGACCGCGCTCGGCCAGGCGTACCGCAAGTGGCGCGGCACGGTCGTGGTCCGCCCCGACACCGGCCGGCTGCTGGCCGCCCGCGGCGAGACCGTCCCGCTGGCCGGCCTGGACCTCACCAAGGTCACCGACACCGCGCCCGCCCCCGTCCTGGTGCCCTCCGCCGCCGGCACCCGACTGCTCACCTTCGCGCTGGTCGCCACCAAGGGCGAGGGCCGCGCCCTGCTGGTCGCCTCCGACAACCTGCGGCTGCCCGGGATCGCCACCCGCAAGGAACAGACCATCCAGGTCCTCGACGCCGGCGGCGCCGTCCTGGACACCACCGGCGCCCCGCTCACCGCCGAGGGCGACCGCCGGGTGGTGGCCACCGCCCGCGAGCGCGCCGCCCGGCAACGCCCGGCTCCCGGCGAGACCGCCTCCGGCAGCCTGGCCGGCGCCCCGGACGACAAGGGCCTGCGCCGGGTCGCCGGCTGGGCCTCCGTCGCCGCGCCCGGCGGCCACGACCAGGCCACCCCGCTCGGCCTCACCGTGGTCTCCACCAGCACCGTCGACGGCAAACCCGGCAACCTGCGCCACCCCCTGCTCGGCCTGGCCGCCGCCGGCGCCCTGCTGGTGCTGGCCCTACTGCTCGCCTGGTACCTGGTCCGCAGCCTGCAGCGCCCGCTGCTGGGGCTGTTCCTGGAGTCCCGCCGGCTCACCCGCGGCGACCGGCTGGAGCGGCCGGTGACGGGGCCCAAGCGCGGTGAGGCCGGGCGGATCGGGCGCGCCCTGGAGGAGCTGCGCCGCCAACTCCTCGACCCGGCCCGCCCGCCGGCCGCCGCGCCCGCCGCACGGCGCCGCCCCGGCACCGCCCTGCCGCTCGCGCTCTGCGCCGTCCTGGTGCTCGGCTGGTCCGGCCCGCTGCTGTTCCTCGGCGGCAACGACCCGACCGTACGGGTGCCCGGCCAGGTCGTGGCCGGGCAGCGGGACCGCACCGACACCGCCGCCGACCGGATCCGCCAGGCCCTCAACGAGGGCTACGCGGACCTGCGCGCGCTCGCCCCCTCACTCGCCGAGGCCTCCGTCGGCAAGGCCGGGAGCCTGCTGCGCGACACCCTCGCCGAGCACGACCGCTACCGCTCGCTCTACGTCCTCGGCGCCGACGGCGCGGTGCTCGCCCACGCCGGCGAGCCCCCGCACCGCACCGGGCCGGAGGCGCTCGGCGAGAGCGGCGTCCTGCTGCTCAACAGCTCCGGCAAGGAGCCCCGGATCGCCGCCCGCGCGGCCCTCACCGGCGCACCGGCCGACGCCGAGGAGGCCGGCGCGCCGGAGCCCCGGGGGCCGGTGCTGGTCGGCGAGTTCAAGACCGGCTTCCTCAGCGGGCTGCTCGCCCGCCCCGGTCTCGGCCGGGTCTGGCTGGTCGACGACCGGCAGCGGGTGCTCGCCGCCAACGAGGGCTACAGCTCCTTCGGCGACCTGCCGGACGGCCGGGCCCGCAAGCTCCTCGACGACGCCAAGAAGTCCGCCACCGCCGACGTGGTCCGCGACGGCGGCGAGCCGGCCCTGCTCGCCGCCGCCCCGCTCGGCGGCAACGGCGGCGTCGCCAAGCTCGGCTGGTCGGTGGTCACCGCCCACCCGGTGGCCTGGCTGGACCTCGACGAGAACCGGGCCGACCGACGCGCCGTCCTGGCCGGCATGCTCGGCCTGGCCGCCGCCGCGCTCTGCCTCGGCTGGCTGTACATCGCCGTCGGCCTGCCGCTGCGCCGGCTCGCCGCGAGCGCCGAGGCGCTGGCCGCCGGCGACCGCCGTACGGTGCTCTACCCCGTCCACCACGACGAGGTCGGCGCCGTCGCCCGCAGCCTGGAGCTGATCCGCCAGGAGCTGGTGCGCGCCGAACTCGCCGAGCGCGCCGTCCGCCGCGCCCCCGCCGGCACCGCCGCGTCCGCACCCGCCTCCGCCCACTGAGCCCGCCCGCCGAGCCCCGCCCGAAGGACCTCCCGTGCTCTTCCTCTACGTCGTGCTGCTGGTGTGCTGCGCCGTGCTGCTGGTGGCCGGCATCGTCGAGCAGCGTCGGCACTTCGCCGCGCTGGAGCAGATCCCGACCCGGGTCCTGGTCAACGGCATCCGCGGCAAGAGCTCGATCACCCGGCTGTGCGCGGGCGCGCTGCGCGGCGGCGGGCTGGTGACGGTCGCCAAGACCACCGGCACCGCGGCCCGGTTCATCCACCCGGACGCCACCGAGGAGCCGGTCTACCGCAAGTTCGGCATCGCCAACGTGGTGGAGCAGATCGGCATCGTCCGCCGCGCCGCCACGTACCGGCCGGACGCCCTGGTGATCGAGTGCATGGCCGTCATGCCGGCGCTCCAGGAGGTCAACCAGACCAAGCTGATCCGCTCCACCATCGGCGTGCTGTGCAACGTCCGCGAGGACCACCTGGCCGAGATGGGCCCGACCCTGGACGACGTCGCCCGCTCGCTGTCGCGCTCGATGCCGGTCGGCGGGGTGTGCGTCACCGCCGAGCGGGAGCGCGCGGACATCCTGCGCGAGGAGGCGGCCAAGCGGGACTGCCGGCTGATCGTGGTGGACCCGGAGACGGTCACCGACGAGGAACTGCGCGGGTTCAGCTGGTTCACCTTCAAGGAGAACGTGGCGATCGCCCTCGCCGTCGCCGAACTCCTCGGCGTGGAACGGCAGACCGCGCTGCAGGGCATGTGGGCGGCCCCGCCGGACCCGGGCGTGCTCTCGGTCGAGCGCTACCGCACCGCCGACGGCAAGCGGCTGCGCTTCGCCAACGTCTTCGCCGCCAACGACCCCGAGTCCACCCTGATGAACGTCCGCCAGCTGGAGGGCCTCGGCGCGATCCACCGCCCGCTCAACGTGGTGGTCAACTGCCGCCCGGACCGGGTGGAACGCAACGGGCAGATGGGCCAGATCGTCCCGGACCTCGATCCGGACACGGTCTTCCTGATCGGCCACCCCACCAAGAGCGCCCGCGACGGCATCCCGGCCGGCTGGTCGGGCCGGGTGGTCGACCTCGGCGGCGACAAGCGCGATCCGGAGCGGCTCACCGCCGAGCTGCTGGCCGAACTCGGGCCGGACTCCTCGCTGGTGGCCGTCGGCAACATCCACGGCCAGGGCGAGCTGTTCCTGGAGGAGCTCGCCCGGCTCGAACCCGACGAGGCCACGGACGGGCCGCCGGCGCCCGAGTACGCCTACCACGAGCCCGAGCCGCTCTACCCGGAGCCGGACCACCCCTGGCCCCCGTACGCCGCGGAGCCCGAGCCGTACCCGTCCCGGGCTCCGTACACCGCCCCGGAGCCGTACGCCGAACCCCGGCCGCACCCGTACCCGCAGCAGGCCCCGTACCCGCGGCAGGCCCCGTACGCGGAGCCGGTCCACCACCCCGAACCGGTCCCCGACTCCTGGTACGACCCCCACCACCGCACCACCGCCCCCTACGGAGACCAGCCGTGATCCCCACCGAGCTCACCCCCGAGATCGCCGCCATCGGCATCGCGCTCGGCCTGGTCTTCTCGCTGGTCTGCTACCTGACCACCAACCTCTCCCCCGGCGGCATGATCACCCCCGGCTGGCTGGCCCTCACCCTGGTCGAGTCGCTCCAGCGGGTGGCCATCGTGATCGGGGTGACGGTGCTGACCTACCTCGCCATCCGGGTCGTCCAGAAGCTGGTGATCCTGTACGGCAAGCGGCTGTTCGCCGCCGTGGTGCTGATCGGCGTGCTGCTGCAGGCCACCGTGATGCTGGTCCTGCAGCGCGAACTGCCCACCCTGTACGCCAACCAGACGCTCGGCTTCATCGTGCCCGGCCTGATCGCCTACCAGCTGGTCCGCCAGCCCCGGGCGGCCACGCTGATGGCCACCAGCACGGTGACGCTCGCCAACTACGTCGTCCTCACCGCCGGCGTCCTGCTCGGCGCCCTGCCCGGCACCTGATCCCGACGGGAACCCCCATGCCAGTGACCCGCAAGTCCCTGCTCAGCGGCGGCCTCGCCGTGACCCTGCTGGCCGCCAGCGGCTACCTCACCGTCCAGCTGCGGGACCGCGACCGGCAGCCGTCGGCCGGCAGCGGCGCGCCGCTGATCACCGCCGCAGCGTCTCCCGCCGGGGACGCCGGCACCGCCCGGGCCGCCGCGCCCGCCCAGTACCGCTACGAGCGGCTGGCCGGGCCGGACCGCACGGTGGTCCGGGACGCCCGCGGCGGCGTGGTCGCCACGCTGACCGACAACGCCCGCACCGCCGTCCTGGCCGGCCCGAGCCGCACCTTCGCCGAGCCGGGCACCACCACCGCCACCGTGGTGACCGACAGCTGGGTCCGGCTGATGCCGCAGCCCTGGAAGCCGGGCGCCGAGCAGGAGGGCTGGTTCCGCACCTGGTTCCAACAGTCGCTCGGGTCCACCGCCGACGACGTGCTGGCCGCGGCCACCCAGTACGTGGCCGGGGCGCCCGCCGAGAAGGACGCCAAGGGCGTGCGCTTCAAGGGCGACGCCTCCTTCGGCCCGCTCAACCCCAACGGTTCGGTCGGCAACGACCTGCGGCTGGAGCAGACCGACTTCTTCGACTACCTCGGCATTCCGTACACGTTCGCCGACAAGGTGACCCGGCAGCCCGACAAGACCCGCTACGGCGCCTTCGACTGCTCGGGCTTCGTCCGGATGGTGTACGGCTACCGCTCCGGCTACCCGCTGCTGTCCAAGGACGCGCCCGGCAACGGGCTGCCCCGCACCGCCAACGGCCTGGCCCGGGTCGGGCCGGGCGTGCCGGTGATCCCGCTGACCACCGCCGCCGGCTCGGACACCACCCTGCGCCCGGCCTCGATCGACCCGTTGCAACCCGGTGACCTGGTGTTCTTCGAGATCGACGCCCGCACCGGCGCCCGGCTCGACCACACCGGCATCTACCTGGGGCTGGACACCGACGGCCATCCCCGGTACATCTCCAGCCGGGAGGAGGCGGACGGCCCGACCTTCGGGGACAAGGGCGGCACGGCCCGGCTCGACGACAACGGCATGTACGCGAAGGGACTGCGCAGCGCCAAGCGGCTCTGAGCCGCGCCCACGCCCCCTGCGCGACCCCTCGACGCCCCGGAGGTGGGAAACCCCGTCTGTGTGGAAATCGACAAGCAAGGCCACCCGAAAAGCGGCACGGAGCTGTGCTTTCGGGTCAACCGGGTAACGATCCGGCATGCCGCGGGCGAATTTTCTACGCGCGTAGCCGATTCCCGTCTATCCTCGGACCCGTGAACGCTTCTCCTCAGTCGGTCGTCTCCACCGACCCCTACGCCGCCGCCCAGGCCGCCGCCGAGCGCCTGCGCGAGCTGACCGGTGCCGAGCGGCACGACGTCGCCCTGGTGATGGGCTCCGGCTGGGTGCCGGCCGCCGACGCCCTGGGTGAGACCGTGGCCGAGTTCCCGGTCACCGACCTGCCCGGTTTCCCCGCCCCCGCCGTCGCCGGCCACGCCGGCAAGATCCGCTCCGTGAAGATCGGCGACAAGCGCGCCCTGATCTTCCTCGGCCGCAACCACTACTACGAGGGCCACGGCGTGGCCACCGTCGTCCACGGCGTGCGCACCGCCGCCGCGGCCGGCTGCGGCATCATCGTGCTGACCAACGGCTGTGGCGGCCTGCGCCAGGGCTGGACCCCCGGCCAGCCGGTGCTGATCAGCGACCACATCAACCTGACCGCGGACTCCCCGATCGTCGGCGCCAACTTCGTCGACCTCACCGACCTGTACTCCAAGCGCCTGCGCGCGCTCTGCCGCGAGGTCGACCCGTCCCTGGACGAGGCCGTCTACGTGCAGTTCCGCGGCCCGCACTACGAGACCCCGGCCGAGGTCAACATGGCCCGGGTGATCGGCGGCGAGCTGGTCGGCATGTCCACCACCCTGGAGGCCATCGCCGCCCGCGAGGCCGGCGCCGAGGTGCTCGGCATCTCCCTCGTCACCAACCTGGCCGCCGGCATGACCGGCGAGCCGCTCAACCACGAAGAGGTGCTGGAGGCCGGCAAGGCCTCCGCCGAGCGCATGGGCGAGCTGCTGGCGAAGGTCCTTGAGCGGATCTGACGCCCACCAGGCGCAGAATCATGAGTGACGGGGCCCCCAGGCGGTCGTGATCCGCTGATCACACCCGCCGGCGGGCCCCGTCCGCGTGTGCACACCCCTTCACCCCCGCGCGGAACCCTCCGGCCGACGCACCGACGCATCTTCCGATGGAGCAGGCACCATGACGCAGGCACCCACCACCGACCTCCTCGCCCGGGCCCGGGCCTGGCTGGCCGAGGACCCCGACCCGCAGACCCGTGAGGAGCTCACCGCCCTGCTGGCCCGGGCCGAGGGCCCGCAGGCCGAGTCGGACAGCAAGCTCGCCTGGGCCGAGCTCGCCGAGCGCTTCGCCGACCGCCTCCAGTTCGGCACCGCCGGCCTGCGCGGCGAGATCGGCGCCGGCCCGATGCGGATGAACCGCTCCGTGGTGATCCGGGCCGCCGCCGGCCTGGTCGCGTACGTCAAGAAGCAGGGCCTCGGCGACCTGGTCGTCATCGGCTACGACGCCCGCCACAAGTCGTACGACTTCGCCCGGGACACCGCCGCCGTGGTGGTGGGCGCCGGCCTGCGCGCCGCGCTGCTGCCCCGCCCGCTGCCCACTCCGGTGCTCGCCTTCACCATCCGCCACCTGGGCGCGGCCGCCGGCGTCACCGTCACCGCCAGCCACAACCCGCCGCAGGACAACGGCTACAAGGTCTACCTGGGCGACGGCTCGCAGATCGTCCCGCCGGCCGACGCCGGGATCGCCGCCGAGATCGACGCGATCGGCTCGCTGGACGAGGTCCCGCGCGCCGAGGACGGCTGGGAGGTGCTCGGCGAGGACGTCGTCGACGCGTACCTGTCCCGCGCCGTGTCCATCGTGGACCCGCACAGCCCGCGCGAGTTGGACGTCGTCTACACCCCGATGCACGGCGTCGGCCGCGACACGCTCGTCGCCGCCTTCCGCCGGGCCGGCTTCCCGGCGCCCACCGTGGTCGCCGAGCAGGCCGAGCCCGACCCGGACTTCCCGACCGTGGTCTTCCCCAACCCGGAGGAGCCGGGGGCGATGGACCTCGCCTTCCGCACCGCCGCCTCGGTCGGCCCGGACATCGTGATCGCCAACGACCCGGACGCCGACCGCTGCGCGGTGGCCGTCCCCACCAACGGCAACGCGGCCGGCAGCGGCGACGGCGCGGTCGGCTGGCGGATGCTGCGCGGCGACGAGGTCGGCGCGCTGCTGGGCTCCGCCCTGGTCGCGAAGAAGGCCGAGGGCACCTTCGCCACCACGATCGTCTCCGCCACCCTGCTCGGCCGGATCGCCGAGGCCGCCGGCCTGGGCTACGAGGAGACCCTGACCGGCTTCAAGTGGATCTCCCGCGCCGAGGGCCTGCGCTACGGCTACGAGGAGGCGCTCGGCTACTGCGTCGACCCGCAGGGCGTCCGGGACAAGGACGGCATCACCGCCGCCCTGCTGGTGGCCGAGCTCGCGGCCACCCTCAAGCAGTCCGGCCGCACCCTGTCCGACCTGCTGGACGACCTGGCGCTGGAGCACGGCCTGCACGCCACCGACCAGCTCTCCGTCCGGGTCCAGGACCTGTCGCTGATCGCCGACGCCATGGCCCGCCTGCGCGAGCAGCCGCCGACCGTCCTGGCCGGCCTGTCCGTCACCCGCGCCGACGACCTCGCGGCCGGCTCCGCCGACCTGCCGCCCACCGACGGCCTGCGCTACTACCTGTCCGGCGAGGGCGTCCGCTCGGCCCGGATCGTGGTCCGCCCCTCCGGTACCGAGCCCAAGCTCAAGTGCTACCTGGAGGTCGTCCTCCCGGTCGGCTCCGCCGCGGACCTCGCCCGGACCCGCGAGCGCGCCGCCGCCCTGCTCGACACCGTCAAGCGGGACCTGGCCGCGGCCGCCGGCATCGACGGCTGACGGCCCGTCCGCCGCCCGCGCGAGCGCCTCCCGTCCGGGGGGCGCTCGCGCCGCGTCCGGGCCGGCCGCCCGGCATAGGCTCTCGTCCCATGGACATGTTCGACAAGGTGAGCGCGGAACAGCGACTCGCGGCGATCGAGGCCAAACTCGACGCCATCATCAGCCACTTCGGCATCCCCTACCCCCGCCCCGAGGGCCTGCCGCCGGCCGTACCGTCCCGCGATCCCCGCACGATGCCCGAGGTGGTCGACCACGTGCGGCGCGGCAAGCAGATCAGCGCGATCAAGGCCTACCGCGAGCGGACGGGGGCCGGCCTGGCCGAGGCGAAGAAGGCGGTCGACGCCCTGGCCGCCCAGTTGAAGCGCTGACCCGCCGGCACGGCACGGCCGCGCGGCCGGGTCCGCGGCACGAGGAGGCCCGCCGGTACGTGACCGGCGGGCCTCCTCGTCCGGGGCGCCGCTCAGGCGGCGATGACCGCGATCAGCGCGACCAGGCCGGCCAGCGCGGGGGCGATCACCCACCAGCACCAGCGCACCTCGACCGGACCGGCCGCCTCGGGGCGGCGGGCGTTGCGCTCGGCCATCTCCTGCAGCACGTCGGTCACCTGGTCGGACCACGCGCGGGTGGGGTCCGGCGAGCCCTGGACCACCGGGTTGGTGCGTGCGGCCAGGCCCAGCCCGAGTCCGGTCCGGGAGGCGTGCTCGGCGTTGCCGCGGCTCTGTGCCCGGGTGGCCCGCTTGCGCTGGCGCAGCGACACCGGCACCGCCCAGACCTGGTACTTCTTGCCGCCCGCGAGCAGCTCGACCGAGTACCCGGCGCGCAGCGCGTCCACCGAGGCCCAGGGCGCGGTGACGGTCCGCCACGGGTTGCGCACCACCAGCCGGTCGGCGGAGGCCCGCACCACCGGGCGGAGCGTGTAGGCGATCACCGGGAACGCGAACACCGGCAGCGCGGCGAGGGCGACGTACGGGGTCTTCCCGGTGCCGGTCAACGCCGCGTCGCCGATCAGCCAGGCGGCGACGGCCAGCAGGAACACGCCGGAGATCACGCCGGGGACGGAGCGGTACACGCGGTCCGCGTACGCGGGCTCCCCGTCGGGGGCGGCCGGGCCCTGGTGGGGCTTGCCGTCGGAATCGGTCATGGCGTCGATTCTGCCCCATGCCCCTCACCCCGAGGTCTCGGTCCGGCCACGAAAAGTCGGCACCCTGGCGGACGGCTACGCGCGTAGATATGCTGGTCTGGTGACTATGTCCACTGTTGCAGCCAATGCCCCCGGCGTTGCGGGCAGCGGCCTTCAGGACGTTGCGGCGTCCGAGGCCTCGCTCCGCCGCTTCCTGCACGGCCTGCCCGGCGTCGACCAGGTCGGCCTGGAGGCGCGTGCCGCCACCCTCGGTACCCGCTCCATCAAGACCACGGCGAAGGCGTACGCCATCGACCTGGCCATCTCGATGATCGACCTGACCACGCTGGAGGGCGCGGACACGGTCGGCAAGGTGCGCGCGCTGTGCGCCAAGGGCAGGACCCCCGACCCGACCGACCCGACCACCCCGCGCGTCGCCGCCATCTGTGTCTACCCGGACATGGTCGCCACCGCGAAGGACGCCCTGAAGGGCACCGACATCCAGGTCGCCTCGGTGGCCACCGCCTTCCCGGCCGGCCGCGCCGCCCTCCCGGTCAAGCTCGCCGACACCGCCGACGCGGTGGCCGCGGGTGCCGACGAGATCGACATGGTGATCGACCGCGGCGCCTTCCTCTCCGGCCGCTACTCCGACGTCTACCACGAGATCGTCGCCGTCAAGGAGGCGTGCAAGCGCCCCGACGGCAGCTACGCCCACCTCAAGGTGATCTTCGAGACCGGCGAGCTGCAGACCTACGACAACGTCCGCCGGGTCTCCTGGCTGGCGATGCTGGCCGGCGCCGACTTCATCAAGACCTCCACCGGCAAGGTCGCCGTCAACGCGACCCCGCCGGTCACCCTGCTGATGCTGGAGGCGGTCCGCGACTTCCGCGCGGCCACCGGCGTCCAGGTGGGCGTGAAGCCCGCCGGTGGCATCAAGACCACCAAGGACGCCATGAAGTACCTGGTGATGGTCAACGAGACCCTCGGCGACGACTGGCTGACCCCGCACTGGTTCCGCTTCGGCGCCTCCAGCCTGCTCAACGACCTGCTGATGCAGCGCCAGAAGCTGGCCACCGGCCGCTACTCCGGCCCCGACTACGTGACGGTGGACTGATCACCATGGCCAAGAAGAAGAACATCGAGGAGCCCGCGGCCACGCCGGCCGGAGGCCTCTTCACGTACGCGCCGGCCCCCGAGTCCCCCGCCGCCGCGGGCGACATCGCCAGCTCCTACGGCCACTTCATCGGCGGCGAGTTCGTCGACTCCTCCGGCAGCGAGGCCCTGAAGACGGTCAACCCGGCCACCGAGCAGGTGCTCGCCGAGTTCGCCCAGGGCACCGACGAGGACGTGGACCGCGCCGTCGCCGCCGCCCGCAAGGCCTTCGGCGACTGGTCGGCGCTGCCGGGCAGCGAGCGCGCCAAGTACCTGTTCCGGATCGCCCGGATCATCCAGGAGCGCGGCCGCGAGCTGGCCGTGCTGGAGTCGATCGACAACGGCAAGCCGATCCGCGAGACCCGCGACTTCGACATCCCGACCGTCGCCGCGTGGTTCTTCTACTACGCCGGCTGGGCGGACAAGCTGGACTTCGCGGGCTTCGGCCCGAACCCGAAGCCGCTGGGCGTGGCCGGCCAGGTCATCCCGTGGAACTTCCCGCTGATGATGCTCGCGTGGAAGATCGCGCCCGCGCTGGCGACCGGCAACACGGTCGTCCTGAAGCCGGCCGAGACCACCCCGCTGACCGCGCTGCGCTTCGCCGAGATCTGCCGCCAGGCCGGTCTGCCCAAGGGCGTCGTCAACATCGTCACCGGTGACGGCCGCACCGGCGCCGCGCTGACCGCGCACCCGGACGTCGACAAGGTCGCCTTCACCGGCTCCACCCCGGTCGGCCGGGCGATCGCCAAGCAGCTGGCCGGCAGCCGCAAGAAGCTGTCGCTGGAGCTGGGCGGCAAGGCCGCCAACATCGTCTTCGACGACGCGCCGATCGACCAGGCCGTCGAGGGCATCGTCAACGGCATCTTCTTCAACCAGGGCCACGTCTGCTGCGCGGGCTCCCGCCTGCTGGTCCAGGAGTCGATCCAGGACGAGCTGCTGGACGCCCTGAAGCGCCGGATGTCCACCCTGCGGGTCGGCGACCCGCTGGACAAGAACACCGACATCGGTGCCATCAACTCCGCCGCCCAGCTGGCCCGGATCACCGAGCTGACCGACGCCGGCGAGGCCGAGGGCGCGGACCGCTGGTCCCCGGAGTGCGAACTGCCGGGCAGCGGCTTCTGGTTCAAGCCGACCATCTTCACCGGCGTCAGCCAGGCCCACCGGATCGCCCAGGAGGAGATCTTCGGCCCGGTGCTCTCCGTGCTGACCTTCCGCACCCCCGAAGAGGCGGTCGCGAAGGCCAACAACACCCCGTTCGGCCTCTCCGCCGGCATCTGGACGGAGAAGGGCTCGCGGATCCTCTGGACCGCGAACCGGCTCAAGGCCGGCGTGGTCTGGGCCAATACCTTCAACAAGTTCGACCCGACCTCGCCGTTCGGCGGCTACAAGGAGTCGGGCTACGGCCGCGAGGGTGGCCGCCACGGTCTGGAGCCCTACCTGAATGTCGAGGCCCGAGATGTCTGACACGACCATCCAGCGTCTTGACGTCCTCAAGACCTACAAGCTGTACGTCGGCGGGAAGTTCCCGCGCTCCGAGAGCGGGCGGGTGTACGAGGTGACCGACTCGAAGGGCGACTGGCTCGCCAACGCGCCGCTGGGCACCCGCAAGGACACCCGCGACGCCGTCGTGGCCGCCCGCGCCGCGGTCAAGGGCTGGGCCGGCACCACCGCGTACAACCGCGGCCAGGTGCTGTACCGGGTGGCCGAGATGCTGCAGGGCCGCCGCGAGCAGTTCGCCGCCGAGGTGGCGCTCTCCGAGGGCATCGGCCCGAAGAAGGCCGCCGCGCTGGTGGACGCCGCGATCGACCGCTGGGTCTGGTACGCGGGCTGGACCGACAAGGTCGCCCAGATCGCGGGCGGCGCCAACCCCGTCGCCGGCCCGTACTTCAACCTGTCGACCCCCGAGCCGACCGGCGTGGTCGGGATCGTCGCCCCGCAGGCCGGGTACGGGCACTCGCTGCTCGGCCTGGTCTCGGTGATCGCCCCGGCGATCGCCACCGGCAACACGGTCGTGGTCGCGGCCGCCGCGGACGCCCCGCTGCCCGCGCTGTCGCTGGGCGAGGTGCTCGCCACCTCGGACGTCCCGGGCGGCGTGGTCAACATCATCTCGGGCCGGACGGCCGACATCGCCCCCACCCTGGCCTCGCACCAGGACGTCAACGCGCTGGACCTCACCGGGGCCATCGCCGCCGACGGCCCCGGCGCGGCGCGGGCCCTGGAGGCGGCCGCCGCCGATACCCTCAAGCGGGTGCTCCGTCCGGAGCTGGACCCGTTCGCCCAGGACTGGACGAATGCGCCCGGTACGGACCGGCTACTCTCCTTCCTGGAGACGAAGACGGTCTGGCACCCGATGGGGATCTGACCCTCCGTCGCCACCGCGTCACAACTCCACAGACTGGCCGTCCCCAGTGCCCTCACCCCCCCAGGGCCCGGACGGTCACAGGACGGACCCGCGCCTCTCCCCCCCTGGCGCGGGTCCGTCGGCGTTCCGCCGGATCCCGGCCGTCACGCAACGACTTTCGTCACCGCCACCGACGACTTCCGCCGCTCCCGCCCGCCCGCCCCGCCGGGCCAGGATCAGCGCTGACGGGGACGGACGAAGGGGGACGCATGGGCGAGCTGATCGGCGAGTTGACGGCACTCCTCGCGGACGGCTTCCACCGCAGGTGGCACGTGGCCCGCACCACGCGGCGACTGGCCGCCGGCCGTCCGGTCCGGGTGCCCTGCTCGGCCCGGACCGACCGGCAGCCCCACTACGCCAACGGCAGCCTGCACATCACGCCCGGGGCCGCGGCCGTGGTCCTCGTCACGCGCGACGCCGGCCGGCTCGAACTGCCCACCGGGGGCGCCCTCCACGAGCCCGAGCCGGACGCCTGGCACAGCCAGGACTGGGCCGCCACCGCCTACCTGCCGCCCGGGGCCGAGGGCCCGGTCTACCTCCAGGTGGACAGCCGCTACCTGCCGGTACTCCACACCGCCCTCGCCGGTCCGCGGTCGCGGGCGCACCCGGCGTAGAAGTCCGCGCCGACCGGTTTCGGTAACCGGCCCCGATGCGTCAGACTGGTGTCCCGTGAGTGACTCCCCCATGAACCCCGCACCGACCGGGCCCGCCCGGGTGATCCTGCTCTCCGGGCCCTCCGGGTCGGGGAAGTCCTCGCTCGCCGAGCTCAGCGGCCTGCCGGTGCTCCAGCTCGACGACTTCTACAAGGACGGGGACGACCCCACGCTGCCGCGGCTGCCCGACGGCGCCGTCGACTGGGACTCCCCGCTCGCCTGGCACCGCGACCAGGCCGTCGCCGTCATCCGCGCCCTGCACGAGCACGGCCGCGCCGACGTGCCGGTGTACTCGATCCCGGACAACGGCCGCATCGGCACCCGCGTCCTGGACCTGGACGGCGCCGGGGCCTTCATCGCGGAGGGCATCTTCGCCGCCGAGATCACCGCCGAGTGCGCCGCGGAGGACCTGCTCGGCGACGCCCTGTGCCTGCGCAACGGTGCGCTCACCACGGCTTGGCGCCGGCTGCGCCGGGACGTCCGGGAGGGCCGCAAGTCGCTGCCGGTGCTGCTGCGCCGGGGCTTCCGGCTGATGCGGGCCGAGCGCTCCATCGTCGGCCGGCAGGTCGCGCTCGGCTCGTACGCGTGCGCCGGCCCGGAGGCCGCCCGGCGGATCCGCGCCGCGGCCGGGCAGCGGGAGCTCTCCGCCGTCTGAACGGGAACACGACGAAGGGCCCGGTGCGTCTCCCCCGCACCGGGCCCTTCGCCCTTCCCGAACGGTCCTCGGCTCCCCCACGGGCATGCTCCCCCGAGCCGCTGCCCCCGGACCGTGACCGTCCGTTCCCGTCCCCCGACGGGAGTCCTTCGCCGCGCCGTGCGGACGGCCGCGCTACGCGACCAGCTCGCCGAACGCCCGGACGGTGTCGCCCGACTTGTTCAGGTGCTCGTCGTCGCGCAGCCGGCGCAGGGCGCGCCAGATGCTGCTCTTGACCGTGCCGACGCTGATCCCCAGCACGTCGGCGATCTCCGGGTCGGTCTTGCCCTCGTAGTACCGCAGCACCAGCATGGTCCGCTGGTTCTCCGGCAGCTTCGCCAGCGCCTGCCAGAGCACGGTGCGCAGCTCGGTGCCGCCCATCGCGTCGGTGTCGCCGGCCGTCTCCGGCAGCTCCTCGGTCGGGTACTCGTTGACCTTGCGGCGCCGCCAGGCGGAGATGTGCAGGTTGGTCATGGTGCGGCGGAGGTAGCCCCCGACCGCGGCCTTGTCGGTGATCCGGCCCCAGGCCCGGTAGGTGCTGAAGAGCGCGCTCTGCAGCAGGTCCTCGGCCTCGTAGCGGTCGCCGGTGAGGTGGTAGGCCGTGGCGTACAGGGAGGCGCGGCGCTCGCGCACGTACGCGGTGAACTCCGTGATGTGGTCCTCCGCGGCGGCCGAGTGCTCCCCCTGCGCGCCTCCCTGTCCGGCCTCGGCGGTGCGGGCCGCGGCGGGGTTCAGCCGCAGCAGCGTCGCACCGGCGGCCTCGCGACCGGACGGTTCCCCCGAACCGACCGTGCGCAGACCGTTCCCCCCGGTACCCCGGTTCCCCCCCGGGGTGTCCGTGCCCTCGACGCGGACGGGGAGGATCCCCCGCAGCGTGAGGGTGTTGGCGGAGTCGACCGAACTCCCCAGCCGGCCGATCCCGTACAGCTCCCCCGTCCTGCCGCCGCCGCTCACCCGGCGTGCGGCAGGGTTTCCACCGGTGCTGTGCGCGCACCCCCGTACGGTCACGGCACCGGAGTTCTCGTCGGTCCTGATCTCGTACCGGGTGCGGTGGGCGGTGGCTGACGAACGCGCGGTGCGGACAGCCGGGTTGGTCCGGGTCTGAAGCATGGCGTTCATCGTGCGCCCCCTTGTTGCGGTTCGAGCGGTTCCGGTAGCCGCCCTCCAGCCGGCCTTGCGGCCCGCTGTCCTGCGGCGACATGGAAAATCCTGCCCGCCGGTTGTGATGGCGCTGTCCGCCGACTGTCACAGGGGTGTCACAGGCGGGGGCCTTTCGTCCCGGTCCGCCTTCCTCCGTTCCGGACGCCGGGGGCTCTCCTTCCGGTTCCCGTGCGGGCGGTGATCGGTCCGGGGGGTGATTCGGGGCTGCGGGTGGGCCAAAATGGGGCCGTGCCTTTCCTCCTACTGATCGAGGACGACGACGCCATCCGGACCGGCCTCGAACTCGCTCTCACCCGCCAGGGCCACCGCGTGGCCACCGCCGCGTCCGGCGAGGACGGTCTGAGGCTCTTCAAGGAGCAGCGGCCCGACCTGATCGTGCTCGACGTGATGCTGCCCGGGATCGACGGCTTCGAGGTGTGCCGGCGGATCCGCCGCACCGACCAGCTGCCGATCATCCTGCTGACCGCCCGCTCGGACGACATCGACGTGGTGGTGGGCCTGGAGTCCGGAGCGGACGACTACGTGGTGAAGCCGGTGCAGCCGCGCGTGCTGGACGCCCGGATCCGTGCGGTGCTGCGGCGCGGCGAGCGGGAGAGCTCGGACTCCTCGGCGTACGGCAGCGTGGTCATCGACCGGGCGGCGATGACCGTCACCAAGGACGGTCAGGACCTCCAACTCACCCCGACCGAGCTGCGGCTCCTGCTGGAACTCAGCCGCCGCCCCGGGCAGGCGCTCTCCCGCCAGCAGCTGCTGCGGCTGGTCTGGGAGCACGACTACCTCGGCGACTCGCGCCTGGTGGACGCCTGCGTCCAGCGGCTGCGGGCCAAGGTCGAGGACGTGCCGTCCGCGCCGACGCTGATCCGCACCGTGCGCGGGGTGGGCTACCGGCTGGACCCACCGGCCTGACCCCGCCGCCCCCGGACGCTCCGAATCCCGAACTCCCGTACCACGACAGGCTCCTGTGACCGATCATCAGAAGACCGCGCTGCGCTTCCCGGCGGACTGGTGGCGCCGGCTGCGCTCGCTGCGGGTGCGGCTGATCGCGGTGTTCGCGGCGGTGGCGCTGCTCGCCGCCGTCTCGGCCTCCGGCATCGCGTACTGGCTGAACCGCGACGCGGTGCTCAAACGCGCCCAGAACACGGCGCTGAACGACTTCCGGGTCTCGCTCGGCCGCAACGTCTCCGCGCTGCCGCTGGACGCCGGCTGCCCCGAGCTGGCCGCGCTGGCGTCCAACGTGGCCAGCTCCGGGCTGAACTACGACGTGGTGGTGGTCGACCCGGCGCGCCCGGAGTGCCCGGCGACCTCCTCCGACCCCACGCACTTCACGTTGGCCGACGTACCGGCCGCGCTGCAGTCCACGGTCGCCAAGCCGCGCGAGGTCTCCGAGAGCAACCCGTACCCGTACCACCTGTACTGGCAGCGCCAGAACCTGGAGGGCCGGCCGTTCGTGATCGGCGGCACCAAGGTGGTGCCGAACGGCCCGACGGCGTACATGTTCAAGTCGCTGGAGACCGAGCGGGCCGACCTCAACACGCTGGGCTGGTCGCTGGCCATCGCCACGCTGCTCGCGCTGATCGGCTCGGCGCTGCTCGCCCAGGCCGCCTCGGCCACCGTGCTGCGGCCGGTCAAGCGGCTCGGCGACGCCGCCCGGCGGCTCGGCCAGGGGCACCTGGACACCCGGCTCGAAGTCGAGGGATCGGACGAACTCGCCGATCTGGCCCGGACGTTCAACCGCGCCGCGGAGTCGCTGCACGAGCAGGTCGAGGAGCTGAGCGCACGCGAGGCGCAGAGCCGGCGGTTCGTCGCCGACATGTCGCACGAGCTGCGCACCCCGCTGACCGCGATGACGGCGGTCACCGACATCCTGGAGGACGAGGCCGAGTCGCTGGACCCGATGATCGAGCCGGCCGTACGGCTCGTGGTCAGCGAGACCCGGCGGCTGTCCGACCTGGTGGAGAACCTCATGGAGGTGACCCGCTTCGACGCCGGCACCGCCAAGCTGGTCGCCGACGAGGTGGACATCGCCGACCTGATCATGTCCTGCATCGACGGCCGGGCCTGGTACGACGCCGTCGAGGTCGACGCCCCGCGCGGCATCCTGGCCGTGGTCGACCCGCGCCGGCTCGACGTGGTCTTCGCCAACCTGATCGGCAACGCCCTCAAGCACGGCGGCTCGCCGGTGCGGGTCAAGGTCCGGCAGGCCGGGGAGTCGGTCGTGGTCGAGGTCTCCGACAGCGGCCCGGGCATCCCCGAGGACGTGCTGCCGCACGTCTTCGACCGGTTCTACAAGGCGGACCGGGGGCGGGCCCGCTCGGAGGGCAGCGGACTGGGCCTGTCGATCGCGATGGCCAACGCCCGGATACACGGGGGGACGATCACGGCGGCCAACGGGGAGGTCGGCGCGGTGTTCACCCTGACACTGCCGCTGGCCCCGCCGCCTCCGCCGTCCGCGGGCGAGGGCGGCCCCGGCCGCGACGCCGCCGAGGACGACAAGGACGCCACGTGACCGCCCCCACCCGTACCGCCCTGCGCCGCGCCGCCGGCGTGGTGTTCCTGCTCGCGCTGGCCTCCGGCTGCGGCATCCGGCCGACCGCCGTACCGGTCGACGCCGGTGCCCCGGCCAGCCGGACGGCCTGCCCGACCACCCCGCGCGTACCGACCGCGCTGACCACCCCGACCGGCCCCGGACCGGTCGCGACACCGAGCCGCGGCCCGGCCAAGGGCGCCGCGAGCCCGAGCCCCTCGCCCACCCCGGTGACCCCGGGCAGCCCGCCGCCGGACAACGTGTTCGGCGCGGTGCCGACCGCGGCCCCGTGCAAGTGACGGCCCCCGCGGACGAGGAGCGGTGGGCGGCGGGGGCGCGGCGGGGAATGTTCACGCCCGGCGTGGAACCGCCGTGCCACCGGCTCACGTCCTTCCCCCCGTGCAGCGACATGGCACCGGGACACGCGACGAGCGTTCCGGCACGGGGACCGAGACCGGGCCGGCGACGGCCGTCCACCGTTCCCTCCGGCTGACCGGACTGGCGGGCCTGGCCTGCCACCTGGCGCTGGTGCTCTGGCTGGTGCTGAGACCGCTGCCGGTCGCCTGGGTGTACGACGCCAACCTGACACCGCTGGCCTCGCTCCGCTCCGCCACCGCCTGGCAGGTGGTCGGCGAGCTCCTGCTGCTGGCCCCGCTCGGCGTGCTGCTGCCGCTGGCCGGCGGTCGGCTCCGGGCCCCCTGGCTGCCCTCCTTCCTGCGCACCACCGGCGTCTCGGCGCTGCTGGCGACCGGGCTGGAGTTCCTCTCCTCCTGGACGCCCGGGCACGTCCTCGACGTGGACCACATCCTGTTCGCCGTGATCGGCGTGGCCGCCGTCCACCTCGCGCTGGTCCCCGGCCTGCGGCACCTGCTGCGGGAACGCCGGCCGCGGGCCCCCCGGGTGTCCGTGCCGGCCGTCCCGCCGGTGGCCGCCGTCACCCGGGTCGCGGCCGTCGCGCCCGTCGGCCGCCCGCGCGCCTACGCCGAACCGACGCCGCCCGGCCGCTGAGCCGCAGGGCCAAAAGACGCGCAGAGCCTCATATCCAGTCATTTCCCGCCGCGTCAATCGCCGTTCCGGCGGAGCGCAACGACACCGTGACGTAAAGGCGGCGACGAATGTCGGCCGTCTCCAGTACTGTGCGCTCTCGTCCCCGAACGGCTGTGCCGTTCGTACTTCCCTCCCACAGGAAACCCCCCTTGAACAATCTCGACTTCAGCGCCGAACCGCTGTTCTCCTGGTACGCCGTCCTGCTCGCCGTCAGCGGCGTCCTCATGGTGGGCCTCGGCGCCGTCGCCGGCGGGCTGAAGGCCGGTCTGCGAGTCCTCAACGTCCTCATCGGCCTCGGTTTCCTGGGGTACGCCTACTACCTCGTGTTCGTCTTCGAGGGCGGCACGTACTACATCTTCTTCAAGGTGTTCATCCTGCCGGTCGCGATGATCGTGTACTCGGTGAAGGCGATCGTCGAGCGCGGCAACGCCAAGCAGCAGGCCGCCGCGCAGGCCGCCGCGTTCAACCCCAACGCCCCGCAGGCGCCGTACAACCCGAACGCCCCGCAGGCGCCGTACAACCCGAACGCCCCGCAGCCGGGCGCGCCCGTGCCGCCGCAGGCCGGTGCCCCCGTCCCGCCGGCCGCCTCGCCCTACCAGCCGGGTGTCCCGCCGCAGCCGGTGGCGGACAACCCGTACGCCCAGCCGCAGCCGCCGCAGCAGCCGGCCGGCTGATCGGGCCGCGCCCCGCACGAACGCAGGAAGGCCCGTCCGTCACCCAGGAGGTGGCGGACGGGCCTTCCGCGCGTCCCGGCCCTACCCGCCCTTGCGTCGGCGCGCCACGACCAGCGTGCCGAGGCCGAGGGCGATCGCGACCGCCCCGGTGATCGCCATCGGCTCCGCTGGGGCGCCGTCGCCGGTGGAGGCCAGGCGGGTGTCCGGGGCCGGGGCCGGGACGGTGACGGCCTTGGAGCGCTCCGCGGCGGGGCTCGGCGCCGCACCGGTGGGCCCGGCGACCGGGACGACCGGAGCGGTGGACGGCGGGGCCTCGGCCGGCGCCGGGGCGGTCGGGGCAGCGGGAGCCGGGGTGGCGGCGGTGGGGACCGCCGCGGCCGCGATCGTGAAGTCGGCCTCCGGGCTGGACGCCTCGCTCCCGCGCTCCCCCTCGCCGGGCAGGCTGCCCGCCAGGGCCGCCAGCGACTGGGCGACGGCCGGGGCGTCCGCGGTGAAGGCCAGCCGGACGTCGACCCTGCGGGTCTCCCCCTTCGGCAGGGCGATCACCTCGGTGCTGCTGTCACCGGTCCGCAGCCCGAAGCACAGCCGGCCCGGGTGCTCGGAGTCGCCGCCGGGGGTGCCCCCCAGCCAGCTCCCGTCGGGCTTCCGGAACTCGAACCGGACCACCTCGGAGGGGAGTTCGGCCGCCCCCAGGAACACGATCGCGGGCAGGACGCGGAGGTCCTTGCCGCTGGTGTTGGTGAAGACCAGCGTGAACGGCTTCGGTCCGCCGCCCGCCGTGAAGGCGGCGGGCACCCCGTCGAGCCTGGCCTCGGCCGTGGCGGCGGGCGTGGGCGCGACCGCCGTCGGCGTGACCGCCGGGGTGACGAGCAGGTCCGGGAAGCCGCTCAGCGCGGAGGAGATCCGCTGCTCCGGCGGCAGGGTGGGGTCCGAGACGATGGCGTTGAAGCCCGGCGTGACCCGGCCGCCCGGGGTGTCGGCGGCGACGGTGAGGCGCAGCCGGTAGACCGCCTCGGCACCGGCCGCGACGTGCGGCACGGCGGGCGGGTCGAGCTGCCAGAGGCCGCCGGCGACGGTGGCGGTCACCTTGGCGTCCTGCCACTGCGTCCCGCCGGGCGCCTGGTACTCCAGCGTGAACCGGCTGGGTTTGGCGCCGGTGCCGGTGTCCCCGAGGACGACGGTGGAGGGCAGCAGGTCCACCTGGTGGTCGGCGGTGTTCCTGAGCGTCGCGGTGAACTCCACCGGTGCGCCGCCCGCCCCGACGGTGCCGGGCAGGCCGCCGAAGGCCACCGTGACCGGCGAGGACTGCGCCTTGGGGTCCTGGGCCGCCGTGGCCGTCCCCGAGGCGGCGAAGACGCCCGGGGCCTCGACCGCGGTCAGGCCGGAGGCCAGCGTGACCGCGGCGGCCACGGCCAGGAATCTGCGGTGCCGAGTGCGCAAGGTAACCCCACGGGAGAATGCGGACAGAACCCACCAGAACGTGAAATCGCTTGCGCGAGAGGCCTTTTCCAGGCGATGTGCGCCGATGTTCCGCCCCCCGACCAACAGCGACTGCGGCATCATATCGAGCCGTTCCGACGCCCTCGTGTCGGGATGCGCGGCCCCTCGGCGGGCCCGACGGCACCCCGTCCTCAGGGGCGACCCCGAGAACGACCCCGACGTCCGGGTACGCCTCCCCGGTGAGCCTTCGGGGTGGGGAATCACCTGCCGGGCGGAGGATAACGGGCCGACGGCGGCGGAGTATGGAAACACCCCGCCGGACCGGCCGGTCCGGGCCGCCACCGTGCGGAGAGATCAGGAGTCGACCATGCGAGAGCGAAGCGAACGAATCATCAAGGGGCGCGTGTGGGCCGACGCCCGCGCCGAGCGCAGCGAGGTGGCGGCATGAGCGCTCGCCTCGCCCGCCCCCGCCACAACCGCGTCATCGCCGGCGTCTGCGCCGGGATCGCCGCCCGCTTCGGACTGACCCCCTGGACCGTCCGGCTGATCTTCCTGCTCTCCTGCCTGCTGCCGGGTCCGCAGTTCCTGATCTACCTGGCCCTGTGGCTGCTCCTCCCCCAGGAGCCGTGAGCCGGCGGCGGGAACAGCGACGGGCCGCCCGTCCCCGGGATCACCGGGGGCGGGCGGCCCGTCGTCGCGCCGAGGGCTCGGATCAGCCGGTCAGGCCCGGCAGCGGCAGGGTGTTGGTCAGCCCGCCGATCGGGGTCTTGTCCAGGCCCGGGACGCTCGGGACCGCGCCGCGCTGCTGGGTGACGCCGGCGAGCGGCGCCGCGTCGGCGACCGGGGCGGCGGCGTGGCCGGCGGTCGGGGCGAGGGTGCCCAGCGCGCCGGTGACCTTGTCGCCGCCGGGCAGCTTGGTGGCCGTGTCGGTGACCGCCCCGGTCACCGCGGGGTTCGTCACCGCGCCGGTGGGCAGCCCGAGGCCGCCGGGCGCCGGGGCGGCGTCGGCGGAGGCGGTGCCGGCGCCGACCGCCGCGATGGCGATGCCGAGCGCCGCGGTGCCGGCGGCCTTGAGAGCCTGCTTCATGGTTCGTCCCCTTGGGTCCTCGTCGGTGGCCGACCTCGTGCACGGGAGCGGCGAACGGGCGACCGCCACCGTGTCTGATCGGCAATGACTGGCACACCGTAGTGACCCGGTCGCGTGAGAACCAAAGGGCGTTCACTCACCCGAGTGACTAGTCGGATGAACGCCAACTTCCTTACCGGAGAAGGCCGTTCATCCGACCTTCGACACCGTGTTCCCCCGCGGCTCAGTTGCCCCCGGTGCCCGCACTGAACAGCCACTCGGCCTTCAGCTCGGCGTAGCCCGGCTTGATCACGTCGTTGATCATCGCCAGCCGCTCGTCGAACGGCAGGAACGCGGACTTCATCGCGTTCACCGTGAACCACTCCAGGTCGCCCAGCGTGTAGCCGAAGGCCTCCACCACGTGGCCGAACTCCTGGCTCATGCTGGTGCCGCTCATCAGCCGGTTGTCGGTGTTCACGGTGACCCGGAACTTCAGCCGGCTGAGCAGGCCGATCGGGTGCTCGGCGTACGACGTGGCCGCGCCGGTCTGGATGTTGGAGGTGGGGCACATCTCCAGCGGGACGCGCTTGTCGCGCACGTACGCGGCCAGCCGGCCCAGCTCGACCGAGCCGTCCTCGCCCACCGTGATGTCGTCCACGATCCGCACGCCGTGGCCGAGCCGGTCGGCGCCGCAGCACTGCAGGGCCTCCCAGATCGACGGCAGGCCGAAGGCCTCGCCCGCGTGGATGGTGAAGTGGTTGTTCTCGCCCTTGAGGTAGTCGAAGGCGGCCTGGTGGCGGGTGGGGGGGTAGCCGGCCTCGGCGCCCGCGATGTCGAAGCCGACCACGCCCTGGTCGCGGTGGCGGTTGGCCAGCTCGGCGATCTCGGTGGAGCGGGCGGCGTGCCGCATCGCGGTCAGCAGGGTGCCGATGCGGATCCGGTGACCGGCCGCACGGGCGTTGGCCTCGCCGAGGCGGAAGCCCTCCTGGACGGCCTCGACGACCTCGTCCAGGGTCAGGCCGGCCTCCAGGTGCTGCTCGGGGGCGTACCGGACCTCGGCGTACACGACGCCGTCGGCGGCCAGGTCCTCGGCGCAGTCGGCGGCGACCTTGACCAGGCCCTCGCGGGTCTGCATCACGGCACAGGTGTGCGCGAAGGTCTCCAGGTAGCGGACCAGCGAGCCGGAGTCGGCGGCCTCACGGAACCACTCGCCGAGCTCCTTGGGGTCGGTGGTGGGGAGCCCCTGGTAGCCGACGGCGGCGGCCAGCTCGACCACGGTCTCCGGGCGCAGCCCGCCGTCGAGGTGGTCGTGCAGCAGGACCTTCGGCGCGCGGCGGATCTGGTCGGCGGTGGGGATCCGCGGGCCGGTGCCCGCGGTGGTGACGGGGATCTGCGTTTCCATTGCGGAAATATAGCCCCTACGCGCGTAGACCCACCACCGCGGGCACCACCGGATGGTCCAAACTCCGCCCGGAATTCCACCGACCGGTCCATACGATCCGCCAAAGCCCCGGCACTTGCGGAGCCCCCGGCAGCTCTCCGCAACGGCGGGTCAGTCGTGCTGGAGCAGCCGTCCGCGCCGGGACAGCACGAAGTCCCGGAACGCCGCCGCCGGCGGGGCCGGCGGCCGCCCCGTCATCCAGGCCAGCCCGATCGCCCGCCGGGTGCGCGGCGCCGTCACCTCCAGCTCCACCACGCCCGGCCGCGGCACCAGGGCCGGCGGCAGCAGCGCCACCCCCAGCCCCGCCGCCACCAGCCCGCGCAGCGTCTCCGCCTCCTCGCCCTCGAACGCCAGCCGGGGGACGAACCCGGCCTCCGCGCAGAACCCGTCCGTGATCGCGCGCAGCCCGTACCCGTGCTCCAGTCCGACGAAGGGCTCCTCGGCCACCTCCGCCAGCCGGATCCGCCGCCGCCCGGCCAGCCGGTGGTCCGCCGGGACGACCAGGTTCAGGCGCTGCTCGTCCAGCGGACGGGCGGTGTACGCCGGATCGTCCGGCAGCGGCGCGACCAGGCAGAGGTCCAGCTCACCGGCCCGCAGCCGCTCCAGCATCGCCGCGCCGTAGTCCTGCACGAGCTGGAACCGCACCCGCGGGTGCTCCGCGCGGAAGCCGCGCAGCAGCGCCGGCACCGCGTCCGGCCCCATCGTGTGCAGGAAGCCGAAGGCGACCAGCCCCACCTCCGGGTCCGCCTCCGCCCGGGCCGCCCGCGCGCCGCGCTCGACCTCGGCCAGCGCCCGCTCCACCGAGGCGAGCAGCAGCCGGCCCGCCCTGGTCAGCCGCACCGTACGGCCCTGACGGGCCAACAGGCCGACGCCCAGCTCCTCCTCCAGCCGGGCCACCGCGCGCGACAGCGTCGGCTGCGGCACCCCGAGCAGTGCGGCCGCCTGCGTCACGTGCTCCAGCCGGGCCACCGCCGCGAACTGCGCCAACCGGGGCGCCAGCAGGACGGCCGGTTCGTCCGCTCCCAACTCCGCCGCCCGGTACCGCTGGTCCCCGCCGTCCGCCGGTTCGGCCACCGCCATTCCGCCACCACCTCGACTCATACGCCATTGCATCGATCATCCCTGCTTCATGCATTGGACGCATCAACCGGGCCGGGCCTACGGTCGACGGCATGCAGCCCTCCAGTACCAGGGCATCCGCGCCCGCCCCGGATGCCCACGCCACCACCCCCGTCGACCGCCCCGCCGGGGACGACCGCCACCGCCCCGGCGGGCGCGACTTCCGCCGCGCCAACCTCGCCCTGTTCGCCGCCGGGATCGCGACCTTCGTCCTGCTCTACTCCACCCAGGGCCTGCTGCCGGTCCTCTCGGACGACCTCGGACTCACCCCCGGCCAGGCCAGCTGGACCGCCTCCGCCGCCACGCTCGGACTCGCCCTCGGCCTGCTCCCGGCGAGCGCGCTCTCCGACCGTTACGGCCGCACCGCGGTGATGACGGCCTCCACCCTGGCCGCCTCCGCCCTCGCCCTCGCCCTGCCCTTCTCGCCCGACCTGACCACCCTCGTCGCGCTACGGGTCCTCCAGGGCGCCGCCCTCGCCGGGCTCCCCGCCACCGCGATGGCCTACCTCGCCGAGGAGGTCCACCCCACTGCCCTGGCCTCCGCGATGGGCCTGTACGTGGCCGGCAACAGCATCGGCGGCATGGGAGGCCGGCTGGTCTCCGGGTGGACCGCCGCCGCCCTCGGCTGGCGCTGGGGCCTCGCCGCCTCCGCCGCCCTCGCGCTGCTCGCCACCCTCGCCTTCCGGCTGCTGATCCCCGCCGCCCGGCACTTCACCCCCGCCCCGGTGGACGCCCGCGCGCTCGCCCGCACCGTCGGACGGCACCTGCGCAACCCGCTGCTGCTGCGGCTGTACGCGCTCGGACTGCTGTTCATGGCCGTGTTCGGCGCGGTCTACAACACCGTCGGCTACCGGCTGATCGGCGCGCCGTTCCACCTGCCGGAGTCGGTCGCCGCCTCGATCTTCGTGGTCTACCTGGTCGGCACCGGCACCTCCGCCGCGGCCGGACGCCTCTGCGGCCGGCTCGGCCGCCGCGGCGCCCTCTACGCCGCCATCGGCGTGACGGCGGCCGGCCTGCTGCTCTCCCTCGCCGAGTCCCTGGTCTGCGCCCTGCTCGGCCTGGTCCTGATCACCGCCGGCTTCTTCGCCGGCCACGCCACCGCCTCCTCCGCGGTCGGCCGCACCGCCACCGAGGGGCGCGCCCAGGCCTCCGCGCTCTACCTGATCGCCTACTACCTCGGCAACAGCCTCGGCGGCACCCTCGGCGCCGACGCCTACCACGCCACCGGCTGGCCCGGCGCCGCCACCGTCGGCCTCACCGCCATGACCCTCGCCGCCGCCGTCACCCTCTACGCCACCCACCGGGCCCACACCAGCCGGCGAGCACTCGCGGACGCTTGACGGCGGGCGCCGATAGCCTCCGGAACATGAGCGCCGATCCAGCCGAGTACGCCCGGCTGCGCGAGATCGCGGATCAGCTGCCGAAGGTGCCGGGGATCGGGATGATCGAGATCGCCGACGGTCGGATCGTCATGGCGCTGTCGCCCGTGAAGCGCCACGAACTGGCCGTCCTCCGCCTCGCGCAGCAGCTCAACGCCCAACTGCCCACGACGCATCCCGGCTACATCGCCCACGGGGGCGCGGACGTGGAGGACGTCGGCCTCGGGCGGCTCCGGACCCCCGACCTGATGGTCTTCCCCGAGGAGGCGTTGGGCGACGACGAGCCCGCCTTCCTCCCCCACGAGATTCTCCTGGTGGTGGAGGTCGTCTCCGAGGCCGACCCTGAGAACGACAGGCATTCCGCTGTACCTTCTGGTCGATCCCCGGACGGGCACCGGCATCGTCCACGACGGGCCCGGCTACACCCACCGGAAGGACTTCGTCTTCGGTGACACGGTCACCGTCGGCCCGTGGAAACTCGACACCAGCGTCCTGCGGACGTACGCCTGAGCGTACGTCCGCAGGGGACGGGCATCAGGCGATGCGGTCCAGCACGATCGGGTTCGGGGTGAACTCCGTGCCGGCCGGGGCGACGGTGATGCCGCCGGCCAGGGCCTCGATGGCGTAGTCGTAGCGCTCCGGGGTGTCGGTGTGCAGAGTCAGCAGCGGCTGGCCGGCCACCACGGTGTCGCCCGGCTTGGCGTGCATCTCGACGCCGGCGCCGGCCTGCACCGGGTCCTCCTTGCGGGCGCGGCCGGCGCCCAGGCGCCAGGCGCAGACGCCGACGGCGTAGGCGTCGAGCTCGGTGAGCACGCCGGAGGCGGGCGCGGGGATGACGTGCTGCTCGCGGGCGACCGGGAGCGGGGCGTCCACGTCGCCGCCCTGGGCGGCGATCATGCGGCGCCAGTGGTCCATCGCGGAGCCGTCGCGCAGCGCGTCCGCCGGGTCCTTGCCGTGCACGCCGGCCGCGGCGAGCATCTCGCGGGCGAGCGCGAGGGTCAGCTCGACGACGTCGGCCGGGCCGCCGCCGGCCAGGACCTCGACGGACTCCCGGACCTCCAGCGCGTTGCCGGCGGTGAGCCCGAGCGGGGTGGACATGTCGGTGAGCAGCGCGACGGTGTTGACCCCGGCCGTGGTGCCCAGGCCGACCATGGTGCGGGCGAGCTCGCGGGCGTCGTCCAGGTTCTTCATGAACGCGCCGGAGCCGACCTTGACGTCCAGGACCAGCGCGCCGGTGCCCTCGGCGATCTTCTTGGACATGATCGAGGAGGCGATCAGCGGGATCGCCTCGACGGTGCCGGTGACGTCGCGCAGCGCGTACAGCTTCTTGTCGGCGGGCGCCAGGCCGTCACCGGCCGCGCAGATGACGGCGCCGGCGTCGCGCAGGACGTCCATCATCTCGTCGTTGGAGAGCAGGGCGCGCCAGCCGGGGATGGACTCCAGCTTGTCCAGGGTGCCGCCGGTGTGGCCGAGGCCGCGGCCGGAGAGCTGCGGGACGGCGGCGCCGCAGGCGGCGACCAGCGGGGCGAGCGGCAGGGTGATCTTGTCGCCGACGCCGCCGGTGGAGTGCTTGTCGCTGGTGGGCAGCGGCAGCGAGGAGAAGTCCATCCGGACGCCGGAGCGGATCATGGCGTCGGTCCAGCGGCTGATCTCGCGCGGCTGCATGCCGTTCAGGAGGATCGCCATGGCCAGGGCGGACATCTGCTCGTCGGCGACCTCGCCGCGGGTGTAGGCGTCGATGACCCAGTCGATCTGAGCGTCGCTCAGCTCTCCGCGGTCGCGCTTGGTCCTGATGACGGAGATGGCGTCCATGCGTGCTCCCAGTGCGGTTTCTAAAGCGTGGGGTTCTTGGTGCGTGAAATGCGAAGAGTGCCGCGAAATGACCGGGTTACGGCCCACTCGCGACACTCTACGCGCGTAACAAATGCAGATGCTAGAGCCGCTCCGGCCCGAACGCGTCGGGCAGGACCTCACTCATCGGCTTCACGCCGGAGGCGAGGTCCACCAGCAGCTCCGGACCGCCGTGCTCGTACAGCAGCTGCCGGCAGCGCCCGCACGGCATCAGCAGCTCGCCGGCGCCGTCCACACAGGTGAACGCGGTCAGCCGGCCGCCGCCGGTGGCGTGCAGCGCGGACACCAGCCCGCACTCGGCGCACAACCCGAGCCCGTACGAGGCGTTCTCGACGTTGCAGCCGGTGACCACCCGTCCGTCGTCCACCAGCGCGGCCGCACCGACCGGGAACCTGCTGTACGGGGCGTACGCGTGGCCCATCGCCTCGCGCGCCGCCCGGCGCAGCGCCTCCCAGTCGACCGCGGAGGCGTCCGGGGCGGTCACTTGCCCTGGCCCTTGCGGTAGACCTGGCCGTCCGCCTTGGGCATCCGCAGTCGCTGCGAGGCCAGCGAGAGCACCACCAGGGTGATCACGTACGGCGTGGCGACGATCAGCGGGCGCTGCACCTGGTCGGTCAGCGAGTACCAGGCGATCAGGCCGCCGGCGATCACGAAGGAGATCACCGTCGCGGTGTACTTGCGCCGGTACAGCTGCCACAGGGCGAGCAGGACCATCGCGACGCCGACGACGAGGATCAGCACGTGCACCGACTCCGGGTCGCGCAGCTGGAGGCTGTCGGTGAAGCCGAACAGGCCGGCGCCCATGGCGAGACCGCCGGGCATCCAGTTGCCGAAGATCATCGCCGCGAGGCCGATGAAGCCGCGGCCCAGGGTCTGGCCGTCCTTGTAGAAGTGCGCGGAGACCAGCGAGAGGTACGCGCCGCCGAGGCCCGCGAAGGCGCCGGAGGCGATGACCGCCAGGTACTTGTACTTGTAGACGTTGACGCCCAGCGACTCGGCCGCGGTCGGGTTCTCACCGCAGGAGCGCAGTCGCAGGCCGAAGACCGTGCGCCAGAGCGCGAAGTAGCTGGCCACGATCAGAGCGGCCGCCAGGATCACGACCACCGAGATGTTCGTGACCAGGCCGCCCAGCACGCCCGCGACGTCCGAGACGAAGAACCAGTGGTGGTTCTCGATGTCCTTCAGGGCCGAGGACAGCCCCGGGATGGTGATGTACGGCAGCGGATCCGCCGGCGGGGACTGGTTCGCCCCGGCACCGGCCGAGATGTAGTCCTTGTAGTAGATCCGGTTGACGTACGCGCAGATGCCGGGGATCAGCAGGTTGATGCCGACACCGGACACGATGTGGTCCACGCCGAAGGTGACGGTGATGATCGCGTGCAGCAGGCCGCCGAGCGCCCCGCCGAGCATGCCGGCCAGCAGACCGACCCACGGATTGACCAGGTAGCCCGCCCAGGCACCGCAGAAGGTGCCGGCGACCATCATGCCTTCGAGACCGATGTTGACCACACCGGCCCGCTCGGACCAGAGACCGCCGAGACCGGCCATGCCGATCGGCACGGCGGCGCTGAGCGCGGCGGTGACCTGACCGGAGGAGGTCAGCGAGTGGTTGCCGGTGGCCATGCCCACGGCGGAGAACAGCACCAGGGCACCCGCGATCAGCAGGAGCACCACGGGCCAGGACAGCTTGCGCTTCTTCGCAGGCGCGCCCGGCGCCTTCGGACGAGCGGCGGTAGCGGTGCTCATGCGGCGGACACCTCCTTCTTCTCAGTGGCCGCGAGCTGGGCGGCGAGCTGGGCGCCGACCTTCTGCTGCTGGCGCTTCAGGCCGTAGCGTCGCACCAGCTCGTACGCGACGACCACGCAGATGACGATGGTGCCCTGCATGACCGCGACGATCTCGGACGGGAAGCCGCCCTGCAGGGGCAGCTGCGCGCCGGTGGCGTCCAGGAAGGCGAACAGCAGGGCCGCGAAGGCCATGCCGACCGGGCTGTTCCGGCCGAGCAGCGCGATCGAGATGCCCAGGAAGCCCAGGCCGGGCTGGAAGCTCTGGCCGTAGTTGAAGGAGTTCTGCAGCAGCTCGGGCATGCCGATCAGACCGGCGATCCCACCGGAGACGAACATCGAGATGACGACCATCTTCTTGACGTTCACGCCGGAGGCGGTCGCGGCGGACTCCGAGCGGCCGGTGGCGCGCAGGTCGAAGCCGAACCGGGTGCGGGTCAGGGTGAACTGGAAGAGCACACCGACCAGGATCGCGATGAAGAGGAAGCCCCAGAGGGTGCCGCCGGCCGTCTCGATGCCGAAGAAGTGGCTGGACTGCGAGATCGGCTCGGTCTGGATCGAGTTGCTGGTGCCGCTGACCTTCGGCGCGAAGACGCCCGGGACGAGCAGCAGACCGACGATCGCGAGCGCGATGGCGTTCAGCATGATGGTCGCGATGACCTCGCTGACGCCGCGGTAGACCTTCAGCAGACCGGCGATGCTCGCGTACAGACCGCCGACCAGCATGGCGGTGACCAGCAGCAGCGGGATCTGGATGAACGCCGGCAGGTCGATCTGGGCGCCGATGTAGGCCGCGAACAGCGCCGCGACCTTGTACTGGCCCTCGACGCCGATGTTGAACAGGTTCATCCGGAACCCGAACGCGGCGGCCGCGGCGGCCAGGTAGTACGTGGTGGACCGGTTGAGAATCGCCACCTGGCCGTCCGACTTGGTGGCGTACGTGATCATCACGTTCCACGCGTCGAACGGGTTCTTGCCCGAGGTCGCCAGCAGGACGGAACAGATCGCGACGGAGAGCACGACCGCGAGCACCGGCGCCGCCAGTGCGAGCACGATCCGCTCACCGCTGATCCGCTGCGCCAGGCTGCGCTTGGCGGCGGGGTTGGGACTGGTCATGTGGTTACTCCCCCGCCTGCGGGTCGTCGGCGGTGTCGGACGGGTCGGTGCGCTCGGCCTCGGTGCCCTCCACGAGCGTCTCGTGGAACTCCTCGACGGCCTCCGGCTCGGACTCGATGTGGCCGCTGGCGGCACCGGTCATCGCGGTGCCCAGGTCCTCGGCGGTCACGGTGGCCGGGTCGGCGTCGGCGACCAGACGGCCGCGGTAGATGACCCGGATGGTGTCGGAGAGCCCGATCAGCTCGTCCAGGTCGGCGGAGATCAGCAGGACGGCCAGGCCGGCCCGCTGGGCGTTGCGGATGTGCTCCCAGATCTGGGCCTGCGCGCCGACGTCCACACCACGGGTGGGGTGGGCCGCGATCAGCAGCTTGGGCTGGTGGCTCATCTCGCGGCCGATGATCAGCTTCTGCTGGTTGCCGCCGGACAGCGAGGCAGCGGTGACCTCGATGCCGGGGGTGCGGACGTCGAACTCCTCGACGATCCGCCAGGTGTCCGTGCGGGCCGCGGCCGGGTCGAGCAGCGCGCCCTTGGAGTTGGGCGCCTCGGTGACGTGACCGAGGATCCGGTTCTCCCAGAGCGGGGCCTCCAGCAGCAGGCCGTGCTTGTGGCGGTCCTCGGGGATGTAGCCGATGCCGGCCTCGCGGCGGCCGCGGGTGAGGGTGCCGGAGAGGTCCTTGCCGTCCAGGGTGACGGTGCCGCCGTCCAGCGGCAGCATGCCCATGATGGCCTCGACCAGTTCGGCCTGGCCGTTGCCCTCGACACCCGCGATGCCGAGGATCTCGCCCTTGTGGATGCGCAGCGAGATGTCGTCCAGGACGACGCGCTCGATCCCCTCGGCGTCGGTCTTGGCGATCCGCAGGTCCTTGACGTCGAGCATCTCCGTCGTGGTGACGGTCGACTCGCGGCTCTCCGGGGAGGGAAGCTCGGCGCCGACCATCATCTCGGCGAGCTGACGGGCGGTGACGGCCTTCGGGTCGGCGTCGCCGACCGTGGTGCCGCGTCGGATGACGCTGATCGCGTCGGCCACCGCCAGCACCTCGTGCAGCTTGTGCGAGATGAAGATGACGGTGACGCCCTCGGACTTGAGCTCGCGCAGGTTGTCGAACAGCGCGTCGACCTCCTGCGGGACGAGGACGGCCGTGGGCTCGTCGAGGATCAGGATCTTGGCGCCGCGGTACAGCACCTTGAGGATCTCGACGCGCTGGCGGTCGGCGACGCCGAGGTCCTCGACCAGGGCGTCGGGGCGCACGCCCAGACCGTACTGGTCGGAGATCTCCTTGATCTTCGCCTTGGCCTTGGCGCCGATGCCGTGGATCTTCTCGCCGCCGAGGACGACGTTCTCCAGCACCGTGAGGTTGTCGGCCAGCATGAAGTGCTGGTGCACCATGCCGATGCCGCGGTCGATGGCGTCACCGGGGGTGTTGAACTCGCACAGCTCGCCGTTGATCGCGATGGTGCCCTCGTCCGGCTTCTGCATGCCGTAGAGGATCTTCATCAGCGTCGACTTGCCGGCGCCGTTCTCGCCCATCAGGGCGTGCACCGTGCCGGTGCGGACGGTGAGGTTGATGTCGTGGTTGGCCACGACACCGGGGAAGCGCTTGGTGATGCCGCGCAGTTCGACGGCCGGTGTCGCCGTCCCCGCGCTGGGGGTGCCGTCCTTGCGCAGGGGGACGGGATCGGATGCGGTGATGGCGATCTCCTGGTGGTCTGGAGGCGCGTCGTTGCGCTCGGAGGGCCAAGGGGGGAACGGGGGGACGGGACGGGGCCCGGGGGTACGCGTTGAGCGCACCCTGCCGGGCCCCTCCCGTGTGTCGATCATCGCGCTGCCGGGCAGTCGGCAGGCGCTGTCGCGTCCGAGACGCGCGGTCCTTACTGGGCCGGCGCGGTCGGGATGGTGGTGGCGCCGCTCTTGATGGCGTCGGCGGCGGCCTTCAGCTGCGGCTGGATGTCGTCGATCTTGCCGCCGGTGGTGGCGAGCGAGACACCGTCGGCCTTCAGGTCGAAGAGCTTGATGCCGGTGAAGGCGTTGCCCTTCTTGACCGAGTCGATGTACGCGTAGACCGCGTTGTCGACGTTCTTGACCATCGAGGTCATGATGCTGTTCTTGTACTTCGCCAGGGCCGGCTGGCTGGCCTGGTCGGAGTCGACACCGATGGCCAGGGCGCCCGGCTTGTTGGCGACGGCCTCGATGGCGCCGGCACCGGAGGAACCGGCGGCGGAGTAGATGATGTCCGCGCCCTTGTCGAGCTGGCCCTGCGCGGCCTCCTTGCCCTTGTCGGGCGAGTTGAAGCCGGTGAAGTCCGGAGGCGTGGTCAGGTAGGTGGTCTCGATCACGATGTTCGGGTCGACGGACTTGGCGCCCGCCTTGTAACCGGCCTCGAACTTCTTGATCAGCTCGGACTGCACACCACCGATGAAGCCGATGTGGTGGGCCTTCGACTTGTTGGCGGCGGCGACACCGGCCAGGTACGAACCCTCCTGCTCGGCGAAGAGCAGCGAGGTGACGTTGGACGGCTGGTCCTTGTCGTTCGAGTCGATGATCGCGAACTTGACGTTCGGGTTGTCCTTGGCGACCTTGTCGACCGCCGGCTGGTAGACGAAGCCGACCGCGATGATGGTCTTGTAGCCGGCGTCGACCAGGTTCTTGAGGCGGGTCTCCTTGTCGGCCTCGGCCTCGCCGGCCTTGGCCTCGGCCTCGGTCACGGAGGCGCCCAGCTCGGCCTTGGCCTTGTCGAGACCACGGGCGGCGGAGTCGTTGAACGACTGGTCGCCGCGACCGCCGATGTCGTAGGCCATGCCGACCTTGAGCGAGCCGTCGCCCGAGGCGGAGGAGGAGGTGCTGTCGGTGCTCTTTGCGCCGCAAGCGGCGAGCGAGGCGATGCCCAGGGAACCCGAGAGCACAACCGCGGCGAGCTTCATTGAACGGCGCAAGGGAGTTTCTCCTTCTGACACGCAACCGTTTGGCGTGGTCGGACGCCACCGTAACGCGCGTAGAACACGGTTGGGTTACGGGGTGCCAGAGCATTCGGGTTGTTATCAAACCGTGGTCTGACGGTCGTCCCGAGGCTCTCTCCCCTGCACGACGGTGGTCCGAGGTCGGTGCGCCCCAGTTTACGGAACCACCCTTGAACCCCGGAGGCCCACCGTCCGCCCACGTGTCGGCGCCCGACCCGCCGGTCTTGCGTCAGTCGCCCGGCGCCTCCAGGGCCAGCGCCGCGAACAGTTCGGCACCGATGCCGATCGCCCGCTCGTCCACGTCGAACCGGCCCTGGTGCAGGTCCCGGACGGTGGTGTCACCGGGGGCGCGGACGCCCAACCGGGCCAGCGCGCCCGGGGCGTGCTCCAGGTACCAGGAGAAGTCCTCGCCCCCGAGGCTCTGCTCGGTCCCCTCCACCGTGTCGGACCCGAAACGCGCGTGCATCATCTCGTCCAGTCGCGCGACCGAGACCGCTTCGTTGACCACCGGCGGCACCCCTCGGTGGTAGTCCAGCGTCCACTTGGCCCGGTAGGTCTCGGCCAGCTTGGCGATCAGTTCGTGCAGCAGGTCCGGCGCCTCGCGCCAGCCGTCCAGCTCCAGGCAGCGGACGGTGCCCTCCAGCTCGGCGTGCTGCGGGATGACGTTGGGCGCGGAGCCGGAGGCGATCCGTCCCCAGACCAGGCTGACCCCCCAGCGCGGGTCCATCCGGCGGGCCAGCGCGCCGGGGAGGTCGGCGGCCATCCGGGCCACCGCGGTGACCAGGTCGGTGGTCAGGTGCGGGCGGGCGGTGTGCCCGCCGGGGCCGTCCAGGTGCAGCACCAGGCGGTCGCAGGCCGAGGTGATCGCCCCGGTGCGCAGCGCGATCCGGCCGACCTCCACCTTGGGGTCGCAGTGCACCGCGAAGATCCGCCCGACGCGGTCCATCCCGCCCGCCTTGATCACGTCCAGCGCGCCGCCCGGCATGACCTCCTCGGCCGGCTGGAAGACCAGTCGGATGGGGCGGCGCAGCTCGCCGGTGCGGGCGGCCTCCGCCAGCACCAGGCCGGCGCCGAGCACCACCGCGGTGTGCACGTCGTGGCCGCAGGCGTGGGCCCGGCCGGGGACGGTCGAGCGGTAGGGCACGTCGGTCTTGGCGTCGTCGATGGGCAGTGCGTCGATGTCGGCGCGGAAGGCCAGGATCTGGGCGTCCGGGGCGGTGCCGGCCGGGACGATGTCGACGAGCAGGCCGGTGCCGCCGGGCAGCACCCGGGGGTCGAGGCCGGCCGCCACCAGTCGGTCGCGCAGCAGCCCGGTGGTGCGGAACTCCTGGCGGCCCAGCTCCGGGTGCCGGTGCAGATCACGGCGGAAGGCGATCAGCTCGGGCTCCAGCGCCCGCACCCGGTCGCGCAGTTCGACGGCGGGGCGTGCGTCGGCGAGAGTGGCGCCCGGCTGAGCGGGCTCAGGACGGTTCATCCCGCTAATCGTAGGCCTGTTGGGGGGATTTGGCCCGACTTCCGGAAAACCAGTCCCCGGATGGGCGCATACCGGCCGGACAGGTGGGTATGACATCTCGTTTCAGCCGCCTTCCCCGGGGTTGCTTGCCCTGTGCAACGATCCCCCCGGGCGGTGGTCACGGCCACCACCACCTCGGCGCCTCCCGGGCGTTGACGGCCGTTCAGGCGGTGATCAGAAGCGCTCCACCGGAGCGTACGTCCCCCACACCCCGCGCAGCGCGTCGCACACCTCGCCGACGGTCGCACGGGCGGCCAGCGCCTCCTTCATCGGGTACAGCACGTTCGCCGGGCCCTCGGCCGCGCGGCGCAGCGCGTCCAGCGCCCGGGCCACCTCGCCGGCGGAGCGCTCGGCCCGCAGCCGGGCCAGCCGTCCGGCCTGCTGCCGCTCGATCGCCGGGTCCACCCGCAGCGGCTGGTACGGCTCCTCCGTGTCCGACCGGAACCGGTTGACGCCGACCACGGTCCGCTCCCCGGCGTCGGTCTCCCGCTGGACGCGGTAGGCGGTGCGTTCGATCTCGCCCTTCTGGAACCCCCGCTCGATCGCCGCCACCGCGCCGCCCTGGTCCTCGATCCGGGCCATCAGCGCCAGCGCGGCGGCCTCCAGCCCGTCGGTGAGCGACTCGACGGCGTACGAACCGGCGAACGGGTCGACGGTGGCGGTCACGTCGGTCTCGTGGGCGAGCACCTGCTGGGTCCGCAGGGCCAACCGGGCGGCCTTCTCGGTGGGCAGCGCGATCGCCTCGTCGTAGCTGTTCGTGTGCAGCGACTGGGTGCCGCCGAGCACGGCGGCGAGCGCCTGCACGGTGACCCGGGCCAGGTTGACCTCGGGTTGCTGGGCGGTGAGCTGCACCCCGGCGGTCTGGGTGTGGAACCGCAGCATCTGCGAGCGGGGTTCCCGCGCACCGAAGTCCTCGCGCATGATCCTGGCCCACATCCTGCGCGCGGCACGGAACTTGGCCACTTCCTCCAGGAGCGTCGTGCGGGCCACGAAGAAGAACGAGAGCCGGGGCGCGAACTCGTCCACCGCCATCCCGGCGGCGATCGCGGTACGGACGTAGGCGATGCCGTTGGCCAGGGTGAAGGCGATCTCCTGCGCGGGATCGGCCCCGGCCTCGGCCATGTGGTAGCCGGAGATGGAGATGGTGTTCCAGCGCGGGATCTCGGCCCGGCAGTACCGGAACAGGTCGGCGACCAGCCGCAGCGAGGGCTGCGGCGGGAAGATGTACGTGCCCCGGGCGATGTACTCCTTCAGCACGTCGTTCTGGACCGTGCCGGTCAGCGCGGACGGCGCCACGCCCTGGGCCTCGCCCACCAGCTGGTAGAGGAGCAGGAGCAGCGCGGCGGGCGCGTTGATGGTCATCGAGGTGGACACCCCGCCGAGCGGGATGCCGTCGAACAGGACCGCCATGTCCTCGACGCTGTCCACCGCCACGCCCACCTTGCCGACCTCCCCGGCCGCGAGCGGGGCGTCCGAGTCGTAGCCCATCTGGGTGGGCAGGTCGAAGGCGACGGACAGGCCGGTGCCGCCGCCCGCGATCAGCTGCCGGTAGCGGGCGTTGGACTCGGCGGCGGTGCCGAAGCCCGCGTACTGGCGCATCGTCCAGGGCCGGCCGGTGTACATCGTCGGGTGGACGCCGCGGGTGAAGGGGTACTCCCCCGGCCGGCCGAGGCGGGTCGCCGGGTCCCAGTCGGCCAGCGCCTCGGGGCCGTACAGGGGCTCGATCGGGAGGCCCGACTCCGAACGGCGGGCGGATTCTGCGGCGGCCATGGGTCTCTCCACGGGTCGGCGGGGGAGGGAGGCGGTCCTCGCAATGTAGAGCGCGACCGGGCGGCGGGGGCGCCGACGCGGTTGAGATGATCGGGTGAACGACCGATGAGCCCCAGGGAGTGGCAATGACCGAGCAGAAGGTGGCCGTGGTCACCGGTGCCAGCAGCGGAATCGGCGCGGCGACCGCCCGCCGGCTGGCCGCCGAGGGCTTCGACGTGGTGCTGACCGCCCGCCGCACCGAGCGGATCGAGGCGCTGGCCAAGGAGATCGCCGACCGGGGCGGTTCGGCGCGGGCCGTCACGCTGGACGTCACCGACCGGGCCGCCGTGGACGCCTTCGCGGCCGAGGTCGGCCGGGTGGACGTCCTGGTGAACAACGCCGGCGGCGCGATCGGCGCCGAGACGGTCGAGCAGGGCGACCCGGCCGACTGGCGGGCCATGTACGAGGTGAACGTGCTCGGCGTGCTGCACGTGACGCAGGCGCTGCTGCCGGCCCTGCGGGCCACCGGCGACGGCACGGTGCTGGTGCTCTCCTCGACCGCCGCCCTGGCCGCGTACGAGGGCGGCGGTGGGTACGTCGCCGCCAAGCACGCCGCGCACACCATCGCGGCCACCCTGCGGCTGGAGCTGTGCGGGGAGCCGATCCGGGTGATCGAGATCGCACCCGGCATGGTGAAGTCCGAGGGCTTCGCGGTCACCCGCTTCCGCGGCGACGAGGAGAAGGCGGCCGCGGTGTACGCGGGCGTGGCCGAGCCGCTGACCTCGGAGGACATCGCGGACACCGTGGCGTGGACGGTCACCCGGCCCTCGCACGTCAACATCGACCTGCTGGTGGTCCGCCCCCGGGCGCAGGCCGCCAACCACAAGGTCCACCGCGGCTGAGCCCGGCCGGGCGGGCGGGCCCCGCGGGGGGTCAAGATCGAACGCGTCACCACCCGGTGGTACACACGTGCGATGAGAACCTTCCGGGCCGCCCGCCCACGAGTCCTGCTGACCGCGGCCGCGGCGGGCACCCTCCTCCTCGCCACGGCCTGCGACGGCACCAGCGCCCCGGCCCAGGACAAGGCCGCCGGCGCCTCGGCGCCCGCCGCCGCGAGCAGCGCGGCCGCCCCGACGGCGACCACCCGGCCCGGCGGCGAGGCCGACCCGGCGCTCAAGCCCTTCTACGGCCAGCAGATCACCTGGGCGGCCTGCCCGGCCGACCCCCAGGCCGGCCAGGCCAGGGTCGACACCTCCGCGATGACCTGCGGAAAGCTGCACGTCCCGCTCGACTACGCCAACCCCGGCAACGACGCGATCGACCTCGCGCTGATCAAGTACCCGGCCGCCAAGCCGAACCAGCGGATCGGCTCGCTGATGGTCAACCCCGGCGGCCCCGGCGGCTCCGGCGTCGAGATGGTCAAGTACGGCGCCAAGGACTTCGTCGGCGCCCTGCACAACCGCTTCGACGTGATCGGCTTCGACCCCCGCGGCACCGGCGACAGCTCGCCGGTCGTCTGCTACGACGACAAGCAGCACGACGCCGCCGAGCAGCAGGACGAACCGCTGGACCCGGCCGAGCGCAAGGCCGCGCACATCAAGCAGTCCACCGAGCACGCCGCCGCCTGCCAGGCCAAGTCCGGCAAGCTGCTGCCCTTCGTCGGCACCCGCAACACCGCCCGCGACCTGGACGTGCTGCGCGCCGTGGTCGGCGACCGGAAGCTCAACTACCTCGGCATCTCCTACGGGACCTACCTCGGCGCCCTCTACGCCGAGGAGTTCCCGAAGAACACCGGCCGACTGGTCCTGGACGGCGCCGTCGACCCCGCGCAGGACACCCTGGACCACGGCGTCGACCAGCAGATCGGCTTCGAGAAGTCCTTCGAGCGCTTCGCCGCCGACTGCGTGGAGAACCACGCCGACGAGTGCCCGCTCGGCAAGGACAGGTCCGCGGCCGCCAAGAAGGCCGCCGACTTCCTGGACGGCCTGCGCGACGGCCCGCTGCCCACCAAGGACGGCCGCAAGCTCGGCAGCGACCAGGCCTGGACCGGCACCATCCAGACGCTCTACGGCGACGAGAAGACCTCCTGGACGTACCTGCGGGCCGCCCTCGTCATGGCGATGCAGGCGAAGCGCGGCGACCTGCTGCTGGCCTTCGCCGACGACTACAACGGCCGCGACGCGAACGGCCACTACAGCCCGATCGAGGAGGCCAACAGCGCGATCAGCTGCGCCGACGCCGCCCGCCCCGCGCCCACCCCCGAGCACGCCAAGGCCGCCGTGGACCGGCTGCTCGCCGAGGCGCCGCTGCTGTCCAAGGGCGTCACGGTGGACGACTACAGCGAGCCCGGCTGCGCCTACTGGCCGTTCAAGACGTCGGAGAAGCCGCACACCATCCGGGCCGAGGGCAGCGCCCCGATCCTGGTGGTCGGCACCACCGGGGACCCGGCCACCCCGTACGCCTCGGCCGAGTCGCTGGCCAAGGGCTTCGCCGACGCGACCCTGCTCACCCGGGTCGGCGAGGGCCACGGCGCCTTCGGCAAGGGCAACGTCTGCATCGACCGGGCCCTGGAGGCCTACCTGACCGAGGGCACGATGCCGGCCGCGGGCACCCGCTGCTCCTGAACCGGCCCGGCCCGGCGGCACCGGCGGTTAGCAGATGAACGCGGGGAGGGCGCTGACGCGAAGGTGTCAACGTCACAACTTGATAGCTCGTCCGGATGAATTCGGCGCGCGCCCTCCCCAACTGATGACGCCTCAACTACCTTGGAGGCGCAGCCCGACCGGCGTCGGGCGCCGCCCCGCAGCCCCATACTTCAGCTGCCCCACCACCCCACCCCACCGGCACCTTCCCGCCCTCACGAGGAGGACCCGCTGGCCAGCGACATCCCGTCACAGCGGCTCGACGTCAGCACGGAGCCGACCCTCCTCGGGTTGCACCGCTTCAACGAGGCCGACCCCGGCGCCGCCGAGGAGGCCCTGCTGGCCTGCTGCGGCAGCCACCGCTGGGCCCTGCGGCTCACCGCGCACCGGCCGTACCCCGACATAGAGTCCCTGCTGGCCGCCGCCAGCGAGGCCTCCTACGACCTCCGCCCGGCCGACCTCGCCGAGGCGCTGGCCGACGAGAGCTGGATGCCGCAGCCGCTGCTCGGCATGCGGGCCCCCGGAAGCCAGGCCGCGCACACCGCGCTGCGGGCGGCGCACGCCGCGTACGAGGCCCGGTTCGGCCACGTCTTCGTGGTCTGCCTGGAGGGCGTCGCCCCGGAGGAGATGCTCGACGCCGTGCTCTCCTCCATCCGCACCCGGCTGGCCAACGACCCGGACGAGGAACGGCTGATCGCGGCGGACGAGCTCCGCCGGATCGCCCTCACCCGCCTGGAGCACCTGGTCGCCACCCATTCGGAGGCCGGGGCCCGCTGAACCGGCCCCCCTCGCCCTCCGTTCATCCGTGCGAGTGATCCGCCCGGACGGATGAAGGCCGACCCCCGCGCCCCGCACCCACCGGTGCGGGGCGCGGTCGCGCCGTCACCCCCCGTGGCGAATTCCGGTTCGGTTCCCGCCCCACTAGGCCAGAAGTGCCTGATTGATCACACCTGGGGCCCCCGGAGGCGGTACGCGAGAAGGCGTCGATAGGATGCTCGCGGCCGGTGGACCGTACCCGGCCGGGCTGACCGACACCGAAGCCGGCCGAGCCCCCAATCGCTTCCGGAGGGTTTTTCCGTGCCGGCTGGAACGCTGTACCGCGGCCGGGAAGGCATGTGGAGCTGGGTGGCTCATCGAGTCACCGGCGTCCTCATCTTCTTCTTCCTGTTCGCCCACGTCCTCGACACCGCCCTGGTGAGGGTGTCGCCGGAGTCCTACGACACCGTCATCCAGACGTACAAGACTCCCCTCGTGAACCTGATGGAGTACGGCCTGGTGGCCGCCATCCTGTTCCACGCCCTCAACGGCCTGCGGGTCGTCGCGGTGGACTTCTGGTCCAAGGGCCCGAAGTACCAGAAGCAGATGCTCTGGACCGTCGTCGGCGTCTGGGTCGTCCTGATGGCCGGCTCCTTCTACGGGATCCTGCAGCACACGCTGATCTCCTGGTTCGGGAAGTGAGCTGAGACATGAGCACGGAAATCTCCGACGCCGTCGTCGTCCCCTCGAAGCAGGCGCACACCGGCAAGGGCCTCGGCACCGGCAACCCGGCCGACGCGTTCGTCATCGAGCCGCCGCGCAAGCGGACCGCGAAGACCCCGCGCCGCACCCGCACCAACTTCGAGATGCTGGCCTGGCTCTTCATGCGCCTGTCCGGCGTCGTCCTGGTCGCGCTGATCCTCGGCCACCTGATCATCATGCTGATCCTCGACGGCGGCGTGTCCAAGATCGGCTTCGCCTTCGTGGCCGGTCGCTGGGCCTCGCCGTTCTGGCAGGGCTGGGACCTCCTGATGCTGTGGCTCGCCATGCTGCACGGCGCCAACGGCATGCGTCAGGTCATCAACGACTACGCCGAGAAGGACTCGACCCGGCTCTGGCTCAAGGGGCTCATGGGTACCGCCACGGTCTTCACCGTGCTGCTGGGCACCCTGGTGATCTTCACCTTCGACCCCAACATCTGAGCCGCGAGCACCATCGACCATCGGCAGAGGCCAGAGGCGAGTTAACCCCCCATGCAGATTCACCAGTACGACACCGTCATCGTCGGCGCCGGCGGCGCCGGCATGCGCGCGGCCATCGAGTCCACGCAGCGCAGCCGCACCGCGGTCCTGACCAAGCTCTACCCCACCCGGTCCCACACCGGCGCGGCCCAGGGCGGCATGTGCGCCGCCCTCGCCAACGTCGAGGAGGACAACTGGGAGTGGCACACCTTCGACACGGTCAAGGGTGGTGACTACCTGGTCGACCAGGACGCCGCCGAGATCATGTGCAAGGAGGCCATCGACGCCGTCCTCGACCTGGAGAAGATGGGCCTGCCCTTCTCCCGCACCGAGCAGGGCCGGATCGACCAGCGCCGCTTCGGCGGTCACTCCCGCAACCACGGCGAGGCCCCGGTCCGCCGCTCGTGCTACGCGGCCGACCGCACCGGCCACATGATCCTCCAGACGCTGTTCCAGAACTGCGTCAAGCACGGCGTCGAGTTCTTCAACGAGTTCTACGTCCTCGACCTGCTGATCAACGAGGGCAAGACCGCCGGCGTCGTCGCCTACGAGCTGGCCACCGGCGAGATCCACGTCTTCCAGGCCAAGTCGGTCGTGTTCGCCTCCGGCGGCACCGGCAAGATGTTCAAGGTCTCCTCGAACGCCCACACCCTCACCGGTGACGGCCAGGCGGTGGCCTACCGCCGCGGCCTGCCCCTGGAGGACATGGAGTTCTTCCAGTTCCACCCGACGGGCATCTGGCGCATGGGCATCCTGCTCACCGAGGGCGCCCGCGGCGAGGGCGGCATCCTGCGCAACAAGGACGGCGAGCGCTTCATGGAGCGCTACGCCCCCGTCATGAAGGACCTCGCGTCCCGTGACGTCTGCTCCCGCGCGATCTACACCGAGATCCGCGAAGGCCGCGGCTGCGGTCCGGACGGCGACCACGTCTACCTGGACCTCACCCACCTGCCGCCGGAGCAGCTGGACGCCAAGCTCCCGGACATCACCGAGTTCGCGCGCACCTACCTCGGCATCGAGCCCTACACGGACCCGATCCCGATCCAGCCCACCGCGCACTACGCCATGGGCGGCATCCCGACCAACGTCGAGGGTGAGGTCCTGCGCAACAACACGGACATCGTCCCGGGCCTGTACGCGGCCGGCGAGGTCGCCTGCGTGTCCGTGCACGGCGCCAACCGCCTGGGCACCAACTCGCTGCTGGACATCAACGTGTTCGGCCGTCGCGCGGGCATCGCCGCCGCCGACTACGCCAACGCCAACGAGTTCGTGCCGCTCCCGGAGAACCCGGAGCAGCTCGTCCAGCAGATGGTGGACCAGCTGCGCGAGTCCACCGGCACCGAGTCCGTGGGGCAGATCCGCAAGGAGCTGCAGGAGACCATGGACGCCAACGCGATGGTGTACCGCACCGGCGCCACCCTGAAGCAGGCGGTCGAGGACATCGCCGCGCTGAAGGAGCGCTACAAGAACGTCTCCATCCAGGACAAGGGCTTCCGTTACAACACGGACCTCCTGGAGGCCATCGAGCTGGGCAACCTGCTCGACCTGGCCGAGGTGCTGGCCGTCTCCGCGCTGGCCCGCGAGGAGTCCCGCGGCGGCCACTACCGCGAGGACTTCCCGACCCGCGACGACGTGAAGTTCATGCAGCACACCATGGCGTACCAGGAGGTCGCCGCCGACGGCAGCACCTCCATCCGCCTCGACTACAAGCCGGTCGTCACGACCCGCTACCAGCCGATGGAGCGTAAGTACTGATGAGCACTCCGACCGTGGAGAAGCACTCGGCCGCTCTGGACGCGGCCGAGGCCGGCGGCACGCAGCTGATCACCGTCACCTTCCGGATCCGCCGGTTCAACCCGGAGGAGCACCCGGACCCGGTGTGGGTCGACTACCAGCTGGAGATGGACCCGAAGGAGCGCGTCCTGGACGCGCTCAACAAGATCAAGTGGGAGCAGGACGGCACCCTCACCTACCGCCGTTCCTGCGCGCACGGCATCTGCGGCTCCGACGCCATGCGGATCAACGGCCGCAACCGGCTGGCGTGCAAGACCCTGATCAAGGACGTCAACCCGGAGAAGCCGATCACGATCGAGGCCATCAAGGGCCTGACGGTCCTCAAGGACCTGGTCGTGGACATGGACCCGTTCTTCCAGGCGTACAAGGACGTCATGCCGTTCCTCATCACCAAGGGGAACGAGCCGACCCGCGAGCGCCTGCAGTCCGCCGAGGACCGCGAGCGCTTCGACGACACCACCAAGTGCATCCTGTGCGCCGCGTGCACGTCGTCCTGCCCGGTGTTCTGGAACGACGGCCAGTACTTCGGCCCCGCCGCCATCGTCAACGCGCACCGCTTCATCTTCGACTCGCGCGACGAGGGCGCCGAGCAGCGCCTGGAGATCCTCAACGACCGCGAGGGCGTGTGGCGCTGCCGCACCACCTTCAACTGCTCCGAGGCCTGCCCGCGTGGCATCGAGGTCACCAAGGCGATCCAGGAAGTGAAGCGGGCGCTGGTCACCCGCCGCTTCTGATCACCGCCCGACAACCCGAAGGCCCCCGCCCGATCCGAGGATCGGGCGGGGGCCTTCGTGGTCGTCAGCGGAGCGCGCCGAGGTCCTTCGGCGCGGACCAGCCGCTGAACGTCACCAGGTGCCGGTCGGCCGTGACGGCCCACAGGTCCGGCTTGCCGTCCCCGTCCCCGTCGCCCGAGCTGCCCAGCGTCGGGTAGGCGGCCGTGGTGAAGCCGGTGGCGACCACGTTCGCAGAGGGGTCGGCGAGGGCGGAGAAGTCGAGCAGCCCGTTGGCCTGCCTGGTCACCGGGTAGGCGTGCAGCTCCCCGGTGGCCCGGTCACGGGCCCACAGCGCCAGGTTGCCGGCCGCGTCCGCACCGGGCGCCACCAAGTCGTAGCCGCTCCAGTCGCCCAAGGTGGCGACGAGCTGGGCGTAACCGTAGTCACGGCCCATGTCGACGTAGCCGTACAGCTTGCCGTGCTCGACCGAGAGGAGCGTCGGCAGGGAGGGTGTGGTACCGGAGCGCCCGCCGACCGCGACGAGCTGGTCGGCCCCCGACCAGTCCGCGGCGTAGTCCTCGGGGCAGGTGACCGACGTACCCGCGGGATCGATGCAGCTGGACGGCTTCCACGCGAGGCTGGGGTTGCGGTCGCTGAAGTCGCCCTGGTTCCAGTTGGCGTAGACGTACAGGACCTGGGCGTTGTCCTTGGGGCGCACCACCAGGTCATCGCCGGGGCCGTGGATGTTGGCCCAGCCGCGGTGCAGCACCAGGTCGCCTTGCCAACCGGCGTGCAGCGGTGCGAGCGCCGCGGGGATGGTCGAGGTCGGGGTGGTACCGGTGGCGGCGGCGCTGATGATCTGCAGATTCCCCTGGGCGTCCGGCAGCAGGATGTCGGGGACGGCATCGCCGTCCACGTCCCCCGGGACCGCCGGCTTGGGACGAGAGTCCCAGGGCGCGTAGAAGGTGTAGCTGAGTACCTGGCCCTCGTTGCCCGCGCTGTCCATGGCCTGGACCTTGAGGGTGTTGGTGCCCCAGTCGTTAACCTTGAGAGTGAGTTCGGCACTGCCGTCGGCGTTCGCCTTGACGGTGTTCCCGGAGGAGCAGCCCCAACCGACGCCGAAGGACCCGTTCAGGCTGTAGCGGTAGCAGGCCACCCCGGACGCCTGGCCCCCGGCCGGGGCCGCGTCGGTCCCCTTGAGAGTGAAGACGCCCTTCTCACCCGCGTACTTGACGGGTTTGGCACCCGTTCCGTCCGCCGGGAAGTCCGTGGAGGAGACGGACAGGCCCGGACGGGTGAGGTCGACCCGGAAATGGCAGGTCGAGGTGGGGTTGCCGCTGCCCGGGGAGTACTCGGGCCAGGCCTGCCAGGAGTAGGAGTGGCCGTCGGCCAGTCCGCTGGTGGCCAGCTTGGCGGCGGCGCCGCTGACGACGACGGTGGTATCGACGATCTTGTCGTGCTCCGGAGCCGAGTCGTCCCAGACCTTGAAGCGCACCTGCGGCGAGGTGGCCGAGACGCTCAGGACCGGGTTCGCGACCCCGAGCCATCCGGGGGCGGTGCCGTCGTCGCAGGCGTCGGTGTGGACGCCGGTGGCGGCGAAGCCCGGTGCGGGCACCGCCTTCGGGTCGGTGACGGCGTCACCCGGGACGGCGGCTGCGACCGGCGCCGCGAGCAGACCGGCCGCGAGCACCACCGCGGTGACCCCGCCGAGCCTGCGGGCATGTCGAAGTGTCATGGAGATTCCCCACCCCTTGTGTCCAACGGATCTGTTCCGTGCACGAGCGGTGAAGATCCTGCCAGTGAGCACTGACAGCGGCAATGGGATTCAGTCGGTGGCCGGGGTGCGGCGGGTGGCGCGGAGGCCGCGGAGGCCGATGGTGCCGACGGCGATGCCGAGGGCGAAGGAGGTGATGGCGAGCAGGAGGTGGACCCAGAAGAACGCGGTGGGCTGGGAGTGGTCGCCGTTGGTGAAGGCCTGGCCGCCGGAGTCCTTCCAGAGGTTCTTGACGAAGGTGGTCCAGATGATGATCGACCAGACCCCGAAGGCGGTCAGGAACCAGGAGGTGCGACGGCTGAGCTTCATGGGGGTCCTCGGCGGGGGTGTGAAGACGGTGTGCGTCCCCAGTATGCGGGGGCCGCCGATCGGCGTACGTCGGGCCCCTCCTGCGGATTACGGGCCCGGGGTGGCGGACGCCCGGGGTGCGGAGTGGGTACGGTCTGCTGGTGCCCACTCCCCGTCACACGTTCGCCCGCCTGTGCGCCGCCGCCACCGCGGCCCTCCCGGTCCTGCTCGTCGCCCCGGCGGCGGTCGCGGCCCCGCAGCAGCCGCCGCCGTCGGCCGCGATCGGCGGCGACCGGCTCGGGAGCCCGGGAGTCCAGGTCGCCCCGCTGGCGGGCGCCCCGGCTCTGCCGGCCGATCTCACCGGCCAGTCCTGGATAGTCTCCGACGCGACCTCAGGAGACGTGCTGGCGGCCTACAACCCGCACCTCAGGCTGCCTCCGGCCAGCACCCTGAAGATCCTCTTCGCGGACACCGTGCTGCCCAAGTTCGACCGCAACGCGGTGCACCGGGTCGCCGACGAGGAGATCCAGGGGATCGGCCCGGGCAGCAGCCTGGTCGGCATCAAGGAGAACCTGGAGTACCGGGTCGAGGACCTGTGGCGCGGGGTGTTCCTGAGCTCGGGCAACGACGCCGTGCACGTCCTGTCGCACATGAACGGCGGCGTCCAGCAGACCGTCGCCGAGATGCAGGCGCGCGCCGAGGCGCTGCAGGCGAAGGACACCAAGGTGGTCTCCCCGGACGGCTACGACATGGACGGCCAGCTCTCCTCGGCCTACGACCTGTCGCTGTTCGCCCGCGCGGGCCTGCGCAACGCCGACTTCCGGATGTACTGCGCGACCCGGGACGCGATGTTCCCCGGCGCCGTCGACAAGAACACCGGCCAGCGCGGCAGCTTCGGGATCGCCAACACCGACCGGCTGCTGGGCAAGTACCCGGGCCTGATCGGGGTGAAGAACGGCACCACCACCAACGCCGGCTCGACCTTCGTCGGCGCCGCCGAGCGCGGCGGCCGCACCCTGCTCGTCACGGTGATGCACCCGTCGAGCTACCAGAAGGTGTACGACGAGACGGCCGCCCTGCTGGACTGGGGCTTCGCCGCGGCCGACAAGGTGCAGCCGGTCGGCAAGCTGGTCGACGAGGCCCCGGCCGGCGCGGCCGGCCAGGCCCCGGCCGGTGGCACGGCCGACACGCCCGCGCCGCCGCCGCACCCCTCCCCCGTCACCACCCGGCCGGCCGCGGCCCCCGCCGCCGACGGCGGGGAGGACGGGCTCGGCCTCGTCGGCTGGTCGGCCGTCGTGCTGGGCGGGGCCGGGATCGGCGCCGGCGCGCTGGTGGTGCGGCAGCGGCGCCACCGCTCGGCCGGCTGACCGCCCCCCGAACGGAGCGGCCCGGTCTCAGTCCTGGGGCCGGGCCCCGGCACTGCCGGGCCTCTCGCCGGCCTTCTTCGCCGCGTGCTCGGCGGCCTTTCCCCCGCCGCCCGCCGCGGTCCGGCCGCCGGCCCGCTCCGCAGTCCCTGCCGCTGCCTCCGCCTCGGCCTGGTCCGCCGCCTCCAGCAGGGCGCGTCCGTGCGCCCTGGTCCGCTCCCGGGCGGCCGCCGGGTCCGCCGTCGCCGTCCAGGCGACGCAGTACATCAGCAGCCGGCAGACGAAGTTGATCCACAGCAGCAGCGCCACCGGGGTGGCGAACGCACCGTACAGGCTCCGCCCGGCGACCGAGCCGAGGTAGGAGGAGAGCAGCAGTTTCAGCAGTTCGAAGCCGACCGCGCCGATCAGCGCGCCCTGGAGGACGTCCCGGCGGCGCTGCTCGGTGATGCCGGGGAAGGGCGCCAGCAGGTAGGCGAACAGCAGGGTGTCGCACCCTATGGCGATCAGCACGCCGACCCCGGTGAGCAGGTAGCCGCTGCCGAGGCCGAGGCCGTCGGCGATCCGGCCGGCCAGGGTCGTCCCGGCGGCGGAGGCGCCCAGCGAGAACAGCGACACCAGGCCGAGGCCGCCGAGCACCACGACGTCCCGGAGCTTGCGCAGCACCGGGTTGCCCTCCTCGTCGGGCAGCTGCCAGAGGTCCCGGACCGAGGTGCGCATGGTGTCCACCCAGCCGAGGCCGGAGACCAGCAGCAGTGCCCCGCTGACCAGCCCGACGGCGCCCGCGTTGGCCACCAGCGAGGGCAGGTCGAGCGCGTCGGAGAGGCCGGGCAACTGGTCGGAGATGCGCTTCTGGAGGTCGTCCACCTGGTGGTCGCTGAGCGTCGCGACGGCGATCGCCAGGCCCACGGTGAGCAGCGGGAAGAGGGCCAGGAAGCCGAAGAAGGTGACGGCGCCGGCCAGCCGGTTGCCGCGGGCGGCGGAGAAGTACTCGTACACCCGGTACGGGCGGCTGCGCAGCACCCGCGCGACGAGCGGGCCGATGACCGGAAGGCGGGTCAGGAAGTCCACCCGACCGGTTATACCGGGCCTTCCCCCGAACGGCCGTCAGGCGCGGGGCCGAGCAGGGAAGTCGGGGCCGGGTGGCAGGGCGCGGGCCCTACCTCCTGACGAGGCGGCGGGCCTTGGCCAGGGCGCGGACGGCCTGGTAGGCGCCGTAGCGGCCGTGGCTGAGCAGTTCGGTGCGCACGCCGTCGACGCCGGACGGCGGGCGGTAGCCGGCGGGGCGCAGCCGGGCGCAGTGGGCGGCGGCGCGGCGGAAGTACTCGCGGCGGTCGCCGGCGGGGACCCGGCCGGGCTTGGAGACCACCGTGTTGAGGTGGTGCAGCATCCGGCCGTAGACGACCGGGCGCCAGCGGTCCAGCTCGGGGCGGCGGTCGAGGAAGGCGAAGACCAGGTCGTACTGGGCGAACACGTCGAAGTGCTTGCGGCTGGCGGTGGCCAGGATGTTGCCGCCCTCCTGGCGCTGGCGGTAGTGCACGCCGACCCAGTCGAGCAGCGTGATCCGGGCGGCGGCGAGCAGCGCCGGGTACGTCCAGGGGGTGTCCTCGTAGTAGCCGGCCGGGAAGACCAGCTGCTGCTCGGTGACGAAGTCGCGGCGGTAGGCCTTGTTCCAGACGACCTGGAGCAGGTCGAGCAGGTCGGGGCGGGCGGCGAGGTCGAAGACGTCGGGGGAGGCGGCGCCGAAGACGTGCGCGGAGGCGGCCCGGGTGATCCGGCCGTCGGCGTAGGTGCGGGCGTAGTCGTAGACCAGGACGTCCGGGTCCCCGGTGGCGGCGAGCCGCTCGTCGACGGCCTTGAGCAGGCCGGGGGTGAGGGTGTCGTCGCTGTCGAGGAAGAGCACGTAGTCCCCGGTGGCGACCTCCAGGCCGGCGTTGCGGGCCCGGCCGAGGCCGACGTTCTCCGGCAGGTGCAGCACCCGGACGCGGGGGTCGGCGGCGGCCGCCTCGTCGAGCATCGCGCCGCAGCCGTCCGGGGAGCGGTCGTCCACCGCGATCAGTTCGAGGTCCGGGCCGTCCTGTCCGAGGACCGAGTCGAGGCACTCGGCGAGGTAGTCCTGGACCTGGTACACGGGGACGATGACGCTGAAGCGGGGCACGGGCCCAGCGTAGTGGCCCCGGGGGCGGCTCCTGGCCCGGAGGTAGGATCGGCTCGCACGTACGCACCGATCGAAGTGCGGTCAGGCCCCCAACGGGCTGCCACGCTCACCTTCCCCAGAAAGGCCTGCGTAGCCGATGGCTCCCCGCCTCTCCATCGTCGTTCCGATCTACAACGTCGAGCGTTATCTCGTCGAGTGCCTCGACTCGATCGCGGCCCAGACCTTCACGGACTTCGAGTGCGTCATGGTCGACGACGGTTCGAAGGACGACAGCGCGGCGCTCGCCGAGGCGTACGCGGCCAAGGACTCGCGCTTCCGGCTGGTCCGCCAGGTGAACAAGGGCCTCGGCGCGGCCCGCAACACCGGCATCCGGCACATCGACCCGGACGCCGAGTTCCTGTGCTTCGTGGACAGCGACGACTCGATGCCGCCGAGTGCGTACGAGCTCATGATCAACACGCTGGACGAGACCGGCTCCGACTTCTGCACCGGCAACGTGCTGCGCTTCCGCGCCGTGGGCTACTACCAGTCCGGCGGCCACGTGAAGCCGTTCAAGGAGACCAGGCTCAAGACCCACATCACCGAGATCCCGGCGCTGGTCACCGACCGCACCGCGTGGAACAAGGTGTACCGGCGCTCCTTCTTCGACGCCGCGGGCATCCTCTACCCCGAGGGCATCCTGTACGAGGACGCGCCGGTCAGCGTGCCGCACCACTACCTCGCCAAGAGCGTGGACGTGCTCTCCGAGCCGATCTACCACTGGCGCGAGCGCGAGGTCGGCGAGATGTCGATCACGCAGATGCGCACCAACCCCAAGGGCCTGATCGACCGGGTCACCTCGGTCGAGCTGGTCCGCGGCTGGCTGAAGAAGCAGACCGAGCCGCGCTTCGCCGAGTACCTGCGCTCCTACGACGAGAACACCCTCGTCGAGGAGATCCCGATGTTCTTCTGGTCCGTCGTGGACGGCGACAAGGAGTACCGGGACGCCTACGTCCAGTGCGTCAGCCGGCTGCTCCGGGCGATCGGCCCCGAGCAGGTCCGCAAGCTGCGCGCGCCGCTGCGGCTGAAGTACCACCTGACCCTGGCGGGCCGGATCGACGAGCTGGTCGAGCAGATCAAGTACGAGGGCGAGAGCGGCGGCGGTGTGCAGGCCCGCGGCCTGCTGCGCCCGTACGCCGACTACCCGTTCCTGCGCGGTGGGCGCAAGAGCGTGCCGGCCGGCGTGCTCAAGCTGGACAACTCGCTGGTCATGCGCAGCCGGCTGTACGAGAGCGCCTGGGTCGGCGGGAAGCTGCGGCTGACCGGGCACGCGTACCCGGAGCAGCTGGGCGCGGCCGGCAGGCACGACATGGTCCGCACCCTGGTGCTGCGCGAGACCAAGGGCCGCCGGGTCATCGCGGTCCCGATGCGGACCACGTACAGCCCCGAGGCCACCGCGAGCTGCAACCACGACCTGTACAGCTGCGACTGGTCCGGCTTCACCGTCTCGCTGGACCCGGCGAAGCTCAAGCACCGCGGACAGTGGAAGGACGGGCACTGGCGCGTCCTGGTGGCCGGCGCGGGCAAGGGCGGCGTCTACAAGGGCCGGATCTCGGCGGGCTGGCACGACACCGCGCAGTACATCCCCGCGCACTGGGTCGAGCCGGACGTGCGGATCGTGCCGTGGGTCCGGGACAGCTTCGTCTACCTGCGGGTGGAGACGGTCAAGGCCCGGGTGACCGGCCTGGCCGCGCACGCCGGGCGGGTGGAGGTCTCGGGCGCGGCCCGCTCCGGCCCGAGCTTCGCCGGGGCCCGGCTGCGGCTGACCCACCTGGAGTCGGACCGCGAGCTGACCTTCCCGCTGGAGCTGGGCGCGCCGGTCGGCTCGCTGCAGCCCTTCACCGCGTCCGTCCCGGTCGACGAGCTGACCGCCGTCCGCGAGGCCTGGGCCGAGCTGGACCCGGTGGCCGCCGACCGTGCCCGCGACCGCTGGGACGCCGTGCTGCTGCTGGCCGACGGCAGTGTCGTCCCGGTGGCCTGGGACGAGCGCAACGCGCCCGAGCAGCTGCACCTGCCGCTGAACCCGCAGGCCCCGGCGGAGCAGCAGCGGGCGCTCTACTCCAAGCCCTCCCCCGGCGGCCACCTGCAGTTCTCCGACCAGGTGCTGCAGCCGCTGGTGGACGAGGTGTCCTCGCGCGGCGCCGACGGCTTCCTGCTCGCCGGCTCGTTCCCGCTGCCCGGCACGCACCGCTGGGAGCTGGTGGTCCGTCACCACTGGCGCGAGGAGGAGCACGTCTACCCGGTGGAGATCTCGGACGGCCGGTTCCGCACCGCGCTGCCCGCGGTGCCGACGGCCACGTTCGCCGGCCGGGTGCCGTTCGCCAAGGGCACCTGGGACGTCTTCTTCCGTCAGGTCGGCGCGACGGGCCCGAAGCTGAAGGACTCGGCCGCGCAGGTCACCCCGGTCTGCTTCGCCTCGCTCCCGCTGGAGGTGGAGTCCCGCGGCAAGCGGATCGTGCTGGAGCGCCGCTACCACGACGGCCTGTCGCTGGAGTCGCACGCGGCGCTGCTGCCCGAGGAGCGGTCCGGCTACCGCCAGCGCCAGCTGCGCACCGTCGACTACCCGGCCGCCCGGCGGCTGCCGGTGCGCGACACCGTGCTGTACAACGCCGGCAACGGCAGCATGTACGCCGACTCGCCGCGGGCCGTGCACGAGGAGCTGGTCCGCCGCGGCCTGTCGCTGGAGCACCTGTGGGGCAGCGACGACATGCAGGTCGAGCTGCCGCAGAGCGCGACGGCGGTCCGGCTCTGGAGCCCGGAGTGGTTCGAGGCGCTGGCCACCGCCAAGTACATCGTCACCAGCACCCACCTGCCCGACTTCTTCGTCCGCCGGCCCGGCCAGGTGGTGCTGCAGACCTGGCAGGGCACGCCGCTGAAGCAGGTCGGCCTCGACTTCGAGAAGGTCTGGTTCACCGACTCCAACTACCTCAAGGGCCTGGCCCGGGAGGTGCCGAACTGGAGTCTGCTGGTGGCCGGCAACCGCTGGTCGGCCCCGGTGCTGCGGCGCGCCTTCGACTTCAAGGGCGAGATCCTGGAGAGCGGTTCGCCGCGCAACGACCTGCTGTTCGCGGCCGACCGGGAGAAGACCGCCGAGCGGGTCCGGGAGCGGCTGGGCCTGCCCGAGGGCAAGAAGGTCGTGCTCTACGCGCCGACCTGGCGCGAGGACCGGCGTCGCCCGCAGGGCGGCTACCAGATCGACCTGCGGATCGACCTGGCGGCGGCCAAGGCCGCCCTCGGCGACGACCAGGTGCTGCTGGTGCGCCGGCACAACGTGATGTGCGGCCAGATCCCGGGCGCCGGCAACGGCTACATCTGGGACGTCGGCAGCTACCCCGACATGGCGGAGCTGCTGCTGATCGCCGACGTCCTGGTGACGGACTACTCGGCGAGCGTGTTCGACTTCGCGTCGACCGGGAAGCCGATGTTCTTCTTCACCTACGACCTGGAGCACTACCGGGACAACCTGCGCGGCTTCAGCCTGGACTTCGAGGCGGAGGCGCCCGGCCCGCTGCTGGCCACCTCCGAGGAGCTGGTCTCCGCGCTCGGCCGGGTGGACGAGGTCGCGGCCGAGTACGCGGACAAGGCCGCCGCCTTCCGCGAGGCGTACTGCGACCTGGACGACGGCAAGGCCGCCGCCCGGGTGGTTGACGCGATGCTCCGCACGGAGTAGTCCCCGCGCACCCTCCACGAGGCGCCCGACACCGGCCGGTGTCGGGCGCCTTCGCGTTCCCGGGAGGCATTCGGGCGCGGGCTACTGGAACGCTCGTCCGATTCACGGAAAAGCGTTCCCGGAAATGAATTCCTGAGGGAATTCGAAAAAGCGTTCATTTGACCAATGGCGACATTTCCGGATGGGATGTGAATTTCCATTCCGAAGGGCGCTGATCGCCATGCCCGTACTCACCCGGCTCGTCCTGCCGCACGCCGCCCCCCGGACGAGCACCGGCCGCCCCGCGGACGACGGGGACGTCCGGTTCGGACTGCTGCGCGCGCACTGGCGCCGTCGCGGCCTGGAGCTCACCGGCTTCGCCCTGCCGCGGGGCCTGGACACCGGCCGCCCCGGATCCGCGTGGACCTGGCTCACCCTGCGCCCCGAGGACGACGGCGGCCCGCCGCTGCACGTGCGCTCCCGGCCCCGCCGGATGCCGGAGGTCACCGACGACAGCGCCCAGCCCGAGCACAACCACGACTGGTCCGGTTTCACCGCGCTGCTGGACCCCCGACGGCTGCGCCGCGAAGGCCGCTGGCTGCTCGGCGACTGGCGGATCGAGACCACCCTCTTCACCCGCCCGCGCGCCGCCCGGGTGCGCCGCCAGTACGGCGAACTCGCCCCGCACTGGTGCGGCTCCGGCGAGTACCCGCCGGCCCACTGGGTGGACGGCGACGTCCGCCTCCAGCCGTACTTCGCGGACGACCGGCTGCGGCTGCGGCTGGAGCGCCCCGCGGTACGGATCACCCGGGCCGTCCGCGCCGCCGACGGCATCGAGCTGGGCGGCTTCGCCGACTCCTGCCCGTCCGGCACCGTGCTGCGGCTGCGCCACCGGGAGAGCGACGCCGTGATCGAGCGGCCGCTCACCCGCGGCGGCAACACCTTCACCGTCCGCCTGCCGTACCGGCCGTTCACCGCCGAGGGGCGCGGCGGCGGCGAACTGGAGCACTGGGACGCCGAACTGCTGCGCCCGGGCGGCGGCACCGAGCAGCTCTGCCTGGACGAGCGCGCCGGCCCGGTGGCCGGCCAGCACCCGCTGCCCGGCGCCCCCGACCGCGTGCTCTACCTCAAGCACCTCGCCGACGGCCGACTCCAGGTCTGCGTCCAGCTCCCGGCCGGGCTGGTCGAACGGATCGCGGTCCGCGCCGGGGGCTTCGACCTGTCCGGCCACTGCCCCGGCCCGGCCGCCGACCGGCTGGAGCTGGTGCTGCGGCACTCCGGCAGCGCGAGCGAGGTCCGCACCCCGGTGGAGACCGGACGGGACGGCCGCTTCCTGGCCCGGGTGCCCGCCACCCGCACCGGCTCGGACGGCACCGCGCTGCCGCTGCGCAAGGGCATCTGGGAGGCCGCGCTGGAGCCGGCCGGCCGCCCCGGCCCGCGCCGCCCGCTGCTCGCCGCCCCCGCCGCGCTGCCCGCCCTCCCCGCCGCCACCGCGGCCGGCGGCAAGCGGATCCTGCTGCAGCGCCGCTGGCACGACACCCTGCTGGTGGACTCCACCCCGGTGCTCGGCCCCGCCGAGCGCAGCGCCTGGACGCAGCACCGCCAGCGCACCGAGCGCTACCCCGCCGCCCGGCGCCGGCCGCTGCGCGAAGCGGTGCTGTACGACGTGTTCGGCGGCCGCGGCTACGCCGACTCCCCGCGCGCCGTGCACGCCGAACTCGTGCGCCGCGCCGAGCCGTTGGACCACCTGTGGGTGGTCGACGACGCCCAGGCCCAGCTGCCGGCCGGGATCACCCCGGTCCGGACCTGGAGCCCGGAGTGGTACCGGGCGCTGGCCACCTGCCGCTACCTGGTCGGCAACACCCACTTCCCGGACTTCCTGGAGCGCCGCCCCGGCCAGGTCGTCGTGCAGACCTGGCACGGGTCCCTGCTGAAGCGGATCGCCCACGACGTCGAGAACCCCTGGCTGGCCGACCACGGCTACCTGGCGGCGCTCGACCGGGAGACCCCGCAGTGGAGCCTGCTGCTCTCCCCCAGCCGGTTCGCCACCCCGATCCTGCGGCGTGCCTTCCGCTACCGGGGCGAGGTGCTGGAGTCCGGCTATCCGCGCAACGACCTGCTCGCCCGGCCGGACCGGCGGACCGCCGCGGCCGTCCGCCGCCGCCTCGGCATCCCCGACGGCAAGCGGATCGTGCTGTACGCGCCGACCTGGCGCGAGGACCGGCAGCGCGGCGACGGCAACGGCTTCCGGCTCGACCTGCGGCTGGACCTCGACCACGCCCGCCGCCTGCTCGGCGCGGACCACGTGCTGCTGGTCCGCCCGCACGCGCACGTGCGCGAGCCCCTGCCGGGCGCCGGCGACGGCTTCCGGTACGACTGCGGGGACTACCCGGACCCGCAGGAGCTGCTGCTGGTCGCCGACGTCCTGGTGACCGACTACTCGTCGATCGTGTTCGACTTCGCGATCACCGGCCGCCCGGTGTACTTCTTCACCTACGACCTGGAGCACTACCGCGACACCCTGCGCGGCTTCTACTTCGACTTCGAGGCGCACGCCCCCGGGCCGCTGGTGCCGACCTCCGCCGAACTGCTCGGCGCGCTGCGCCAACTCGCCGACAGCGGCGCCGGGTTACCGCCGGGCTACGCCGAACGCTACCGGCGCTTCCGGGCCGAGCACTGCGCCCTGGACGACGGCGGCGCGGCCCGCCGGGTGGTGGACCGGATGCTCGCCCTGGGGCGGGACGGGGCGGGACCGGGCAGGACGGGATCAGGCGGGGCGGGATCAGGCGGGGCGGGATCAGGCGGGGCAGGCCGGGCGCGGCCGGGACCGCCCTGACGCGCCGGCCTCAGCCGAAGGAGTAGCTCCGCCAGGGCCGCCAGACCTCGTCCGCGTCGAACCGGGAGATGCCGAAGCCGGGCACCGGGAAGGACGCCCGGAAGCCGCGCGCCTGCTCGTACGCCTGGTCCAGCACGTCGTCCGGCAGGCCGTGGGCGACCGTCACGTGCGGGTGGTACGGGAAGGCCAGCTCACGGGCCAGCGGCCCGGAGCGGACGTCCGCCTCCAGCAGCCGGCACTCCTGCGCGCCCTCCTCGACCCGGACGTACACCACCGGGGAGACCGGGCGGAAGGTCCCGGCGCCGCGCAGCAGCATCCGGAACGGCCGGTGCGCGGCCGCCACCGCCGCCAGGTGCTCCTCGATCTTCGGCAGCAGCTCGGCCGGCACCTCGGTCGGCGGCAGCAGGGTGACGTGCGTCGGTATCGACCGGGCCTGCGGATCGCCGTGGCCCGCCCGGGCGTCCTGGATCGCCGAGCCGTACGGGTCGGGGACGCTCACGGACACGCCGATGGTGACGACCTCCGGGAGGTCGCCACCACCGGGCAGGCGTGTGAGGGGAGTCACCGCTTGGCGGCCGGGAGGAAGCCGATCCGGTCGTACACCGTCTCCAGCGTCGCCGACGCCACCTCGCGGGCCTTCTCGGCGCCGATCGCCAGCACCCGGTCCAGCTCGGCCGGGTCGTCCAGGAAGGTACGGGTGCGCTCCTGGAAGGGCGTCACCCACTCGGTGAACAGCTCGGCCAGCTCGGTCTTCAGGGCGCCGTACATCTTGCCCTCGAAGTGCGCGACCAGCTCCTCGACCGACCGGCCGCTGAGCGCGGAGTGGATGCGCAGCAGGTTGGAGACGCCCGGCTTCTCCTCCTCGTCGTAGGAGACGACGGTGCCGGTGTCGGTGACGGCGCTCTTGAACTTCTTGGCGCTGACCTTCGGCTCGTCCAGCAGGCTCACCAGGCCCTTGGGCGAGGACGCCGACTTGCTCATCTTGACGGCCGGGTCCTGGAGGTCCTGGATCTTCGCCGTCTCCTTGAGGATGTACGGCTTCGGCACGGTGAAGGTGGGGCTGTAGCGGGTGTTGAAGCGCTCGGCGAGATCGCGGGTGATCTCCACGTGCTGGCGCTGGTCCTCGCCGACCGGGACGGCGTCCGCCTGGTAGAGCAGGATGTCCGCGATCTGCAGGATCGGGTACGTGAACAGGCCGACGGTGGTGCTGTCGGAGCCGTACCGGGAGGACTTGTCCTTGAACTGCGTCATCCGGGAGGCCTCGCCGAAGCCGGTGAGGCAGTTCATCACCCAGGCGAGCTGCGCGTGCTCGGGCACGTGCGACTGGACGAACAGGGTGCAGTGGTCCGGGTCCAGGCCCGCGCCGAGCAGCTGGGCCGCGGAGATCCGGGTGTTCTCGCGCAGCGTCGCCGGGTCCTGCGGCACGGTGATCGCGTGCAGGTCGACGACCATGTAGAAGGCGTCGTTGTCCTTCTGCAGGTCGACCCACTGGCGCACCGCGCCCAGGTAGTTGCCGAGGTGGAACGAGCCGGAGGTGGGCTGGATGCCGGAGAGCACCCGGGGACGGTCCTTGACCGGACCGGTGACCGCTGCGTTGACCATGCGGGCCATTGTTCCAGTTCCACCGGTCGCTCAGGAAACGTCCGCCCCTGGAGGTTCCGCCAGTGTGACGGCACTCACCCTCACCCGGGCGATCCGCCGACCCTCGACCTTGGCCACCGTCAGCAGCACCCCGCCGCCGCCGTCCAGCGGGACGCGCACCTGGTCGCCGTCCCGCGGCAGCCGGCCGAGCGAGGCGACCAGGCAGCCCGCCACCGTCTCGTACGGGCCCTCGGGCAGGGTGACGCCGGTCTCCTCGGCGAAGTCGCCGAGGTTGAGCAGGCCGTCCAGTTCCATGCCGCCGCCCGCCAGTCGGCGGGTGGGGGCGGCCTCGGGCCGGTCGTACTCGTCCCGGATCTCGCCGATCACCTCCTCGACCAGGTCCTCCAGGGTGACGATCCCGGCGGTGCCGCCGTACTCGTCCACCACGATGGCCAGGTGGTGGCCCTCGCGGCGCATCTCACCCATCGCCTCCAGCACCCGCTTGGTGCCGGGCAGCAGTTTGACCGGGCGGGCCAGGTCGCGGACCTTGGCGGCCTGCTCGCCGCGCGCGCCGTACAGGTCGCGGACGTGGACGAAGCCGACCACCGCGTCGGCGCTGCCCTCGACCACCGGGTAGCGCGAGTGCGGCGAGGTGTCGGCCTGGTGCCGTACGGCGGCCAGCGGGCGCTCGGCGTCCAGGAAGGTCACCTCGGTGCGCGGGACCATCACCTCGCGCAGCTGGCGCTCCCCGGCGGCGAACACGTCGGCGATCAACGCCCGTTCGTCACTGCCGAGTTCGGTGTTGGCGGCGACCAGGCCGCGCAGCTCCTCGGAGCTCATCGAGCCGCGGCCGGCCGCCGGGTCCCCGCCGAGCAGGCGGACCATCAGGTTGGTGGAGTGGCCGAGCAGCCAGATCACCGGGCGCAGCACGACCGACATCACGTCCACCACCGGGGCGGCGGTCACCGCGATCGACTCGGCGCGCTGCAGGCCGATCCGCTTCGGGGTCAGCTCGCCGAGCACCAGCGAGACGTAGCTGATCACCAGGGTGAGGCCGACCAGGGCGATCGCGTCGGCCACGCCCTCGGTGAGCCCGGCCCGGACGAACAGCGGGGCGACCTTGCCGGCCAGGGTGTCCGCGCCGAAGGCGGCGGACAGGAAGCCCATGCAGGTCACCCCGACCTGGACGGCGGCCAGGAAGCGGTTGGGGTCGGCGGCCAGGTGCGCGGCGCGGGCCGAGCGCCGGGTGCCGTGGGACTCCAGCGTCCGGATCTGGCCCTCGCGCAGCGAGATCAGCGAGATCTCGGCGACGTTGAACAGCCCGCCCAGCAGGATGAAGACCAGGACGAGCGCGGCGTCCCCGAGGGTTTCGTTCACAGCGGGTCAGTGTAGGACGGCGGGCCGCCGCCGGGGCCGGACACGGCGGCGGCCCGCCGCCCCGGAAGGGGTGACGGGCCGCCGGAGCGCTCCATGGGCCTCCACGGGCTCGGAGGGCGCTCGGGTGGGCTCAGATGAGGCCCAGCTCCTGCACCGCGTCGCGCTCCTCGGCGAGCTCCTTGACCGAGGCGTCGATGCGGGCGCGCGAGAAGTCGGAGATCTCCAGGCCCTGGACGATCTCGAACTTGCCGTCCTTGGTGGTGACCGGGAAGGAGGAGATCAGGCCCTCCGGGACGCCGTAGGAGCCGTCGGAGACGACGCCCATGGAGGTCCAGTCGCCCTCGGCGGTGCCGTTGACCCAGGTGTACACGTGGTCGATGGCGGCGTTGGCGGCCGAGGCGGCCGAGGAGGCGCCGCGGGCGTCGATGATGGCGGCGCCGCGCTTGGCCACGGTCGGGATGAAGTCGTTCTCCAGCCAGGCCTGGTCGCTGCCGACGGCCTCGAAGGCCGGCTTGCCGGCGACCTCGGCGTGGAAGATGTCCGGGTACTGGGTCGCGGAGTGGTTGCCCCAGATGGTGACGCGCTTGATGTCGGAGACCAGGGCGCCGGTCTTGGCCGACAGCTGGCCGAGGGCGCGGTTGTGGTCCAGGCGGGTCATCGCGGTGAAGCGCTCGGCCGGGACGTCCGGGGCGTTGCGCTGGGCGATCAGGGCGTTGGTGTTGGCCGGGTTGCCGACGACCAGGACCTTGATGTCGTCCGCGGCGTTGTCGTTGATGGCCTTGCCCTGCGGGCCGAAGATGCCGCCGTTGGCCGACAGCAGGTCGCCGCGCTCCATGCCCGCGGTGCGCGGACGGGCGCCGACCAGCAGCGCGACGTTGGCGCCGTCGAAGGCCTCGTTCGGGTTGTCGGTGATCTTGATGTCGCGCAGCAGCGGGAAGGCGCAGTCGACGAGCTCCATGGCGGTGCCCTCGGCGGCCTTGAGGCCCTGCGGGATCTCCAGGAGACGCAGGTTCACCGGCACGTCGGCACCGAGCAGGTGGCCCGAGGCGATGCGGAAGAGCAGCGCGTAGCCGATCTGGCCGGCCGCTCCGGTGATGGTGACGTTGACGGGGGTGCGGGTCATTTCTACCTTCTCCAGCAAATCGCCAGGTGCCCCAGGGCACACCGGCACACTGGAGCCGAGGACGGTCTCTCGACATCGAGAGACCGGCGTCAGGTTATCGCAAAGGGAAGCGTACGCCTCGGGTGCGGGCGTGGCTGATGCGTCACAGACGCACCGCGGCCCCCGCGCCGCCCGGGACGCCGGGGGGGGTGGACGGGGGCCGCGCGGGGCGCCGGACGGGCGCTCGTGGGGCCGGTCAGTGCTTGGGCCGGCCCATCAGCTGGCCGATGTTGTCGAGCAACGGGATCTGCAGCCACGGGTTCGGCTGCGCGACCAGGGTCAGCAGCACGATCGAGGCGCCCAGGAAGCTCAGCACGATCACGTCGGTGAACCGGCTGCGCACCGCCAGCATCCCGACCTCGGGCAGCACCAGGCGCAGCACCGCGCCGAGCAGCACGCCGGCGCCGAGGATCAGCAGCCCGTACTTGAAGCCGTCCTTGAAGTCGGCGAACCAGGTCACCGCGAGGCCGGCGCCGACCACCAGCAGCACCAGGGTTATCGGCCACTGCCGGACCGGCAGGGCGTGCTCGCGCCCGAGGGCGGCGGCCGAGCCCTCGGGCGGCAGGGTGCCGGTGGTCTTGACCGGCCTGCGCCGGGACCGCGCCGGTCGCGGTTCAGTCATGCTCGCCGTCCCTGGGGTGTCAGATGCCGGCGCGGCGCTCGGCCGCCTCGACGATGTTGTTGAGCAGCATCGCGCGGGTCATCGGGCCCACGCCGCCGGGGTTCGGGGAGATCCAGCCGGCCACCTCGGCCACGCCCGGGTGGACGTCGCCGACGATCTTGCCCTCGCTGCGGCTGACGCCCACGTCCAGCACCGCGGCGCCCGGCTTGACGTCCTCCGGCTTGACCAGGTGCGGCACACCGGCGGCGGCCACGATGATGTCGGCCTTGCGCAGGTGGGCGCTGAGGTCCCGGGTGCCGGTGTGGCAGAGGGTGACGGTGGCGTTCTCGCTGCGGCGGGTCAGCAGCAGGCCGATCGAGCGGCCGACGGTGATGCCGCGGCCGACCACGACCACCTCGGCGCCGTCGATCTCGACGTCGTGGCGGCGCAGCAGCTCGACGATGCCCAGCGGGGTGCAGGGCAGCGGGCCGGCGATGCCGAGGGCGAGCCGGCCGAGCGAGGTCGGGTGCAGGCCGTCGGCGTCCTTGTCCGGGTCCATCAGCTCCAGGACCGGGTTCTGGTCCAGGCCCTTGGGCAGCGGCAGCTGGACGATGTAGCCGGTGCAGGACGGGTCGGCGTTGAGCTCCCGGACGACGTTCTCGACGTCCTCCTGGGAGGCCGTGGCGGGCAGCTCGCGCTGGATCGAGGCGATGCCGACCTCGGCGCAGTCCTTGTGCTTGCCGTTCACGTACCAGCGGCTGCCCGGGTCGTCACCGACCAGGACGGTGCCGAGGCCGGGCGTGACGCCCTTCGCCTTGAGGGCCGCCACGCGGGCGGCGAGTTCGGACTTGATCGCGGCGGCGGTGGCCTTGCCATCGAGAATCTGGGCAGTCATGACCCCATTCTCCCGGATCGCGACAGGTCGCCGTACCACGGCCGGCGGGCTCCCGCGCCCGGACCGGCGGCCGCCGGTGCGGCCCGCCCCGGTCGGGCGGCCGGACGGGTACGAAGGTCCGCCGCACGTTGCGGTTGCGCCACAGTCTCGGCCCGTTCCTGGGAACCGGCTGGACACGGCGCTGCCGTCCGGATGACGATAAGCGCATTCCCGCCGCGACCCGGCCCGGTGACGGGCCGACGGATCCCGCGGCGGAGCGTAACCGGGGGAAAGAGCCAGTGAGTCGACCACAGCAGACCGAGCAGCCCGACCGTCGTGGCGCCGTCCCGCCCGCGCCGGGCCCGTCGACGGCTCCCCTCCTGCGCCCATCAGACCGCTGAGCCGCCGGCGCCCGCCATCGCCGCCGGGCTGTCACCCCGCTGCGCTACTGTCCCGTCCGGTCGGCGACCCGACTCACCGACCGGCCCCGGGCCGTCCGCCGTCCCGTCCCCGCGTCCCCGTAACTGCCCGGAGGCATCCATGAGTTACCCGCCCGACCCGAACAACCCGTACGGCCAGCCGCCGGCCGCCCCGGGCTACGGCTACCCGCAGCAGGCCCCGCCGCCCGCTCCGGGCTACGGCTACCCGCAGGCCGCCCCGGCCTACGGCTACGCGCCGGCCGTGCCGCAGTCCATGCCGGGCCTGGTGACGACCGCCCGGGTGCTGCTGTTCATCGTGGGCGGTGTGCAGACGATCCTCGCGATCATCTACCTGATCATCGGAGCGGCCGCCAAGGACGCCACCAACACGATCAAGCACACGGCCAGCGACAACCCGTTCACCGCGATGGGCGACGCCGCGGCCAGCGTCATCATCATCATCGCCGTCCTGTTCGGGCTCTTCGCGGCGCTCTCCATCACGCTCGGCGCCAAGTTCGGCAAGGGCGGCAACAGCGTCCGGGTCACCACCATCGTGTACGGCTCGCTCGGCGCCCTGGTCGGCCTGCTGATCCTGCTGGGCGCCATCTCGGCCGGCACCGCCGTGGGCCTGGTGATGGCGTTCCTGTGGCTGGCGATCAGCATCATCTGGATCACCGCCATGTGCGTGCGGGACGGCGTCAACTGGTTCAACCGGCCGCGGTACTGACCGGCCCGTACGACGCGACGCGGCGGCCCGGCCCCTCTCCGGAGGGGCCGGGCCGCCCTGTCATGCCGTCACGCCGTCGGCCGGCTCAGTGGAAGAAGTGCCGCGCGCCGGTGAAGTACATCGTCACACCGGCCTCGGCGGCCGCCGCGACGACCTCCTCGTCACGGATCGAACCACCGGGCTGCACGATCGCCTTGACCCCGGCCGCGATCAGGATCGCCGGGCCGTCCGCGAACGGGAAGAAGGCGTCCGAGGCCGCGTACGCGCCCTTGGCCCGCTCGCCGGCCCGCTCGACCGCGAGCTTGCAGGAGTCGACCCGGTTGACCTGGCCCATGCCGACGCCGACCGAGGCGCCGTCCTTGGCCAGCAGGATCGCGTTGGACTTGACGGCCCGGCAGGCCCGCCAGGCGAAGGCCAGCTCGGCCAGCTCGGCCTCGGAGAGCGCCTCGCCGGTGGCGAGCGTCCAGTTCGCCGGGTCGTCGCCCTCGGCGTGCACCCGGTCGGCGTCCTGCAGCAGCACGCCGCCGGAGATCGGGCGGGCCTCCTGGCGGTTGGCCGGGGCGTCGGGGGCGAGCAGCAGGCGCAGGTTCTTCTTCTTGGTCAGCACCTCGAGGGCGCCGTCCTCGTAGCCCGGGGCCACGACGACCTCGGTGAAGATCGGGGCGATCTGCTCGGCCAGCTCGACGGTGACCGGGCGGTTGACCGCGATCACACCGCCGTACGCGGAGACCGGGTCGCACTCGTGCGCCTTGCGGTGCGCCTCGGCGACGTCGGCGCCGGTCCCGATGCCGCACGGGTTGGCGTGCTTGATGATCGCGACGGCCGGCTCGGCGTGGTCGTACGCGGCACGGCGGGCGGCGTCGGTGTCGACGTAGTTGTTGTACGACATCTCCTTGCCGTGCAGCTGCTGCGCGCCGGCCAGGCCGCCGGTGCCGTCGCTGTACAGCGCGGCGCCCTGGTGCGGGTTCTCGCCGTAGCGCAGCACGCTCTGCCGCTCCCAGGTCGAGCCCAGGAACTCCGGGAAGCGCTCGTCGCTCGGCGCGTAGCCGGCCTCGAACCAGGAGGCGACGGCCACGTCGTAGGCGGCGGTGTGGGCGAACGCGGCACCGGCCAGGCGCTTGCGGGTGGCCAGGTCGAAGCCGCCCCCGCGGACGGCCGTCAGCACGTCGCCGTAGCGGGCCGGGTCGACCACGACGGCTACCGAGGGGTGGTTCTTGGCGGCGGCGCGGACCATGCTCGGCCCGCCGATGTCGATCTGCTCGACGCACTCGTCCGGGGTGGCGCCGGAGGCGACGGTGGCCTTGAACGGGTAGAGGTTCACCACGACCAGGTCGAAGGGCTCGACGCCCAGCTCGGCCAGCTGCGCGCGGTGCGACTCCAGCCGCAGGTCGGCCAGCACGCCGGCGTGCACGCGGGGGTGCAGGGTCTTCACGCGCCCGTCCAGGCACTCCGGGAACCCGGTCAGCTCGGAGACCTCGGTCACCGGGACACCGGCGGCGGCGATCCGGCCGGCGGTGGAACCGGTGGAGACGATGGCGACCCCGGCGGCGTGCAGGCCCTGGGCCAGCTCCTCCAGACCGGTCTTGTCGTACACGCTGATCAGCGCGCGACGGATCGGACGGACGTCCTCGGAGACAGGGGGGGGGGTGGAGCCGGCGCTCATGCTCCCACCTCGCTGCGCTCGGCGGGCGCTGCGCGCCAGGCACCTTCCTCGATGACTCGTTCGCTGCGCTCACTCATGTGCCGGAATCCATACCTTTCGGTCCTCGATGCGGTGACCTTCGCGGGCCAACCGGCCCACGACGTCGACGAGCAGCTTGCGCTCGACAGTCTTGATGCGCTCGTGCAGCGCTTCGCCGCCATCGGCGTGGTCGGCGTCGACGACCTCGACGACGCCCTGCGCGATGATCGGCCCGGTGTCCACCCCGGCGTCGACCAGGTGGACGGTGCAGCCGGTGACCTTCACGCCGTACGCGAGCGCGTCGGTGACGCCGTGGGCACCGGGGAAGGCGGGCAGCAGCGCGGGGTGGGTGTTGACGATCCGCCCGGCGAAGGCGGCGATGAACTCGGGGCCGAGGATCTTCATGAAACCGGCCGTGACCACCAGGTCCGGTTCGTACGCGGCGACGGAGGCGGTCAGCGCGCGGTCCCAGCCGGCCCGGTCGGCGAAGTCCTTCACCCGGTGGACGAACGTGGGCAGACCGGCCTTCGCGGCGCGTTCCAGGCCCGCGATCCCGTCCCGGTCCGCGCCGACGGCCAGGATCTCGGCGCCGTAGGCCCGGTCCGCGACGGCGTCGATGAGCGCCTGCAGGTTGGTGCCGGAGCCGGAGACCAGCACCACCAGGCGGGCCGGTCCGGGCGTGCGGGGCGGGAAGTGCTGGGCGGGGGCGGCGGCCACTGCGCGATTCTCCGTAGGTCGGGCGCCGTGCGCTGGTACGTCCACCGGTGGTGGGGCCACTACGAACGGCAGGTCGAGCGAGGGGGAACACCGGGACAACCCGCCGTGACGCGGGCCCCGGGAACCGATGTGAGCTGCTGACCGTCACCACGATAACGGCTGGTCGGACGGCCTCAGCACCCTCCCGGCGGCGCTACGCGCGTAGTTGAGACGGGGATCTCCTCGGGCCCGCCGCAGCGGAGTTGCGACCGGACCGGCCCGGGCCCGGGTCGGCCCGGATCCGGGGCCGCCGGTGACGCCGGGCCGGGCCGCCGGTGGCGCGGGGAACGGCTGCGGGATCATGGGAGGACGCGGGCGACCGCGCGACGAGTCGCGACCGAGCCCCGACGAGCCCGACCGCGTCACGACGAGCCCCACCGCGTCACGACCGAGTCCCGACCGACAAGGATTGGCTGAACCCATGAGCAGCGGCGACGACAGCACCGAGCGCAACCCCTTCGCGCCGCCGCCCGCGGACGCCCCGGAGCAGCCGTGGCAGCCGCGCAACCCCTGGGGCGGCGAGGGCCAGGACGGCGCCGGCGGCCAGGGCGGCGAGCGCCCGCAGCTGCCGCCGCCGTGGGGGCAGGGCGACGGGGGCCGCCCCGGACAGCGTCCGCCGGCCCCGCAGCCGCCCCGGCTCGACCCCACCAACCCGGCCCACCGCCGGGCCCGCAACGCCGCGCTCGCCGGGCCGTTCGCGCTGGTCTGCCTGTTCGCGGGCTTCCACTGGATCGCCCTGCTGGTCGGGGTGCTCGGGATCGTCTGGGGCATCGGAGCGCTGCGGAGCCCGAAGGGCACCCCGGCCGCCGCCGGCCGGCTCGACGCGGCGGGCCCGGTCGGCCCGCGTCCCGGCGGTGCGGCGCCGAACCCGCTCACCCCGGCCGCGCTCGCCGGGATCCTGACCGGTGCGATGACGGTCGTGGTCGCCACCTCGGTGATCGGCCTCGGCTACCACTACCGGGACTACGTCACCTGCGTCCAGGACTCGCTGACCGCCGTCGGCGCGGAGAACTGCGACCGGTACGCGCCGCAGTGGTACGTGGACTTCACCGGGAACACCGAGTAGCCCGTCAGTCGATCGGGTCCCGGCCGTCGCGGCCCGGGGCCGGAGGCCCGGACGGCCGGGCCGCCCACAGCACCAGGGCGTGCGCACGGGCGCGCAGCCGCAGCGCGCCCCGGCGCGCCCACCACGCGAGCCGGGCGTACCCGCCCTGACCCTCCGCCGGGCCCGGCGCACCGGGCCGGACCGGGGCGAGCACGCGGAGCCGTACCAGCAGGGCGCCCGGGACGGCCACCGCCGCGAACCAGCCCGCCGCCGCCAGGCCCGTCCGCCACGGCACCGGCCCCAGCCAGGCCATCCGCCCGCCCGCCAGCGCCCCACCGGACAGCCAGCCCAGCACCGCCGCGCCCGCCCCGACCACCAGGGCCGCCGCCAGGGCCGCCGTCACCGTCGCGGCGGGCGACCAGGGCCCGGACCGGCCCTCGACCGCGTCGGCCGCTTCCCCGCTCCCGCGCACGCTCCCCGCGGCCGGGCCCCGCAGGCCCGCCGCCGCACGGCCCAGCAGCACCGCGGGCACCACCCCGGCCAGCAGCGGCAGCACCAGCACCGCCCACCGCCAGCCGCCCGGGCCGTCGGCCGGGAGCAGGGCGAACAGCGGGAACTCCGGCACCGGGCCCAGCACCGTCCCGCCCGGCGACGCCACCGTCCCCGCCCCCACGGCGAACCCGGGGCCCAGCGCGTACGCCGCGCCCCACAGCACCGCGTTCGGCAGCAGCGCCAGCGCGAGCAGCAGCAACCCGAGCAGTGCGGCGGGCCCGCGCCCCAGCAGCGCCATCCCCCGCCCGCCCCCGGTCACCGCGTCCAGCGCCGCCGACACCGCCACCAGCACCCCGCCCGCCGCCACCAGCCCGGCCCCGGCCGCCAGAGCCGCGGCCCGCACCACCGGCGCGGCACCGGCCGGGCGGTACGGCGGCGGCAGGAACTCCAGGCGGTCCAGCGGGAAACCACCGACCGGGGCGGCGTCCAGGGTCCCGGACGTGGACCCGGGCCCGGACCCGGCCTCGGCCTCGGCCTCGGCCGAGCGGACTCCCGCGGCCGTCGCCAGACCCGCCACCACCGCCACCACCAGGACGTCCAGCAGCACCCGGCTGCGGAACAGCCCGGAACCGGCGCAGTGCACCGCCACCGCGACCGCCACCGCGCTGTAGCCCGCCCACAGCGCCACCGGGCCGCCCCAGCGCGAACGCAGCCCGCGCCGCGCCGCGACCCCGGCAGCCGCCCGGTGGAGCCGCACCACGGCCAGCGCGCCGACCAGCAGCGGAGTGACGGTCAGCGGGGCGTCCGCCTCTCCGCGCAGCACCGGCGCACCGTGCCCGAGCAGCCAGAGCACCCCCGCCAACCGGGTGGCGGCGGCCGCGCCGTCGTCCGCGTACGGGGTCACCACCCAGAGTCCGAGCACCGGCACCCCGACCACCGCCAGGCCGACCAGCGCCGTCCGGACCCCCGCCAACAGGTCGGCCAGGGCGGGGCGTCCGCCCAATTCCCCCCGCGCCTCCAGGATCGGACGGCCCATCAGCTGCGTCATGCGCCTCATGGTGCCAAGGCGACTCGCCATGCTCCGTGAAGCGGCAAACCGCCGCCGTGTCCCAGATTATTGGCTTATGCGCATTTTCAGACCCTGCCCTCAAGCCGCCGGCGCCCCGGCCCGGAGCGTCTGATGACCACGCCGTCCACCGCCGACTCCCCCACCCCGGAGCGGCGCCGCAAACCCGCCGACGACGACCGGAACGCGGCCCGCCTGCTGCGGAAACTGACCCCCCGTGAGGCCCAGACCCTCGCCCACCTCGCCGCCGGACACGACCTCCCCCACACCGCCGCGGCCCTCGGCGTCACCCCCACCACCGCCCGCAGCTACCTCCTGCGGGCCATGCGGAAACTCGGCGCCGCCACCGAAACCGAGGCCCTCACCCTCACCGCGGGCGCCCTCCCGTACGTCCCGGCCCTGCGCCCGGCGAACTTCGCCGGCCTCAGCCCGTCCTCCCTCGGCCCCGCCCCGCGCGGCGGCCAGGCCGCGACCGACGGCGGGCGCACACGAACGGCCGCGGCGGCGCCGGGGGCCGGTGCGGCAGGTGCGGCAGGTGCCCCCGGCGACGACCCCGAGGGTGAGCCCCGGGTGGCTCCGTCCGAGCCGCAGGCGGCGCCGGCGCCACCCGGCCCCGGCGCCCACCTCGCCGATCCCGCGGCGACTCCGGGCGGACGGCGCGAACGGACGGCGCGGCGGCCCGGACAGGAGCCCGGAGCGACCGCGCACACGCCCCCGCGCGAACGACCGCCCGCCCGCCCCGACCGGACACCCCGGCCACCCACCGCCCCCCTGGCCGGCCCGGGCACCGGCGCGACCGGCGACGGAACGCCCCCGACCGACGCCGCCGACCAGGGCGCGCGCACCACCCGACCGGGGACAGCGCCGACGGCAACGCCCACGGCCGGCACACCGCCCCCACACGGCGACCCCGCGCAACCCGCCCGCTCCGGCCCGGGGCGCGGGCCGGGCGCGTACGGTGCGGCACCCGCCACCTCGCTCGCCACCGAGACGGCCCCTGGCGCGAGCGGACCGGCGCGCCCGTCCTCCGGCGGCTCCGCCTCCTCCTCTGCGGCCGGCCCCGGACCGACCACGGGTGGCCGCGCGGCGGACGCGGACGAGGGGTACAGCGAGCCGCAGGCGGACCCGGCCCCCGGCGACGGCCAGGGCGCGAGACGGGGAGCGGCGAAGCGCGGGGCCGCCCTGCAGGCCCCCGCCACCGAGTCACAGCCCCGCCCCACCGACCACCTCCCGCCGCACACCACACCGTCCGAGGCCGGACAGCCCGGCGGGACCACCACCGGGCCGACCCGCATCCCCACCGGTGCCGGACAGCCCGGCGTGACCACCGCCGACGGGCAGGCCCGGATGGACCCGGCGAGGCGTGGCGACACCGTTCAGGACGCCCGAGCCTCCACCATGGCGAAGGGGCCGCGACGGGCCTCCGGTGGCGGGCTCGCGCAGGCGGCGGCCGGACCGGAGGGACGCGGCGACGGGACCGCCGCGGCCACGGCCGGTGACGGGCGGGCGCGCCGTACGGGCACGGGAGCGCCGGACGGCACGGTGCCCGCGGCCCCGGGTTCCAGCACTGCGAGCGGAGAGCAGTACCCCGCGGGCACGGAAGGGCACGGCGACATGACGCACACGGTTCCGGCCGCACCAGCCTCGGGCGGGGGCGCCCGGGCGGGCACCCGGGGAGCGCGTCCCGCCGCGGAGGAGGCGCTCGCCGACCTCCCTGCGCCGGCCCACGACCGCCCTGGCCCCGACGACCCCGGTGACCGCCCCGGTGACCGCCCCGGCCATGGCGAGCCCCGATCCGGGCAGCCCCGCTTCGAGGAGTTGTACGAGACGGCGTACACCCGCCTGGTGCAGCAGGTGTTCCTGCTGACCGCCTGCCGCCACCGCGCGGTGCACTGCGTGCGGCGGGCGTTCGGGGAGGCGCGGCGGGGCTGGTCCGCGGTGGCCGGGTCGGGGGATCCGGAGGGATGGGTGCGGGTGCGGGCGTGCGAGCTGGCGCTGTCGCCCTGGCACCGGGGCGGACCGCGGCGGGCGCACGCCTGGGGCCTGCCGCACCGACGCATCAAGGTCAGGCCGGCCGACGAGTCACAGGCGGTGCTGCCGGACCACGACCGGCTGACCGACCGCGACCGGGCGCTGCTGAAGGCGCTCAAGCGCCTGTCGCGGCCGCGGCGCCGGGCGCTGGTGCTGCACGACGGGCTGGGGCTGCCGGCGGCGGCGGTCGCCGTGGAAGTGGAGTCGACGCTGGCGGCCGCCGAGGGCCGGGTGTGGACGGCCCGGGCGGCGCTGGCCCAGTGGGTGCCGGATCTGGTGGGGCCGGATCCGACGGCGCCGGACTTCGCGGACGGGCTGAGCCGGCTGCTGCACCGGGCGGCGGTACGGGGGTGTCCGCAGCCGCACCGGTCGCCGGTGCCCGTGCTGCGGGCCAAGCACCGGCTGTGGACGGCGAGCCGGACGGGCGCGGCGGCACTGCTGACGGTGGCCGTGGGCGGGGCGACCGTGGCGACCCTCGCGGGCGTACGGCCGGCGGTGCTGTTCCGGCCGCCGGACCCGCCGGCGCCCTCCCTGTGCCTGCCCGCCGACGAGGGGGAGGCGGGCGTGCCGCTGCTGCCGGGCGGGGCTCCGAACGGCATCAGCAGCCTGTGGTGCAGCCCGGCGCCCGGGTTGCAGGCGGTGCTGGTGGAGCCGCACCCGCAGGCGGTCGCCCGCTGGGAGCCGGCCGCGGCCCGGGGCGCGGACGCCCCGCCCCCGAGGACACCCGCGGTCTGCCGGCCGTGGTCGCCGCGGCCCTGCGCGCCCGGCTCGCACGCGCGCTGACGCCGGCCCGCCGCGGACCGCGGACGGCGCCGGCCGGAAACGGCGAGCGCCCCCGCCCGGGAAGGGCGGGGGCGCTCGTTGCGCGCGGGGAGCGGGATCAGGCCTTGGCGGCGATGATCTCGCGGGCCAGGCGGGCGGTCTCGGACGGCGTCTTGCCGACCTTGACACCGGCGGCCTCCAGGGCCTCCTTCTTCGCCTGGGCGGTGCCCGAGGAGCCGGAGACGATGGCGCCGGCGTGGCCCATGGTCTTGCCCTCGGGGGCGGTGAAGCCCGCGACGTAGCCGACGACCGGCTTGGTGACGTGCTCGGCGATGTAGGCCGCGGCACGCTCCTCGGCGTCGCCACCGATCTCACCGATCATGACGATGATCTCGGTCTCCGGGTCCTCCTGGAAGGCCTTGAGGGCGTCGATGTGGGTGGTGCCGATGACCGGGTCACCGCCGATGCCCACGGCCGAGGAGAAGCCGATGTCGCGCAGCTCGTACATGAGCTGGTAGGTCAGGGTGCCGGACTTCGAGACCAGACCGATCTTGCCGGAGGTGGTGATGTCGGCCGGGATGATGCCGGCGTTCGACTGTCCGGGGCTGATCAGGCCGGGGCAGTTCGGGCCGATGATCCGGGTCTTGTTGCCCTTGGAACCGGCGTACGCCCAGAAGGCGGCGGTGTCGTGCACCGGGACGCCCTCGGTGATGACGACGGCCAGCGGGATCTCGGCGTCGATGGCCTCGACGACGGCGGCCTTGGTGAAGGCCGGCGGCACGAAGAGGACGGAGACGTCCGCGCCGGTCTTCTCCATCGCCTCGGCGACGGAGCCGAAGACCGGGATCTCGGTGCCGTCGACGTCGACCGTGGTGCCGGCCTTGCGCGGGTTGACACCGCCGACGATCTGGGTGCCGGAGGCGAGCATGCGGCGGGTGTGCTTCATGCCCTCGGCGCCGGTCATGCCCTGGACGATGACCTTGCTGTCCTTGGTAAGGAAGATAGCCATGGTGTGAGAGTCCCCTTCCTTACTTGTTGGCCAGCTCGGCGGCGCGGTCAGCGGCGCCGTCCATGGTGTCCACGCGCTGGACCAGCGGGTGGTTGGCGTCGTCGAGGATCTTGCGACCCAGCTCCGCGTTGTTGCCGTCCAGGCGGACGACCAGCGGCTTGGTGACGTTCTCGCCCTTGCTCGCGAGGAGCTCCAGGGCCTGCACGATGCCGTTGGCGACCGCGTCGCACGCGGTGATGCCGCCGAAGACGTTGACGAAGACCGACTTGACGTCGGGGTCGCCCAGGATGATCTCCAGGCCGTTCGCCATGACCTCGGCGGAGGCGCCGCCGCCGATGTCGAGGAAGTTGGCGGGCTTCACGCCGCCGTGCTTCTCACCGGCGTAGGCGACCACGTCGAGGGTGCTCATGACGAGGCCCGCGCCGTTGCCGATGATGCCGACCTGGCCGTCGAGCTTGACGTAGTTCAGGCCCTTGGCCTTGGCGGCGGCCTCCAGCGGGTTGGCCGCGGCCTTGTCCTCCAGGGCCTCGTGCTCGGGCTGGCGGAACTCGGCGTTCTCGTCCAGGGAGACCTTGCCGTCGAGCGCGATGATCTTGCCGTCGCCGGACTTGATCAGCGGGTTGACCTCGACGAGGAGGGCGTCCTCCTTGATGAAGACGGTCCACAGCTTCTGCAGGACCTCGGCGACCTGGTCGGCGACCTCGGCCGGGAACTTCGCCGCGGCGACGATCTCGGCGGCCTTCTCCGGGGTGCAGCCCTCGTTGGCGTCGACCGGGATCTTGGCGAGCGCCTCGGGGTTCTGCTCGGCGACGACCTCGATCTCCACACCGCCCTCGACGCTGGCCATGGCCAGGAAGGTGCGGTTGGTGCGGTCCAGCAGGAACGAGACGTAGTACTCGTCCTGGATGTCCGCGGTCTGGGCCAGCATCACCTTGTGAACGGTGTGGCCCTTGATGTCCATGCCGAGGATCTGCTCGGCCTTGGCGACGGCGTCCGCCGGGTCGGCGGCGAGCTTGACGCCGCCGGCCTTGCCTCGGCCGCCCACCTTCACCTGAGCCTTGACGACGGCGCGGCCGCCGAAGCGCTCCGCGATGGCGGCAGCGTCTGCGGCGGTCTCGATGACATCGCCGTCAAGCACGGGCACGCCGTGCTTGGCGAAGAGGTCCCTCGCCTGGTACTCGAACAGGTCCACGTGTTTGTCCTTGTTCGTGGTCGCGGATTGTGTCTCTACGAGCGTGCCACGGCAGGATCTTCGCTGCGGGTCGTCGGGGCGGTGCGGGTACGCAGAAGTACGGCCTTGCGGCCCACACAGCCACGGGCGCACACGTCAATCAACACGCGCGTCACGTCCGTCTGGCAGGTTATCCCCGTGGGACGGGACTGTTCCGCCCGGGGCCTTCCCGGCATGGGTGAGAACCGTCACAGACAGCCTAGAGCGTGCGGTGAACGCCCGGTCCACCGATCGGGTGGATTCGCGCGTCCGGGTGAATCCCTCAGACCCCCTGGTCAGGTACCGGGATCGGGCGCTTCTCGAGGGCCGCCGCCATGATCCCGGGGAAGGCGTCGGGGGTGCAGGCGAAGGCCGGCGCGCCGAGGGCGGCCAGGGCGGCCGCGTGCGCGTGGTCGTAGGCGGGCGCACCTTCGTCGGAGAGCGCGAGCAGGGCGATGAACTGGACGCCGGCCGCCTTCATCGCGGCGACCCGCTTGAGCATGCCGTCCCGGATGCCGCCCTCATACAGGTCGCTGATCAGGACGACGACGGTCTCGGCGGGGCGGGTGATCCTCGACTGGCAGTAGGCGAGCGCGCGGTTGATGTCGGTGCCGCCGCCGAGCCGCGTGGCGAACAGGACGTCCACCGGGTCGGTGAGCTGCTCGGTGAGGTCGACCACCGAGGTGTCGAAGACGACCAGCCGGGTGTCCAGGGTGCGCATCGAGGCGAGGACCGCGCCGAAGACCGCCGAGTGCACGACCGAGGGCGCCATCGAGCCGGACTGGTCGATGCAGAGGATGACCTCCTTCCTCACGGCGCGCCGGGCGCGGGCGTAGCCGACCAGCCGCTCCGGGACGACGGTGCCGTGCTCGGGCAGGTGGTTCTTCAGGTTGGCCCGGATCGTCCGGTCCCAGTCGATGTCCCGGTGCCGGGGACGGTTGACCTTGGCGCTGCGGTCGAGGGCGCCGCCGAGGGTGGCCCGGGTGCGGTCGGCGAGCCGGCGCTCCAGGTCGGCGACCACCCTGCCGACGACGGCCCGGGCGGTCTCCCGGGTCGTCTCGGGCAGCGCGTGCCTGAGCGAGAGCAGGGTGCCGACGAGGTGGACGTCCGGTTCCACGGCCTCCAGCATCTCCGGCTCCAGCAGCAGCCGGTCCAGACCGAGCCGGGTGATCGCGTCCTGCTGCATCAGCTGGACGACGGTGGACGGGAAGTACTCCCGGATGTCGCCCAGCCAGCGGGCCACCTGCGGGGCCGAGCCGCCGAGCCCGGCACTGCGGCGGCCGCCGCGGCCGGCCCGCCCGCCCTCCTCGGGCGCGCCGCGGTAGAGGGCGGCGAGGGCACCGTCCATCGCGGCGTCCCGGCCGCGCAGGGTGTGGCCGGTGCCGTCGGCCTCGCCGCCGAGCACCAGCCGCCAGCGGCGCAGCCGTTCGTCCGTCGTGGTTGCCATGGGGTCCTCCTTCGCCGGAGCGGTCCGGGGTGACCGACGGGCGTGGTCGGTCGGACGTGGTCGGTGGGGTGTGATGGGCGGGATGCGGTCGGTGGGGTGCGGTCGGTGGGATGCGGTCGGTGGGGGCGTTCGCCGGTCGACGTGGCCGGTGGGCCGGTCAGGTGTTGCGGCCGGTGGCCTGTCGGGGGATCTTCGGGCGGATGCCGAGCAGCAGGGCCACCACGGGGACGGCCGCCTCGGCGCGGGCCCGGTCCAGCTCGCCCGCCGGGGCCGGGTGCGCCGGGGGACCGCCGAGCGGGCCGGCCGCGACCCGGCCGCCGACGGTGGTGCGCACGCCCGCTTCCAGCCCGGCGAAGGTGCGGCGCAGCAGCGGCAGGACGTCGGTGAAGACCTCGCCGCTCACCCCGGTCAGCCACTCGTCCAGCAGGGCGAGCAGCCGGGGGTCGTGCAGCAGCAGGGCGCCACCGCCGGTGAGGAAGCCCTCGACCCAGCCGGCCGCGTCCGCCGGGGCGTTGGCGACGGACAGCACCAGCCGCAGCCGGCGGCCGGCCTCCTCGGAGTCGAGCCGCCCGTCGTCCAGCAGCAGTCGCACGGCCCGGCCGCGGAGTACGCCGGGGGCGCCGGTGGCCGGGCCGCCGGACGGTTCGCGGGCGGCCAGCGAGCGCAGGGCGGCGGCCCAGCGGTCCGCCAGGCCGTCGGGGCCGGAGCGGCCGTCGGGGCCTGCGGAGCCGGAGGAGCCAGAGGACTCGGAGGACCCGGAGGACCCGGAGCGGCCGTCGCCGGAGGTCAGCAGCCCGATCGCGCCGTGCACCTCGTCGAGGCGGCCGCGCATCGTCGCCGCGCTCTCGGCGTCCAGGCCGACGCAGGCGGTCGGCAGTCCCACGCAGACCCGCTCGGCCAGACCGACCGCGGCCTCGGCGAGCGCGCCGTGGTCGGTGCCGCGCACGTCGCCGTAGCGCAGCGCGCGGACCAGCGCGGGCAGCGCACCCGCCAGGTGCGCGACGTCGGTGTCCAGGGCCGCGCAGTCGGCGAGCACCCGCATCACGGCGGGCAGCGCGCCGGACAGCCCGGCCAGCAGGCAGGTCTCCACCAGGCCGGTCAGCTCCGCGAGTTCGACGGCGGACCGGGCGGTGCCGACCGCCTTCGCGGTGGCCGCCTCCTCGACCGTGGTGCCCCACTGGGCGGCCTCCGCGATCCGGACCGCGAACTCCGGCTGCCAGCACAGCCGCCAGCTCTCCCGGAACGTCCCGGTGGAGCCGATCGCGGAGCGGGCCGGAACGCCCCAGTCCACGCCCAGCAGCCGCAGCCGGTGCAGCAGCCGCGAACGGGCGGCGTCGGTCTCCTTGCGCAGGTCGAGGTCGACGTCCCTCGGCGCGGCCTCGGGCTTGAGCCGCAGCGAGCGCTGCAGCCGGGCGAGGTCGCGCTGCAGCGGCACCGCCGGCGCGGTGTCCGGGACCTCCCCGAGCTCGTCGCCGACCACCAGCCGGTCCCGGACCAGCTCCAGCGCGACGTCCGAGCCCTCGCAGAGCACCGCGCGGACGGCGTCCAGGGTCTCGGTCAGCCCGGCCAGCGGGCGGCCGCGCAGCACGGCCAGGGTTTCGGCGAGCCGGACGGCCTCGATGACGTGGGCGGAGGAGACCGGGTGGTCCTCGGCGCGCAGGAGGTCGGCGGCCCGGGTGAGCCAGCGCGGCACCGGGTCGCCCTCGGTGGTGAACAGGTGGTGGTACCAGCCGGGCGACTGCACGCCCGCGCCGTAACCGGTGGCCTGGGAGAGCCGGCGGTGTGTCCATGGCACCCAGGTGATGTCCGTCCGGACCTTCTTCGGCAGCTCGGCGAGCAGGGCCCGGTCGTGCGCGACGGTGGGCATCGTCTCCAGCGCGGGGACGTGGAAGGCGCCGCAGACCACGGCGATCCGCCGGTGCCCGGCCCGGCGGGCGGCACGGATCCGCTGGCGCATGTACGCCTCGCGCCGGAGGTCCCGGCGGGACTCGCCGAGGCCCTCGGCGCGCAGCGCGCCCATCGCCTCGGCGACGGCGGCGAACGGCGCCAGCGGGTCGGTGCCGGGCGCGCGGTGCTCGACCACGTCCTCCCACCAGCGCTCCGGGTCGTCGTGCCCGGCCGCCGCCGCGAGCAGCGCCACCGGGTCGGCGGGCGGGTCCTCTCCGGCGTCATCCCCGGTGGCGTCCTCCCCGGCGGCGTCCTCCCCGGCCGGGCCGGCGGGCGCGAAGCCGTACCCGGCGGGCAGGTCGATGAAGTGCACCGGCAGGTCGTGCTCGACGGCGTGGCGGATCGCCACCCACTCCGGGGAGAACTCGGCGTACGGCCAGAAGGCGGCCTTCGCCGGGTCGTCCACCGCGTGGGCGAGCAGCGCGACCGGCGGCACCAGGTCCTTCTCGGCGGCGAGGTGGACGATGCCGTCGGCCTCCGGCGGGCCCTCGATCAGCACCGCGTCCGGCCGCCAGCCGGTCAGCGCCGCGGCCACCGCCCGGGCCGAGCCGGGGCCGTGGTGGCGGATGCCGAGCAGGGCGACCTCGGCGTCGCTCATGCCGTCACCTCGCGGGCGGCGCGGTAGAAGTCCTTCCAGCCGTCGCGCTCGCGCACCACCCCTTCGACGTACTCGCGCCAGACCGCCTGGTCCGTCACCCGGTCGCGGACGACGGCGCCGAGGATGCCCGTGGCCACGTCCCCGGCCCGCAGCACGCCGTCGCCGAAGTGGGTGGCCAGGGCCAGGCCGTTGGTCACCACCGAGATCGCCTCGGCGGTGGAGAGGGTGCCGCTGGGGGTCTTGACCTTCGTCCGGCCGTCCACCGTGATCCCGGCGCGCAGCTCGCGGAAGACGGTGACCACGCGCCTGATCTCCTCGGCGCCGCCGGGCAGTTCGGGCAGCTCCAGGGAGCGGCCGAGCTGGTTGACGCGGCGGGTGACGATGTCGACCTCCTCCTCCAGCGAGCCCGGCAGCGGCAGCACCACGGTGTTGAAGCGGCGGCGCAGCGCGCTGGAGAGCTCGTTGACACCGCGGTCGCGGTCGTTGGCGGTGGCGATCACGTTGAAGCCGCGGACGGCCTGCGTCTCGCTGCCCAACTCCGGCACCGGGAGCGTCTTCTCGGACAGGATGGTGATCAGGCTGTCCTGCACGTCGGCCGGGATGCGGGTCAGCTCCTCGACCCGGGCGATCTTGCCGTCGGCCATCGCCCGCATCAGCGGCGAGGGCACCAGGGCGTCCCGGCTGGGGCCGTGGGTGAGCAACCGGGCGTAGTTCCAGCCGTACCGGACGGCCTCCTCGGGCGTGCCGGCCGTGCCCTGCACCAGCATCGTGGAGTCACCGCTGATCGCGGCGGCCAAGTGCTCGGACACCCAGGTCTTCGCGGTGCCGGGCACGCCGAGCAGCAGCAGCGCGCGGTCCGTCGCCAGGGTCGTCACGGCGACCTCGACGACCCGGCGCGGACCGATGTACTTGGGAGTGATCGGGGTGCCGTCGGGCAGCTCACCGCCGAGCAGGTACGTCGCCACGGCCCACGGCGACAACCTCCAGCGCTCGGGGCGCGGACGGTCGTCCTGCGCGGCCAGGGCGGCCAGTTCGCCGGCGAAGGCGTCCTCGGCGTGCTGGCGCAGAACCTCGGTCATGGAGGGCTCCTTCGGGTCGGCCGCCGGGGGGCACAGGGATGCCCCGGCGGCAGGGTGATCGGGGGGAGCCAGGTCGGCGTCCCGGCCTGCGGGAACCACCCTGCACCGCACCACTGACACCGGCTCCCGGGCGCCGGACGGCCGGGCGCGACGGGCAGTCAGCCACTGTCAGTGCCGCCGCCTACGGTCGGTCGCATGGAGGAACGCTGGAGCACCGAACACGTCCTGTCGCTGGCACCTGACGCCTCGTCGCAGAAGTCCGCGGGCAAGCTCTCCTCGCCCGCGCCGTGGTCCGGCACGGGCACCGACGGCACCGCGGTCTGGGGCGAGTGCAAGGGCAGCGGCCGCACGCCGTACCGCACCGTCATCGAACTCGCCACGCCCGCCTACCAGTGCAGCTGCCCCAGCCGGAAGTTCCCGTGCAAGCACGCGCTCGGACTCCTCCTGCTGTGGAGCGGCTCCCCGGAGGCCGTCCCGGCCGCCGAACCCGCCGACTGGGCCGAGGACTGGCTCAAGGCCCGTCAGGAGCGCGCCGGGAGGCGCGCGGCGGCCCCGGCCGACCCGCAGGCGGCCCGCCGCCGCGCCGAGAAGCGCGGCGCCCGGGTCGCGGCCGGCGCGGCCGAGCTGCGGCTGCGCCTGGCCGACCGGGTCCGGCACGGGCTGGCCGACCAGTCCACCGCCGGGCCCTGGGAGGAGGTCGCCGCCCGGATGGTCGACGCGCAGGCCCCCGGCCTGGCCGCCCGGGTCCGCGAACTCGACGCGCTGCCGCAGGACCGGGTGCTGGAGGAGTACGCGATGCTGCACCTGCTCGCCACCGCCGCCACCCGGGTCGACGAGCTGCCCGCCGAGCTCGCCGCGACCGTCCGCACCCGGGTCGGCTACACCCTGGACGCCGCCGAGGTGCTGGCCGGCCCCACCGTCCGCGACCGCTGGCTGGTGCTCGGCAGCCGCGACACCGCCGACGAGCGGCTCACCACCCGCCGGGTCTGGCTGCGCGGCGCCAAGACCGGCCGCGCGGCCCTGCTGCTCGCCTTCGGCCGTCCCGGCCAGGCACCCGATCTGGCCCTGCCCACCGGCCACCTGCTGGAGGTCGAACTCGCCTACCACCCCGGCGCCCGCCCGCTGCGCGCCGTCTTCGGCACCCGCTACGGCGCCCCCGAGCCCGGCCCGGCCGATCCCCCCGCGGGGCTCGGCGTCGCCGAGGCGGTGGCCGGGTACGGCACCGCCGTCGCCGACGACCCGTGGCTGGAGAGCTGGCCCACCGCCCTCGCCGACGTCGTCCCGGTCCGCACCCCGGACGGTTGGTCCCTGACGGACGGCCGGCACACCGTGCCCGTCCGCGCCTCGGCCGTCCCGGAGGCGGCGCTGTGGCGGCTGGCCGCGGTCTCCACCGGCCGTCCGCTGACGGTCTTCGGCGAGTACGGCCACCAGGGATTCGCCCCGGTCACGGCCTGGCCTGCGGGGCACCGACCGGTCGGCCTCACCAACCCCTAGGGAGCGCACCCAGAATGACGACCACCCAGGACCCGTGGGAGACCTTGCACACCAGCGCCCTGCTCGGCACCGACCGCCGCCCGGTCCCGGCCACCGCCCTGCCGCTCGCCGACGCCGTGGACCTCACGGACCCGGCCACCGCGCTGCTGGAGCTGGCCGCCCTCGCCACCGTGCGCCGCCGGGCGGGCGCGCTGCCCGTACCGGCCGCCGGACCGCCCGGCCCGCCCGCGCCCGAGGACCCCCGCCCGGAGCTGTCCGCGCCGGCCGCCCGCCGACTGGCCGTCCTGCTGGCCGGCCGTACGGGCAGCGGCGGCGCGGGCACCCTGGCCAACCTGACCGAGCTGCTGCCGCAGTGGCTCGCCACCGCCCGCGCCCGGGGCCTGCGGCCGCCCGCCGCGCTGATACCCGGGCTGCTCGACGCCGCCCGCGCGCGCAGCGAACTGCGCTCCGACGCCGTCGCGTTGGCCGGTCCGCTGGGCCGCTGGCTGGGCGCGCAGAACCCCGACTGGCGGTTCGTGCTGCGCACCACGACCCAGGCGCCGGCGCCGAACGACGCCCCCGCCGACCACCACCTGTGGCACGAGGGCCTGTTCGCGGAGCGCGTCACCCACCTCACGCTGCTGCGCCGCAGCGACCCGGCCGCCGGACTGGAGCTGCTGCGGAGCACCTGGGCCACCGAGCGCGCGGAGGACCGCCTGCTGTTCCTGGACGCCCTCCAGGACGGCCTCTCCCCCGCCGACGAACCGTTCCTGGAGGCCGCCCTCGGCGACCGCAGCAAGAACGTCCGGGCCACCGCCGCCGAACTGCTCTCCACCCTGCCCGGCTCCGCGCTGGCGGGCCGGATGGCCGAGCGGGCGCGCGCCGCCGTCCGCCTCGCCGAGTCGGGCACCCACCTGCTGGTCACCCCGCCCGCCGAGTGCGACGCCCGGATGCAGCGCGACGGCATCGCCCCCAAGTCCCCCACCGGGCGCGGCGAACGGGCCTGGTGGTTCGGCGAGGTGGTGGCCGCGGCCCCGCTCGCGGTCTGGCCGGAGAGCACCGGTCTGACGCCCGAACAGCTGCTCGCCCTGCGGGTCGGCGACAGCATCGACGAGACCAGCAGCAGCTGGGCCGACGACCTCCGGGAGGCCTGGGCACGCGCCGCCGTCCGGCAGAACGACGCCGGCTGGGCCCGGGCGCTGCTCGGCCCGGCCCCGGTGCCGGCCGCCCGCGGCGCCGGCCGGGCCCGCCCCCCGCGCGTCACCGGCGCCCCGGCCAAGCTGCTGGCCGTCCTGCCGCCCGAGGAGCGGGCCGCCTGGACGGCCGCGTTCATCGAGGTGCACGGGCTGGGCGAGGCCTTCCAACTGCTCGGCGCCTGCGCCACCCCGTGGACGCCGCCGCTGTCCACCGCCGTGGTGAGCGCCCTGGCCCGGGCCGCCGCCTCCGGTGCGTACCCGTGGAGCCACAGCGGGGTGCTCGGGATGACGGAGCGCGCGCTCGCCCCGGAGACGGCCGCCGCGGTGGAGGAGCTGGCCGCCGGGGCCGCCCCGGACTCCGCCTGGGCCGAGACCTTCGCCCGGCTGGCCGGCACCCTGCGCTTCCGGGCCGCGATGCTCGCCGAACTGGCGGGCTGACGCCGGGCGGGCGCCGGGAGACGCCCCGGGGGCGAGCGGGCGGGCCCGAGGGTGCCGGACTGACCCGCCCGGGGACGACCGGGCGGGCCCGAGAACGACCGAGCGGGCCGACCCCCGAGGGGCCGGCCCGCTCAGCGCAGCACGCGGCACCGCGCGGCACGCCGGTCGGCGCGGGATCAGCTCGCCCGCAGGTTGGCCTCGACCCAGGCGACCACGTCCCGGGTGGGCGTGCCCGGGGTGAAGATGTCCGCGACGCCCATCGCCTTGAGCTCGGCGATGTCCTCGTCCGGGATGATCCCCCCGCAGAAGACCTTGATGTCCGCCGCGTCGCGCTCCTTCAGCAGCTCCAGCACCCGCGCGCACAGCGTCATGTGGGCGCCGGAGAGGATCGACAGCCCGATGCCGTCGGCGTCCTCCTGGATCGCGGTGTCGACGACCTGCTCGGGCGTCTGGTGCAGCCCGGTGTAGATGACCTCCATACCGGCGTCGCGCAGGGCACGCGCAATGACCTTGGCGCCACGGTCGTGACCGTCGAGCCCCGGCTTGGCGACCACCACACGGATCGGCCCCGACACACTCATCACTGCCTCCTGGACCTCGTCGTCCACCACCCGACCGGGACCTCGTGGGCCACGGGCGCGGTTAACGGTCAATAACCAACCTGAGGGGAGGTTAGCGCCACCCGGCCCGGTTGACCGCGCCGCCTCCGAAGAGGAGGGCAAAGTCACAGCTCCAGGGCTTGCTACCAGCGGGTATGCCCCTCCGTCCGGCACCCTCCCCCAGACCCCCCGGGCGACCTCTTGACAACCGGAGGTTTTTCCGGGGCATCGGCCTGGGGGCTACAGTCGCGGCTGTCCGACCTCGCCCGACGACGCGCCCGAGGCCCACCGAGGAGGCAGCCCCCGATGGCTCCCGAAGCAGCCGCCCGCCCGACCCGTGCGGAGCTGCGCCTCGCCGCCCGCGAGCAGTCCCGCGCCCAGCGCCGCGGCGCCGCCAAGGCGGCCACCCGGACGGCGCTGCTGCGGGTCGCGCTGCCGTCGGTGGCCGCGCTCGGGGTCGCCGGCGCGGCGGCCGTCACGGTGGTGCAGGAGCGGGACGGGCAGGTGCCGGTGCAGGCCTCGGCGGCGGACGCCCCGGACGACGCGACCGCCGCGTCGGCGGCCCGGCAGGGCGTCGCGGTCGGCGACCAGCCCCAGGCCTCGCGCGGCGACGCCCGCCGGCCGCTGGCCGGAGCCCAGCCGAGCGAGGCCCCGGCCGCGCCGCCCACCGCCGAGCCGGCGCCCGAACCGGTCAAGCCCAAGGTGGTCATGCCGGTCGCCCGGCACGGCCTCGGCGAGCTGTTCGGCGAGGCCGGCACCCACTGGGCCAACCGGCACACCGGCATCGACTTCCCGGTGGACGGCGGCTCCCAGGTCATGGCCGTCGCCGACGGCACGATCCGCACCCAGTGGAACCCGTTCTACGGCTACATGTCGATGCTCAAGATGTCCGACGGCACCGAGGCCTGGTACTGCCACCTGCGCGCGTACAAGATCCGCAAGGGCCCGGTGAAGCAGGGCGACGTCATCGCCTTCGTCGGCAGCAGCGGCAACAGCACCGGCCCGCACCTGCACTTCGAGATCCGGCCCGCCGGCAGCGGGCCGGTCGACCCGCTGCCGTGGTTCCTGGCCAACGGCCTGGACCCGCGCTAGGCGTGTCGGACGATTCCCGCCGGGGGAATCGTCCGACACGGCCCCGGGACGACGCCCGAGCGCTACAGCTTCTCGACGGGCGCGTAGCGCAGCAGCAGCTGCTTGCGCCCGTCCGTGCCGAAGTCGACGGTGGCCTGCGCCCGGTCGCCCACACCCGTCACGGCCACCACCGTGCCCAGCCCGAAGCTGTCGTGGGTGACCCGGTCGCCGACCGCCAGTGAGACGACGTCGCGCTCGACGACCTTGCCACCGCGCCGCGCGGACTGCCCCCAGCCCGCCTTCGGCGCGGCCGAGGCCGAGAAGGAGGACCCGGACGAACCCGAGGAGGAGCGCGAACTCCCGCCCCCGGACGAGGACTTGCCCCAGGACGAACCCGAGGAGAAGCCCCGCTGGGCCGGCGCCTGCGCCGCCCCGGTGCGCTTCCACTCCACCAGGGTGTCCGGGATCTCCTCCAGGAACCGCGAGGCCGGGTTGTACGCCGGCTGCCCCCAGGCACTGCGCAGCACCGAGCGGGTCAGGTACAGCCGCTCGCGCGCCCGGGTGAGCCCGACGTACGCGAGCCGGCGCTCCTCCTCCAGCTCCTTGACCTGGTTGAGCGCCCGCATGTGCGGGAAGATCCCGTCCTCCATGCCGGTCAGGAAGACGACCGGGAACTCCAGACCCTTGGCGGTGTGCAGGGTCATCATCGTGATGACGCCCCGCCCCTCCTCGTCCTCGTCCGGGATCTGGTCGGAGTCGGCGACCAGCGCGACCCGCTCCAGGAAGTCGGCCAGCGAGCCGACCGGCGGCGCGCCGTCCTCCCCGGCGTCCGGCCGCTCGCCCGGGTCCTGCTCGTACTCCAGGGCGACGGAGGCGAGCTCCTGCAGGTTCTCCACCCGGGTCTCGTCCTGCGGGTCGGTGGAGGACTGGAGCTCGGCGAGGTAGCCGGTCTCCTCCAGGACTGCCTCCAGGACCGCCGCCGGGCCCGCGCCCGACTCGACGACCTGGCGCAGCCCGGCCATCAGGGCGTTGAACTTCTTCACCGCGTTGGCCGAGCGCGCGGCCATCCCGTACGCCTCGTCCACCCGCAGCAGCGCCTGCGCGAAGGAGATCCGCTCCCGCGCGGCCAGCGCGTCGATCATCGCCTCGGCCCGTTCGCCGATGCCGCGCTTGGGCACGTTGAGGATCCGGCGCAGCGGCACGGTGTCCTCCGGGTTGGAGAGCACCCGCAGGTACGCCAGGACGTTCCGGACCTCCTTGCGCTCGTAGAAGCGCACCCCGCCGACCACCTTGTACGGCAGGCCGACCCGGATGAACACCTCCTCGAAGACGCGGGACTGGGCGTTGGTCCGGTAGAAGATCGCGACGTCGCCGGGCTTGGCCTCGCCCTTGTCGGTGAGCCGGTCGATCTCGTCGGCGACGAACTGGGCCTCGCCGTGCTCGTCGTCCGCGACGTAGCCGACGACCTTCTCGCCGTGGTCGCCCGCCGTCCAGAGCTTCTTCTCGCGGCGGTTGGCGTTGCGCTCGATGACGGCGTTGGCGGCGCTCAGGATGGTCTGCGTGGAACGGTAGTTCTGCTCCAGCAGGATCGTCGTCGCGTTCGGGTAGTCCTCCTCGAACTGGAGGATGTTGCGGATGGTCGCGCCGCGGAAGGCGTAGATCGACTGGTCCGCGTCACCGACCACGCACAGCTCGGCCGGCGGCACCTCGGCGAGGTGCGCGGCGGCCGGGTTCACGAAGTCCCCGTCCGCGGTGCGCTTCGGCGCGGCCGCGACGGACCCGCCGCTCAGCTCCCGGACCAGCATGTACTGGGCGTGGTTGGTGTCCTGGTACTCGTCGACCAGGATGTGCCGGAACCGGCGCCGGTAGTGCTCGGCGACGTCGGGGAAGGCCTGCAGCAGGTTCACCGTCGTCATGATGATGTCGTCGAAGTCCAGCGCGTTGGCCTCGCGCAGCCGCCGCTGGTACAGCGCGTACGCCTCGGCGAGCTTCTTCTCCATCGGGTTGGCGGCCTGGTCGGCGAAGGTCTCCTCGTCGATCAGCTCGTTCTTGAGGTTGCTGATCTTCGCCGTGAAGGACTTCGGCGGGAACTGCTTCGGGTCCAGGTCGAGGTCGCGGCAGACCAGCGACATCAGCCGCTGCGAGTCGGCCGAGTCGTAGATCGAGAAGCTGGAGGTGAAGCCCAGCTGCTTGGACTCGCGGCGCAGGATCCGCACGCAGGCGCTGTGGAAGGTGGACACCCACATCGCCCGGGCCCGCGGGCCGACCAGCGCCTCGACGCGCTCGCGCATCTCGCCGGCGGCCTTGTTGGTGAAGGTGATCGCCAGGATCTCCCCCGGCTGCACCCCGCGGGCGCCCAGCAGGTGGGCGATCCGGTGCGTCAGCACCCGGGTCTTGCCGGAGCCGGCGCCCGCCACGATCAGCAGCGGGGACCCTGCGTGCAGCACCGCCTCGCGCTGCGGGTCGTTCATCCCCTCCAGCAGCTGTGCCGGATCGATCACCGGGCGCGCGGCGCCGTTGCGGTACCAGGCGTCCCGCTCGGCCTCGGCGGCGCCCCCCGGCTGCTCGAAGGCCGTCGCCTGGAACAGCCCCTCCGGGATCGCCTCCTCGTACGCGTCGTACGGAACGTCGTCCCCGTACGGCGGGGGCTCCTCGTCGAAGGGCTCGGCGGGCTGCTTCGACCCGGCGGCGGGTGCCTCGAAACCGGGGAGCGGAAGGTCGTCAAAGAGGCTACTCATGGCACTCCGAGTCTATGGCCACCCACCGACAAGCCCGCCCGGCCCGGAGGAATCCGGACCGGACGGGCTCGACCTCGCAGGAGGTGCTCAGACCAGGCGGCGGGCGGTGGCCCAGCGGGTCAGCTCGTGCCGGTTGCTCAGCTGGAGCTTGCGCAGGACGGCGGAGACGTGGCTCTCGACGGTCTTCACCGAGATGAAGAGCTGCTTGGCGATCTCCTTGTAGGCGTAGCCGCGGGCGATCAGCCGCAGCACCTCGCGCTCGCGCTGGGTGAGGCGGTCCAGGTCCTCGTCGACCGGCGGGGTGTCGGTGGCCGCGAAGGCGTCCAGGACGAAGCCGGCCAGGCGCGGCGAGAACACCGCGTCGCCGTCGGCGATCCGGAAGATCGCGTTCACCAGGTCGGTGCCGGTGATGGTCTTGGTGACGTAGCCGCGCGCGCCGCCGCGGATCACGCCGATGACGTCCTCGGCGGCGTCGGAGACGGACAGCGCCAGGAACTTCACCCCTCCCTGCTCGCCCATCACGCCCACCGAGCGGCGCAGCACCTCGACGCCGCCGCCGCCGGGCAGGTGCACGTCGAGCAGCACCACGTCGGGCCTGGTCTCGGCGACCACGCGGACCGCGGAGTCCACGTCGTCGGCCTCGCCCACCACGTCGATGCCGGTCACGTCGGTACGGCCGATCTCGGCCCTGACCCCCGTCCGGAACATCCGGTGGTCGTCCACCAGGACGACCCTGGCCGTGCGCCCCCCGCCTTCGGCCGGGGGGACCCCGATCGGCGCTGCCTCAGTCATCAGTTCTCTCCATCTCCAGCTCGACCTCGGTACCGCCGCCCGCCGCCGGCCGCACCCGAGCGGTGCCGCCGTTGCGCTTCATCCGGCCGATGATCGACTCCCGTACGCCCATCCGGTCCTCCGGCACCGTGTCGGGGTCGAAGCCGGGCCCGTGGTCGCGGACGAACACCGACACCGTCCTCCCCTCGACCTCGGCGTAGACCTGGACCGGTCCCCCGCCACCGTACTTGGCCGCGTTGACGGTCGCCTCCCTCGCGGCCTGCATCTGTGCCGCGATCCTCTCGTCCATCGGGCAGTCGCCGACGATCACCAGCTCCACCTGGACGCCGTGCCGGTCCTCGACCTCGGCGACGGCGGCGCGCAGCGTCTCCGCCATGGTGTCCGGCGCGGCCTCGGCGGCGGCCTCCGGGCGGTACAGCCACAGCCGCAGCTCGCGCTCCTGCGAGCGCGCCAGCCGCAGCACTTCCTTGGGGTCCTCGGCCCGGCGCTGGATCAGGGTCAGGGTGTGCAGCACGGAGTCGTGGATGTGCGCGGCGATCTCGGCGCGCTCCTGGGCGCGGATGCGGGCGGTGCGCTCGGCGCCGAGGTCCTGCCAGAGCCGCAGGCCGTACGGGCCGAGCAGCACCAGCACGCCGGCGAGCACCGCGAGCGAGGCCTCGACGACCGAGCCGAGCGTGGAGCCGCTGCCCTGCATGGCGAGCAGCGCGATGGTGCCGGCCACCGCGAGCAGCACGCCGGCGCCGACCCGGGTGTAGGCACCGCGCCGCTTCTCGCCCTCCTCGATGCCGAACCAGCGCTGCCAGCGCGAGTCGTCGGCCTGCCGCCAGACCAGTGCGACGCCGACGCCGATCGCCAGCAGCGGCCAGGTGTACGGCTTGGCGGTCTGCCAGCCGAGCACGTTGAGCAGGGCGATCACGCCGATCACGACCATGACCAGGGCGGCGAGCTGGCCGAGGCCGCCCTGCCCGGTCTTGGCGGACGGCGCCGCGGCCCCGCCCTCCGCGGGCGCCGCGACCGGCTCGCCCTGCAGCGTGTGCTGCAGGAGCCGGCGCAGCCGGCCCAGCCAGCCGCCGGTGTTGCCCTTGCTCAGCAGCCCGCCCTGCAGCCCGGGCGCGGCCGGCACGAACACCCCGTTGAGGTAGACCCACTGGGCGCCGCCGCGCGCCGCGGGCTCGCCGATGCCGATCGGCACCACGAACCAGAACGCGGCGTACAGCAGGGCGCCGATCCCCTGCGCGAAGAACAGCAGGACGAAGGCGAGCCGCACCCAGCGCACCGGCAGCCCCAGGTGCACCGCCAGGCCGTGCGCGACGCCGCCGAGCATCCGGCCCTGCGGGCTGCGGTAGAGCCGGCGGTACGGCGGCTTCGCGCCGTCGGCCGCGGTGGGGTCGGCGCCGGCCGACGGCGCGGCGTCGGGGGCGAGGGGTCGGGGATCGGTACCGGGGGCTGCCACGCCACCGATGGTTCCACGCGGGCCCCCGCGGGCGCATCAGGGTGGGTCCCTAGGCCGAATCAGGGACAAGTCAGGGTCCGGGCAGGGCTGCTCCCGGTTGGGCCGGACCGGCACCTGCCGCAAGGATGGTGCCCATGACCGAGGACCCCCGCATCGAGGAGGCCGGGCCTGCCGCCCCGCCGGAACCGGAACGCCCGCCACTGACCCGGGCCGAGCACCACCGCGTGGTGGCCGGCGTCTGCGGCGGCCTCGGCCGGCACCTGGACATCGACCCGGTGGTCTTCCGGGTGGTCATCGTGGTGCTCTGCCTCTCCGGTGGCCTCGGACTGTTCCTGTACGGCCTGGCCTGGCTGATCGTCCCGACCGACGACGAGTCCAAGGGCCGCGGCGGGCGCACCGAGCTCCAGCGGGTGCTCACCGGCCGGGTGGACGGCCAGTCGGTCGGCGCGGTGCTGCTGACCGTGATCGGCACCGGGGTGTTCTTCTCCTCGATGGGCGACGGCGACCAGATGTTCCCGCTGCTCCTGCTGGCCGGCCTGGTCTTCCTGGCGGTGCGCTACGACCCGGACCGCCGCCGGGGACGCGGGCGCGGGCGCCGGCACGGCGGCCCCTACGACCGCCACTTCCCGGAGTCCGGCGCCGGGGCCGGGGGCTACGTCTGGCCCCGGCCGGAGCAGGACGAGGCGGCCCGCGCCGGGCACGCCGCCGACCGGGCCGCCGGAACCGTTCCCGCGGACAGCCCGCCGCCGGGCACCGGCGGCTACCTGTGGGACCCGCGCCACCCCGAGCGCAATCCGTACGGCGCCGGCTCCGCGACCCCGACCCCGCCGTTCGGCACCCCGGTGCCACCGGTCGGCGGCCCGGCCCAGCCCTGGTGGCAGCGCACCGACCTGCCCGAGGGCGACCCGCTGCGCAAGGAGAGCCCGAAGCGCCGCCCCGAGCCGGCCGTGGTGCGCCGGCCCCGGGAGGGTTCGGCGCTCGGCTTCTTCGGCCTCCTGCTGGCGATCGGCGCGGGCGCCGCGGTCTGGGCCGCCTCCGCGGGTCACCACAGCCCGACCGTGCGGAGCACGACCGTGCTGGCCACCGCGCTGCTGGTGGTCGGCCTGACCCTGCTGGTCGGCGCGAAGTTCGGCCGGGCCCGCAAGCTCGCCGTGCCCGGCCTGCTGCTCACCCTGGCCCTGGCCTTCGTCGGCCACTCGCCGAACTCGGTGCACGACGCCGTCGGCGAGCGCGACTGGACGGTCGCCACGTCGTCCGAACTGCACGACCGCTACAACCTCGGTGCCGGCACGATCCGGCTGGACCTCTCCGGGCTGGCCCCGGCCGGGGCGGCCCTCTCCACCAAGGTCGACCTCGGCGCCGGCGAGATGACCGTCACCGTGCCGGACGACGTAACCGTGAACGTCACCGCCCGGGTCGGACTCGGCAACGTCGCCGTCCCCGGCGACCGCAGCGACGGCACCGGACGGCACAGCTATCTGATCGGCCCGGCCGACGGCCAGGCCTCCAAGGGCACGCTCAACCTCGAACTCGGCATCGGGCTCGGCGACATCAAGGTGGTCCAGCAGTGAGGAAGCACCGGCTCGACCTGTTCTCGCTGATCGCGGGCGCGCTGTTCACCGTGCTCGCCGTGCTCTACCTGGTCGCGGCGGTGAACGACCGGTCGGTGAACGGCCGGATCGTCATCCCGGTCACCTTCATCGTGCTCGGTGTGGGAGGCCTGGCCGGCGCGGTCGCCGCCGTGGCCCGGCGCGGCCGCCCCGACCGCGAGGAGTAGGGCCGCTCCGCGAGCACCGGGCCGCCGAACCCGCGGCCCCCGAACCCGCGGCCCCCGATCTCCGGCCCTCCGGGCCTCAGCTCTGCTGCGGGCCCAGGACGAGCTTGTCCCCGTCCTTGGTGACGCCGTACTTCGGGAGCGGCTTGTTCGCGGGGCCGGTCACCACCGCGCCGGTGGCCGCGTCGAACACGGAGCCGTGGCAGGGGCAACGCAGTCGGCCGTCCTTCGGGGCGTCCACGGCGCAGCCGGAGTGGGTGCACACCGACGACAGGCCGCAGTACTGGCCCGCCTTGGGCTGCACGATGTAGACGGCGTCGCCGGTGGCCGGGTCCTTGACCTGGGCCGAGCCGCCGACCGGCACGCTCGCGGCGGGCACCGTGGGGGCCGACGCCGGAGCGGCGGAGACCGGGGCCGCCGACTGCTTGGGCGCGGCCTGCTCGTCCCGGCCGAAGGTGCGGGTCAGCGAACCGGAGAGCAGCCCGGCGCCGCCGATCGCGACGGCCGCGATCCCGCCGTCCACCAGCGCCCGGCGCTTGACCTGGTCCTCGGCCAGCCCGCGCGCGCGGTCCCGGCGGGCCCGGCGGGCGAGCCAGCCGTCCACCGACAGGTACGGGGTGCCGGCCAGTACCAGCGGGGTCCAGGCCATCAGGTAGGCGAGGTCGTTGCCGAGGTAGTACGGCGAGACGCTCCAGCTGACGGTCAGCCAGAGGCTGAGGTTGAGCAGCGCGCCGCCGAGGGCGGCGACCCGGCCCCAGAGGCCGAGCAGGGTGCCGAGGCCGACCGCCAGCTCGCCAAAGGCGATGGCGAGCGCGAACAGCGTCGGGTGGTCGAGCGCGGGGCCGAGCAGGAAGGAGATCGGGCTGCCGCCGGCCTTGGCCGCCTGGGTCTGCGAGACGAACGAGGCCGGGTCGCCCGCTCCGGCCAGGAAGTGCGCGTCCGAGAGCTTGTCGAGGGCGGCGTAGACGAAGGTGACTCCGAGGAAGAGCCGCAGCGGCAGCAGGGCGTACCTGGACGCGAGGGCCCGCCGCTGCGCCGCCCGTTCGGCCCGACCGACCGCTCCCCCGCCGGCCGGCACCGGGTTGCTGGCCTCCGACATCGCGTACACCTTCCCTCTCGCCTGCCACTCCCTGACAGATCCGGTCCGCATTCTGCCCGCTCCTGCTCGCTTTCGGTGGGACCTCCCACCTGGAGGGCGGCACCCGCACCGCGAACGGCCGCGCCGCCGCTCCCTCCAGTACGGGAACGACGGCGCGACCGTTCAGGCTCCGGCCGTCGGACCGACGGCCGGCGGGAGGACTACTCCCACTCGATGGTGCCCGGCGGCTTGCTGGTGACGTCGACGACGACGCGGTTCACGTCGCGGACCTCGTTGGTGATCCGGGTGGAGATCCGGGCCAGCACGTCGTACGGCAGGCGGGACCAGTCGGCGGTCATGGCGTCCTCGGAGGAGACCGGACGCAGCACGATCGGGTGGCCGTAGGTGCGGCCGTCGCCCTGCACGCCCACACTGCGCACGTCGGCGAGCAGCACGACCGGGCACTGCCAGATCTCGCGGTCCAGGCCGGCCGCGGTCAGCTCCTCGCGGGCGATCGCGTCCGCGTCGCGGAGCAGGTCCAGACGCTCCTTGGTGACCTCGCCGACGATCCGGATGCCCAGGCCCGGGCCCGGGAACGGCTGGCGCTGGACGATCTCCTCCGGCAGGCCCAGCTCCTGGCCGACCATCCGGACCTCGTCCTTGAACAGCTTGCGCAGCGGCTCGACCAGCTGGAACTGCAGGTCCTCGGGCAGGCCGCCGACGTTGTGGTGGGACTTGATGTTGGCGGTGCCGGTGCCGCCGCCGGACTCCACCACGTCCGGGTACAGGGTGCCCTGGACCAGGAAGTCGACCGACTCGCCGTGCTCGCCGGCCTCGGCGATGATCTCGGCCTGGGCCTGCTCGAAGACCCGGATGAACTCGCGGCCGATGATCTTGCGCTTCTCCTCGGGGTCGGTGACCCCCTTCAGCGCGTTCAGGAAGCGCTCGGCGGCGTCGACGACCTTCAGCTGCACACCGGTGGCGGCCACGAAGTCCTTCTCGACCTGCTCGGTCTCGCCCTTGCGCATCAGGCCGTGGTCCACGTACACGCAGGTCAGCCGGTCGCCGATGGCCTTGTTGACCAGGGCGGCCGCGACCGCGGAGTCCACGCCGCCGGACAGGCCGCAGATCGCGCGCTTGTCGCCGACCTGCTCGCGGATCAGGGCGATCTGCTCCTCGACCACGCTGCCGGTGGTCCAGGTCGGGGCGATGCCGGCGCCGCGGTAGAGGAAGTGCTCCAGGATCTGCTGGCCGTGGTCGGAGTGCAGCACCTCGGGGTGGTACTGGACGCCGTACAGCCGGGCCTCGTCGTTCTCGAAGGCCGCGACCGGGACCAGGTCGGTGGAGGCGGTGACGGTGAAGCCCTCCGGAGCGGCGGAGCAGGCGTCACCGTGCGACATCCACACCGAGTGCTTCGCGGGGACGCCCTCGAACAGGGTGGAGCCGCTGCGGGAGACGGTCAGCGGGGTGCGGCCGTACTCGCGGGCGCCGTTGTTGTCGACGGTGCCGCCCAGCGTCTTGGCCATCAGCTGGAAGCCGTAGCACATGCCGAAGACCGGGACACCGGCCTCGAAGATCGCGCGGTCGAGCTGGGGCGCGCCCTCTTCGTAGACCGACGACGGACCGCCGGAGAGGATGATCGCCTTCGGGTTCTTGGCGAGCATCTCCGCGACCGGCATGCTGCTCGGCACGATCTCGCTGTAGACCCGCGCCTCACGCACCCGACGGGCGATGAGCTGGGCGTACTGGGCACCGAAGTCGACCACCAGGACGGTGTCGTTGTCCGGCACGGACTGGACGGGAATTGCAGAGGACACAGACGGCCTTCCGGCAGCGGTATCGAGGTGTCGCGCTGAACCGCCTCCCCGGCTGGGGCGGCGGCGGCGGACGGGTGTGGGGTGTCTGGACACCGATTCTACCGGGCTGCCCGGTTTCACTCGTCTGCCCGTCCAAAGGACCGTGACCGCGCGGGGCCGAAGTTCGTTGCTTCAGACGACCGCACGGCCGCGCCGCGTCCGCCAGACGCGCCGACCGACCCCCGCGGGGGCACGCCGTACGGCAGCAGGACCACGCGTGGAGCTCCACCCCAGTCCACCGGCGCATGTGGCGCCGCCGCCCGGCTCGCCGGGAGCGCGGCTCCGTGGGACCGTGCGCGGGTGCCGCGGCCGGCCAGCAGGGGACAGCGAACCCGGCCGCGACTGGGCCGAGAGGTGGGACGGCCGGAGTCCGGGGACGCCCGGGACCGGCCGTCGCACCCCCGTCCCGATCCGGGGCACGCCCGGCGCACTTCCCCCGTCCCTTCCGCGCCGCTACGCGCGTCCCCGTGCGCCGCAACCGGCCAGACCGCTACGCACCGTGATCATCGAAGGCCGTCCCAACGACACACGGACCGGAGCGAACTGTGCCGAACCGGTTGCAGAGCGGGGCCTCCGTCCAGCACGATGCTCGGTGTAGGCGGTTCTTCCGGCGCCTGACGGCTCACCGAGGAGGTTCGCCGACGAGATGTCCGCAGTCGCCGCCCAACGGGCGACAGCGGCGTTCACTTCACGCTCCGTGAGCGATGGGACCGGCGCAAACCTCGCTGCCGCCCGCCTCGCCACGGACGCGCGCGCCCCGCACCACCGGCCACCCCCGCCGGAGCCGCGGAGCTGCGGAACCACGACCCGGACCAACCGACACGACGGCGCTCCTCCCCCGGCGCCGTCACCCCAGCACCGGCGCGGCCCTGACGCCGAGTGCTGAGCGACAAAGGGCCCCGTTCCCCCGCGGGGCCCTTTGCCCTGTCCGGGCTCCTGCGCTCCCTCCTCCGAACCCCCGCCCTCCGCCCTCGCTCAGGGGTGCTCGCGCCAGACGCTCGGGTCGACCGGCTCCTCGGCCCGGGACGGCGGCACCTCGGCGGAGCCCGGCGTCCCGGCGGCCGGGGCGGCCGGGGCGGCCGGCTCCTCGTCCGAGCCCAGCACCTCGCTCACCCCGGCCCCGGGGACGGACGGTCCGTCCTGCGCGGCACCGGCCTGCGGGGCTGCGCCGGCCGGGGTTGCGGCGTGCGGGGCGCCGCCCTGCGCCGGAACGCCCTGCGGCGGCGTCGGCCCGGACGGGACACCGCCGGTCGGGACCCCGCCGCCGTACCCGGCGCCCGCGTACCCGGTCCCGTACCCGGTCCCGCCGTACCCGGCGCCCGCGCCCCCGCCGCGGACCGCCGCCAGCAGCGGCGGCACCAGCAGCGCGCCGACCACCGCCCAGACCGCGTTGGCGGCCAGCGCGGTGAGGAAGGTCAGCCCGACCGAGGTCTCCTGGGACGCCACCAGGCCGGAGCCGCCACCGCCCCAACCCGTCGTGGAGCCCGTGAGGGAGGAGGTCCGGGTCACCATCGCGCCGGCCACCGCCATCAGCGGGGTGAGCAGCCCGGTGTGCACGACCGCCAGCCGCAGCCGGTCGGCCGCGTCCAGCTGCCGCCGGTACGCCGTCCAGCCGAGCGTGCCGGCCGCCGCGAGTCCCAGCAGAGCGGCCCAGCGCCAGTCGGCGCTCACCTGGTCGTGCAGGTCGAAGAGGGAGAGGTTCAGGTCGTCGCTGCGGTCGCGCCAGGACGTCCCGCCGGACGTGCCGCTGTGGGCCTGGAAGGTCGCACCCGAACCGAAGCCGAGCAGGGTGAGGCCGAGGTTCGGCAGGAAGGCCAGCGCCAGCCCGATCTGCCCGCCGCTGGTGCTGTTCGCCGCGACCAGGACGAAGGCCACGACGGCGGACAGCGCCACCGACACCGCCAGCGCCCGGCCGGCGGTCAGCGCGGCCACCGCCCAGCCGCGCACCGACCGGCTGCGCCAGGCGGCCCAGCGCAGTGCGTCGGTGCCGTACACGGCGAAGGCCAGGAGACCGGCCGCCAGTACCGTCCAGCCGACCGCCTCCAGCCATCCGGCGCCCGCGGTGGCCACCGGGCGGGACAGGTCCGGGCCGGTAGCGCCCGTGTAGTCCGGGAAGTCGTAGCCGGCCCGCGGCTGCCAGGTCGTCCCGCCGACCGCCCACAGCACCGTGGTGACGGCCCCGAGGACCGCGGCGGTGCGCAGCGCCTCCCCGGCGGCCTGGCCCCGGGTCAGCTGACCCGCCACCGCCTTGCGCCGGCGCAGTCCGGCCCGCAGACCGGCCCAGAGCGCCAGGCCCCACAGCACGGTGACGGTCATCGGCGCGATCCGGATGACGAGGTCCATCCGCTCGGCGTGGCCGCGGCTCAGCGGGCTCTGGTAGCCGAGCTCGAACGGCGCGCCGAGTGCGTTCAGCGCCATCGACAGGGTCGCGCCGAAGCGGTCGCCGAACTCGGGCGAGCGGAACCGGTACTCGACCTGGTAGTCGCCGGGGACGGCCGCGATCAGCGCCGCCAGCAGCAGCACCAGGGTCGGCGCGACGGCCGCCCTGAGCGCCGGGCGCCAGTCGGCCCCGGTCAGCAGCCGGTGGACGGGCGACGGCTGCGTGTACGGCCGTCCGGCGCCCCAGCTGCCCAGCGCGGGCGGGGCGGGCGCCGGCCCGCCGGGGCCCTGGCCCGACGGCAACGGCGGCAACGGCGGCGGGGACGGCACCGCCCCCGGCGGGTACCCGGGCGGTCCGGGCGGCGGAGCCGCCGACAGGCCGGCCGCGGGCGGCGCGGCGGGCGGCGCCGGGGGTACGGGCGGTGGCGCGAGCGGCCGGCCGCACGAACCGCAGGCCCTCGCCCCCTCCACCGAAGTCGCGCCGCACGATGCGCAGTTGGCCATGGACCGGTGTCCCCCCGCTCGACGATTCCCTGGGTCGCCCCAGGGAGCCCGTTTATCCCACCGGACTCGAACGGATGTCAACCGGGAACCGCAGCAGGCGGGTTGACCGACCGGACCGCGCTCAGCCGCGCTTCTTCGGGACCTCCGGGACGGGCAGCACCGGCAGCCGCAGCGCGCCGAACGCGCCCTCCGGCACGGCCGGCCGCACCGGTGCCACCGGGCCGACCCGCCGGTACGCCTCGCCCTGCGCCGGGCGCGGGTCCGCCTCGCCCTTGTTGGGCCACATCGACAGCGCCCGCTCGGCCTGGGCGGTGATGGTGAGCGAGGGGTTGACGCCGAGGTTGGCGGAGACCGCCGAGCCGTCCACCACGCTGATCCCCGGGTGCCCGTACAGCCGGTGGTACGGGTCGACCACGCCGGTCCCGGGGGCGTCGCCGATCGGGCAGCCGCCGAGGAAGTGGGCGGTCATCGGGATGTCGAAGATCTCGCCGACGGTGCTGCCCGCGAAGCCGTTGATCTCGTCGGCCAGCGCCTGGGCGCCGCGCTCGGCGGCCGGGATCCAGGTCGGGTTGGGCTCGCCGTGGCCCTGCGAGGAGGTGAGCCGGGCCTTGCCGAGCGGGCCCTTCTTCAGCGAGACGGTGATCGAGTTGTCCAGCGACTGCATCACCAGGCCGATGATCGTCTTCTCGGACCACCCGCGCTGGTCCATCGAGCGGGCGAAGGTCACCGGGTGGCGGACCGAGTTGCCCAGGTAGCGCAGCCAGCGCGGGACGGCTCCACCGCCCTTGACCTGGGCGATCGACAGCGCGCCCATCGCGTTGGAGCCCTTGCCGTAGCGGACCGGCTCGATGTGGGTGTTGGCGTCCGGGTGGATCGAGGAGGTGATCGCGACGCCCTTGGTGAAGTCCGCCTTGGCGCCGTAGCGCCGGTCGGTGGTCTGCGCGCCCACCAGCGCCTCGGAGTTGGTGCGGGTCAGCTCGCCGAGCCGCGCCGAGATCCGGGGCAGGTGCCCGTCGGCGCGCATCCGGTGCAGCAGCGACTGGGTGCCGTAGGTGCCGGCCGCGACCACCACCCGGGCGGCGGTGATGGTCCGCGCGCCCGCCTTCACCCGGTCCGTCCTCGACCGCGAGTCGGTGCGGCGCACGTCCACCGCGTAGCCGCCGCCCGATTCCCGGATCCGGGCCACCGTGGTGAGCGGGTGGATCTCCGCGCCGCCCCGCTCGGCCAGGTACAGGTAGTTCTCGGTGAGCATGTTCTTGGCGCCGTGCCGGCAGCCGGTCATGCACTCGCCGCACTCCACGCAGGCCTTGCGGGCCGGTCCGGCGCCCCCGAAGTACGGGTCGGCGACCTCGTCGCCCGGCGCCGCCTTGGCCGTGCCCTCGGCGTCCTTGCCGTCGCCGAAGAACACCCCGACCGGCGCCATGTGGAAGGTGTCGGCGACGCCCATCCGCTCGGCGGCGGCCTTGAGGTGGACGTCGGAGGGGGTGACGGTCGGGTTGAGCCGGACCCCGAGCATTCGCTGCGCCTGGTCGTAGAACGGCGCCAACTCCTCCTGCCAGTCGGTGATGTGGCGCCACTGGCGGTCCTCGAAGAACGCCTTCGGTGGCACGTAGAGGGTGTTGGCGTAGTTCAGCGAGCCGCCGCCGACCCCGGCACCGGCCAGGATCAGCACGTTGGCCAGCAGGTGGATCCGCTGGATGCCGTACAGCCCGAGCTGCGGCGCCCACAGGTAGTTCGGCAGGTCCCAGGAGTTCCTGGGCAGTTCGTCCCGCTCGAAGCGCCGCCCGGCCTCCAGGACGGCGACCCGGTAGCCCTTCTCGGTCAGCCGCAGCGCCGCGACCGAACCGCCGAAGCCGGACCCGACCACGACCACGTCGTAGTCGAACTCCGCACCGTCGGACTCCACCATCTGCCACCGCTCCTTCGCCGGGTTGAACATGCCTCTGGGAACCGCGAGTCGGGGCCCGAGACGCTCGGGGCCCCGGGTGACGCCGCGCCTGGGGACGCGCCCCGGGCCTAGCGGAAGCGCAGCGCCTTGAGCGCGCGCAGCCCGCCGGTCATCACGGCGGCGAACTTCTCGTCGTCCAGGCCGAACGAGGGCGCGATCGGCATCAGCCGCTGGGTCGCGATGGTCTGCGCCTCGGTGAAGCGCAGCAGGCCCTCGGCGCCGTGCCGGCGGCCCAGCCCGGAGTCGCCCATGCCGCCCATCGGGGAGGCGACCGAGCCGTACGCGGCCGCGTAGGCCTCGTTGACGTTGACCGTGCCGGTGCGCAGCCGGGCCGCGACCGCCCGGCCGCGCCGCAGGTCCTTGGTCCAGACGCTGGAGTTCAGGCCGTACGGCGTGGAGTTGGCGGCGGCCACCGCCTCCTCCTCGGTGTCGAAGCGGTAGACGGAGACGACCGGGCCGAAGGTCTCCTCGGCGCAGACCGCCATGTCGGGGGTGACGCCGTCGAGGATGGTCGGCTCGAAGAAGAACGGCCCGAGGTCCGGCCGGGCGCGGCCGCCGGCCAGCACGGTGGCGCCCGCCTTGACCGCCTCCTCCACGTGCCGGGTGGTGGTCTCCAGCTGGCGGGCGGAGACCAGCGAGCCCATGTCCGCGCCGTACGCGAGACCGCCGCCGAGGCGCAGCGCCCGGGTGCGGGCGGCGAAGCGCTCCAGGAACTCGTCGGCCACCGAGCGGTGCACCAGCAGCCGCTCGATCGAGATGCACAGCTGCCCGGCGGAGGAGAAGCAGGCCCGGACGGCGCCCGCGGCGGCGGCGTCGAGGTCGGCGTCGGAGAGCACCAGCATGGCGTTCTTGCCGCCGAGTTCGAGCGAGGCGCCGACCAGCCGGGCGGCGGCGCGCTGGGCGACGTCGCGGCCGGTGCGGGTGGAGCCGGTGAACGAGACGTAGTCGGCGTGCTCCACCACGGCGGGGCCGATCACCGGTCCGTCGCCGATCACGACCTGCCACAGGTCGGCCGGCAGCCCGGCCTCGACCAGCAGCTCACGGGCCCACAGCGCGGTGAGCGCGGTCTGCGTGTCCGGCTTGTTGACCACCGCGTTGCCGGCCACGAAGGCGGGCAGGGCGTCACCGACGGACAGCTCCAGCGGGTAGTTCCAGGGTGAGATGTGGCCGATCACGCCCTTGGGGCGGCGGGCCTCGACCGCGTGGGTGAGCACCGGCAGCGCCCCGCCGCGCCGCTTGTCCTTGAGGTGGCTGTGCGCGGTCCGCCCGTAGTGCCGGGCGGCCATGGCGACGGCCAGCACCTCCTCGAAGGCGTGCAGCCGGGCCTTGCCGGTCTCCGCCTGGATCAGGTCGAGCACCTCGTCCTGCCGCTTGAGCAGCAGGTCGTGGAAGCGCAGCAGGACGGCGGCGCGGCGGCGCACCGGCAGCGCGGCCCAGGCCGACTGGGCGCGGCGGGCGAGCTGGTAGGCGACCTCGACGTCGGCCGGGGTGGACCGCGGCAGGCCGGCCAGCCGCTCGCCGGTCAGCGGGGCGACGGTCTCCACCAGGTCGGGCTCGCCGGTCGCGGTGACGCCGGCGGCCAGCCGGGCGACCAGGGCCTGGGGCACGGCGGCCGCGACGGTCCGGCCGCCGCCGGGAGCCGCCGGGTTGCCGGCGCCGGGGTGTTCGGTGGCCACTGCATCTGCTGTGAGGTCCGACATACGGCGCAGCCTAGGCCTTCGGCGCCCGCTCCGGTACCCGTCGGTAACAAGAATCTGCCGCAGTCGGGCGAAACCGGGCGCCCCCGCTCAGCGGGTCGGCGTGAAGTCGCGGAGCACCGCGTTGAAGCGCTGTTCGGCCTCGTTCCACTCGTTGCCCTTCTCCGGGCTGGAGGAGTAGATCGCGTAGCTGGTGCCGTCGTCGTCGATGAACTCGGCCTCGACCGCCCGCCGCCGCCCGCCGCCCTGGGCGGCGTAGCTGAACTCCCAGACCGCCGCCTCGTGGCCGTTCACCGCGACGCTCGTCATCTTGTGCTGCTTGTAGTCCTTGAGCGACTTGGAGACGGAACCCTCCATCTGCCGCATGTGCTCCAGCGGCTTGACCGACTGCCCGACGGTGACCGCGAACTGCAGGTAGTGCGTCTTGTTGTCAGGGCTGTAGTAGATCTGGTTGTCGGGCGTGGTCGAGCGCTGCCAGGCCGGGTTTCCGGAGGGCAGCGGGAAGCGGAAGCCGGCCGGGTCGTCGACCCAGTGGTAGCCGGTGGGCGCCGCCGCCGAGGGGCTGGTGTCGCTGCTGGGGCCCGGCCCGGTCGAGTCGACCGGCGCGGTCGGGGTCGGGTCGTCGGAGTCGCCGTCCACCACGTGCCGGGTGGCGAGGAAGGTCCCCGCGGCCGCGAGCAGGCCGACGGCCACCGCGATGGCGACGATCTTCGCGGTGCTGCGGCGCTTGGCCGGTCCGCGCGCGGGCGTGACGGAGTGCGCCACCGGCGCGACCGGCGTGGTGTGCGCCGGCGCCGGCACCGTCCCACCCCCGGCCGTCTCCTGGACGAGGGGAACGGCGGGCACGGCGGCGGCCGCCGCGCGCGGTTCCGTCGGCCCCTCGGAGCCCACGGACCCCTCCGCTCCCGCGGTGCCCTCCTCCGCGGCCGCCCCGGCGCCGGCTCTGCGGTCCACCACCGGCACCGACTGGGTGGGCGAGCGCACCGGAGCGACCGGCTTGAAGCCCATGGTGTGCCCGGCCTGCACCTCGGCCAGCATCCGCGCCGCCTCGTCCGCGGTCGGCCGGTCGGCCGGGTCCTTGGCCATCAGCGCGGCCAGCACCGGCCCCAGCGGCCCGGCCCGGCGGGACTCCGGCAGCGGCTCGTCGACCACCGCGGCGAGCGTGGTGATCGGCGAGTCCCGGCGGAACGGCGACTGGCCCTCGACCGCCGCGTACAGCGTCGCCCCCAGGCCCCACAGGTCGGAGGCCGGCCCCGGCCGCTCGCCCTGGGCGCGTTCCGGCGCCAGGTAGTCCGGCGATCCGACCAGGTCGCCCGGCCGGGTCAGCTCGGTCGAGCCCTCGTACTTCGCGATGCCGAAGTCCAGCAGCACCACCCGCCCGGTACCGCGCTCCAGCAGCACGTTGGCCGGCTTCACGTCCCGGTGCAGCACGCCCAGCTGGTGGCCGCGGTGCAAGGCGGCGAGCACCTGGCTGCCGACCTCGGCGGCGGCGCGCGGCGGCAGGGTGCCGTCCTGGCTGATCACGTCGGCCAGCGAGCGGCCGTCGACCAACTCCATCACGATCCACGGCCGGCCGTCCTGCTCCAGCACGTCGTGCACGGTGATCACACCGGGGTGCTTGATCCGCGCGGCCGCGCTGGCCTCGCGCTTCATCCGGGTGTGCAGGATCTGCAGGTCCTCCTCGGGCAGGTGGTTGACGGTCAGCTCCTTGACCGCGACCTCACGGTCGAGCATCCGGTCCCAGGCCCGCCAGACGGTGCCCATGCCGCCCCGGCCGAGCCGCTCGCCGAGCTCGTACCGCCCGGCCAACAGCCGCTCCGCGTCGGCCGCCTCCGGCCGGTCCTGCACACCCATCTGCGACCGCTCCCCCACACATCCCGCCTGCCGTCACCGCGACGGAGGGCCTGGTGCAGACCACTGTTCGAACAAATCCCACGCACACATTAGGCGTACCTCGACGCCCCCGGTAATCACGCCCACCCCCCGACCGGTCCGCCCGGGCCGTCAGCCTGCGAACAGCACCACGGCGGCCATTCCCAGCGCGAGCAGGACGAAGACCCCCGCCACCAGCAGCGGGCCCAGGAGGAAGGGGGGTATCCGAGGCGGTTTCACCCCGGCGTTCCCGGTGTCCCCGCCCTTTCCCCCGCGCCGACGCGGCCGCACCGGCACCAGCGGCGCCTCCGGCTTCAGCGTCAGCGCCCGCGCCACCCGCTCCTCGTCCACCGGCTCCGGCGCGCCCGTCAGCAGCTGCGCCAGCTCCCGGCCCACCGCCTCGGCGGTCGGCCGCAGCGCCGGGTCCGGCTGCAGCAGCCGCTCGACCAGCGGCCCGAGCGGCCCGCAGACCGCCGAGTGCTCGCGCCGCCCGTCCCGCACCGCCGTCACCAGCTCCGGCACACCGCCCTCCGGGTACGGCGACCGTCCGGTCACCAGCCGGTGCACCAGCACCCCGAGCGCCCAGCAGTCCCCCGCCGGGCCGCCGTCCAGCGGCCAGCGCTCCGTCACCGGGCCGACCAGGGTGGCCCGTACGTCGTACCGGCGCCGGCCGCCCGGCCCGCCGAGCTCCTCGGCCAGCGCCTCCTCCGCGACCCCGGCGAGCAGCCCGCCGAGCATCGCCGCGCCGTCCTCGCAGACCAGCACCGACCCGGCGGTCAGGTTGCCGTGGCTGAGCCCGGCCCCGTGCAGCGCCCGCAGCGCACCGGCCAGGTCGGCCGCCATCTCGGCGGCCCGGTACGGCGGCACCGGCCCTTCGGCCAGCAGCTCGGCCGCCGTCAGCCCGGCCGGCCGCTCCTCCACCGTCCACAGCGCCTCGCCCTCGACGAAGGCCCCGACCCCGCGCAGCAACCGCGGGTGCGCGGCCGGAGCGGCCGAGCCGACCGCCGCCACCCGCTTCACCAGCCGGTCCGCCTGGGCCGGCACCGCGTCCTCGGGATCCTGACCGGCGGTCAGCAGGGCGGGCAGCTCCAGGCCGCGCAGCAGCACCGTCTCCCCGGTCCGCTCGTCCACCGCGTGGGCGCGCCACGGTCCGGGACGGTCCGTCAGCCGGTACCGTCCCGCCATCAACTGCCCGGGGCCGCCTCGCATGCCAGTTCCTCTCGCTCACGAGCAGCCTACTGAGCGGCTCCCTTACGCTCGGTCCCATGGAATGGACCGATCTGATCGAGCCCGCCCTCAAGGCGGCGGGAAACAGCACCCGAGCCGAAACCGTCCACTCGCTCCAAGAGACCGCCATCGAGGGTGAGAAGCCGGTCGCCTCCACCCCCGGGCGCCACCCGGACCACTTCCGCAAGGGGGTGCTCGTGCTCACCACCCACCGGTTGCTCTTCCTGAAGGACGGGAAGCCGCCGATACCGGTTCCGCTCACCGCCGTCACCGACGCCACCGTGGCCCACAGCAAGATCAACGGAGATGTGCTGACCGTCATCGCGCTGACCGGTTCGCACCGCTTCGAGGAGGTGGTCAAAGCCGACGTCTTCGCCGAGCAGGTCCGCGCGGCCGCCCGGGCCGCCCGCACCGCGCCGGCCCCGCAGAAGCCGGCCGCCGACGGCGAGCAACTCATCGGCCATCTGGAGCGGCTGGCCGCCCTGCACGCCTCCGGGGCGCTCACCGACGAGGAGTTCACCCGGGCCAAGCAGCGCCTGATCGGCTGACCTACGGCGCCGGCTGGAAGCTGGTGAAGACGACGTCCCGGACCGGAGCCTGCGCGGCCCACTCGGCGTCCGGGACGATCCAGTAGATCGAGTAGCCGTACTTGGCCGGAGTCCCGGTCACGAAGCCGCGGTTGAGCGAGTGCATCTTGGGCGAGCCGTTGGTCCACTCCCAGTCCGCCGCGTTGGTCCACTGCCGGTAGGTGATCGCCGAGAGGTTCAGCCGCTGGTAGTTGGTGACCGCTCCCCGCACATTGGGCTCGGACTCCTGCCAGTCCGCGACGGCGCTGTCCCCCGGCGAGGTCGTCCACTCGATCCGCAGCTGGCTGCCGTCCGCCGGGTTCTTGAAGATCCGCCGGTTGGCGTCCGAACCGCTCGGCTGCAGCCAGTCCGGCAGCACGACCGAGAACCCGCTCGGATCCTTGTACTCGTGGTACCCGGCCGGCACCGCGGACGCGGGAGCCGGCGTCTGCACCGGCGCCGCGGGCGTGCTCACCGGCGGAGCCGGCGCCACGGGGGCCGGCGGAGCCGCACTCTGACTCGCCGTCGCCGTCGCCGCCGGAGCCGGAGCCGGCTCCGTCACAGGCGCCTGGCTCGGCGTCGGCTCCGTCGTCGCCGCCACCGGCGTGCCGGCGCCCGCACTCTGACCGGAGCTCCCCTTCGCGCCGCCGTCCCCGCCCCCGAAGGCCTGGACCACCGCGACCACGCCCGCGATCAGCAGCAGCACCACGACCACGGTGGCGATGGCCAGTCGCCGCCGGCCCGTCCGCGGGTCCGCCCCGGCCGCCTGCGTCGCCCCCATCGTCCACTCGCTGGTCACCGGCCGGATCGGCTCGGACGGCGCGGCGGGCTCGGCGACGGGCTCCGCCGGCGGCTCCTCGTCCTTGGCCCGGCTGCCCACCCGGACCGTCCCCAGCAGCCCGCCCACCGACCGCTTCCGGTCCTCCACCGGAACGGACTCCGGCTCGACCGCCGCCGCCACCGGCACCGCGTGCTCGGTCGTCGACTCGGCCTTCGCGGTGGCCTCCGCGACCACCCGCTTCAGCATCGACCGGGTCTGCGAGGCGTCCAGCCGCTCGGCCGGGTCCTTCGCCAGCAGGCCCTCGATCACCGGCAGCAGCGGCCCGGCGTTCGCCGGCGCGACCAGGTCCTCGGTCATCACCGCGGTCAGCGTGGCCAACGCCGAACCGCGGTCGTACGGCGGCCGACCCTCGACCATCGCGTACAGCGTGCCGCCCAGCGACCACAGGTCGGCCGGCGGCCCGGGCTTCTGCCCGCGGGCCCGCTCCGGGGATATGTACGAGGGCGCGCCGACCAGCATGCCGGTGGAGGTGACCGAGGCGTCGCCCTCCACGCTCGCGATGCCGAAGTCGGTCAGCACGACCCGGCCGTCCTCACCGATCAGCACGTTGGACGGCTTGACGTCCCGGTGCAGGATGCCCAGCGCGTGCGCGGCACTCAGCACGCCCAGCACGTCGAGGGCGATCTCGGCGGCCCGGCCGGGCGCGAGCGGCCCGTCCTCGCGGATCACGTCGGCCAGCGAGCGGGACTCGACCAGCTCCATGACGATCCACGGCCGGTCGTCCTCGTCGACCACGTCGAAGACGGTGACCGCCGAGTTGTGCCGGATCCGAGCGGTCGCCTTGGCCTCGCGCAGCGTCCGGACGATCAGCCGGTGCTTCTCCTCCTCCTCGACGCTGGCGTTCATCCGCAGTTCCTTGACCGCGACGGTGCGGCCCAGCATCTCGTCCTCGGCGCGCCATACGGTGCCCATGCCGCCGCGTCCGAGCACGCCGTTCAGGCGGTAGCGGCCGGCCAGGAGGCGGCCGGTGGAACCCTGCGCCTGGGTCATTCGGAACGTTCCCCCATGTGCTGCTGGCGGTCGTGGTGACGGCGCGTCGGACCGGCCGGGCCCGAACGCCCAAGCCTCCATCATCCCCTGTCCCGGGGGCCCACGACCACCCGCCCCCCGTCCCAACCTGGGACGAACCGGAACCGGTGCGGCGCTCCGTGCCCGATCTGTGATCGAAAACTCGCCAAGATCCGTCCGAATCACTGCTACCGTTCGGCAGCTCATCGTCTTTCCGGGGGGATCGGACGCCCATGACCGCACCTGCACCGGGCGCTGACGGCCCATCGGCGCGGCCGCACACCGCCCAGCACTACTCCGTCGCCCCGCCCCCCACCACCCCCGAGGGCTACGTCGCCCCCGGCATGCCCGGCGCCCCCGTCCCCGGCTACGACCCCGTCGCCCCCCGCACCACCCCCCGCCCCCGACGTACCGCGCTCGCCACCGCCCTCGCCGTCCTCGCCACCCTCCTCAGCGGCCTCGCCTACGGCTGCGCCCCGCTACGCGCCGCCGACAGCCTCGGCTGGCTGGCCATCGCCCAAGCCGGCCTGATCGCCCTCCCCCTCGGCCTCCTCGGCGGCCGCAACCGCGCACTCCCCCTCCTCGCCGCCCTCCTGGCCCCCGCCGCCCTCCTCATCGGCCAGCTCACCCAGCACCTCCGCCTGGCCCACGCCCTCGGCTCCACCCCCCGCACCCTCCTCCACGACACCCTCACCACCTGGCGCGCCGACCTCCGCCCCCTCGACGCCGCCTTCTACACCATCGCCCTGGTCGGCGGCTTCCTCCTCACCCGCCGCACCGCCACCCGAACCTGACCCCCACCCCCACCACCCCCACCACCCCCAGCAATCCCCACCCACCCCACCCACCCCGCCACCGCCCTCCACCCGCCCCACCACCCTCCACCCCCACCTCCCCTCACCCACCCCCGCGAGAGGGACGCGCTGCGGAAGGGGCGGCGCAGGGGGTGGCCCGGAGAGGGGCGTTGCGGGTGATTTTCAGACTGCCAACGGCGCCCAACCCCCGTGGGCCAGAGTCGGCAGTCTGAAAATCATCCAGCCCCTCGGAGCGGCCACCCCCGGAGCCGCCCCGCCCCCACCCTCCCGAGAGCCACCCCCGAAAAGCCCAAAGGCCCCCACCGATCACCTCGGCAGGGGCCCCCAGCCACCCTCAGCGGTGGTCGAGCGCCGGATTCACCGTCACCTCGACCCGCTGGAACTCCTTGAGCTCCGTGTACCCGGTGGTCGCCATCGCCCGCCGCAGCGCCCCGAAGAGGTTCATGGTCCCGTCGGGCGTGTGCGAGGGCCCGGTGAGGATCTCCTCGGTGGTGCCGACGGTCCCGAGGTCCACCCGCTTGCCGCGCGGCAGCTCCTCGTGGACGGCCTCCATGCCCCAGTGGAACCCCTTGCCCGGGGCATCCGTCGCACGGGCCAGCGCCGCACCGATCATCACCGCGTCCGCACCGCAGGCGACGGCCTTCGGGATGTCCCCGCTGTAGCCGACGCCACCGTCCGCGATCACGTGCACGTAGCGCCCGCCCGACTCGTCCATGTAGTCGCGGCGGGCAGCCGCCACGTCCGCCACCGCGGTCGCCATCGGCACCTGGATGCCCAGCACGTTGCGGGTGGTGTGGGCGGCACCGCCGCCGAAGCCGACCAGCACGCCGGCCGCGCCGGTCCGCATCAGGTGCAGCGCCGCGGTGTACGTGGCGCAGCCGCCGACGATCACCGGGACGTCCAGCTCGTAGATGAACTGCTTGAGGTTGAGCGGCTCGGCCGCGCTGGAGACGTGCTCGGCCGAGACGGTGGTGCCGCGGATGACGAAGACGTCGACGCCGGCGTCCACCACGGCCTTGGAGAACTCGGCGGTGCGCTGCGGCGAGAGCGCCGCGGCGGTGACGACACCGGAGTCACGGACCTCCTGGATCCGCTGCTTGATCAGCTCGGCGCGGATCGGCGCCGCGTAGATCTCCTGCAGGCGGCGGGTCGCGGTGGACGCGTCGGTGATCGAGGCGATCTCGTCCAGCAGCGGCTGCGGGTCCTCGTAGCGGGTCCACAGGCCTTCCAGGTTCAGCACGCCCAGGCCGCCGAGGCGGCCGATGGCGATGGCCTGCTGCGGCGAGACCACGCTGTCCATCGGGGCGGCCAGGAACGGCAGCTCGAAGCGGTAGGCGTCGATCTGCCAGGCGATCGAGACCTCCTTCGGGTCCCGGGTACGGCGGCTGGGGACGACGGCGATGTCGTCGAAGGCGTACGCCCGGCGGCCGCGCTTGCCTCGCCCGATCTCGATCTCAGTCACTTCGAGCCCTTCTGCTGTGTTGCTCATGCCCGCCGGGTCACCCCGGCCGCCCCCAGTATCCCGTACCGGAGCGGGCACCGCCCCGACGGCCCGCCCCCCGGACACGCCGGAGGGCCCGCCCCTGCACCCGCAGCGACGGACCCTCCTCGGCACTCGGGCCATCGGCCCCCGGCTCAGCGCGTCGAGTAGTTCGGCGCCTCGACGGTCATCTGGATGTCGTGCGGGTGGCTCTCCTTGAGGCCCGCCGAGGTGATCCGGACGAACCGGCCCTTGCTCTCCATCTCGCCGATGGTGGCGGCGCCGACGTAGCCCATGGTCTGGCGCAGACCGCCGACCAGCTGGTGCAGCACGGCCGACAGCGGACCGCGGTACGGCACCTGGCCCTCGATGCCCTCGGGGACGAGCTTGTCGTCCGAGGCGACCTCGGCCTGGAAGTAGCGGTCCTTGGAGTACGAGCGGCCCTGGCCGCGGGACTGCATGGCGCCCAGCGAGCCCATGCCGCGGTACGACTTGAACTGCTTGCCGTTGATGAACATCAGCTCGCCCGGGGACTCCTCGCAGCCGGCCAGCAGCGAGCCGAGCATCACGGTGTCGGCACCGGCGGCCAGCGCCTTGCCGATGTCGCCGGAGTACTGCAGGCCGCCGTCGCCGATGACCGGCACGCCGGCCGCCTGGCAGGCCACCGCGGCCTCGTAGATGGCGGTGATCTGCGGGACGCCGATGCCGGCGACCACGCGGGTGGTGCAGATGGAGCCGGGGCCCACGCCGACCTTGACGCCGTCCACGCCGGCGTCGATCAGCGCCTGGGCGCCGTCCCGGGTGGCGACGTTGCCGCCGACCACGTCGACCCCGACGGCCGACTTGATCTTGGCGATCCAGGCCAGCGCGTTGTGGCTGTGGCCGTGCGAGGTGTCCACCACCAGGAAGTCCACGCCGGCCTCGACCAGGGCCTGGGCCCGGTCGAACGCCTCGGCGCTGGCGCCGACGGCGGCGCCGACCAGCAGCCGGCCCTCGGCGTCCTTGGCGGCGTTCGGGTACTGCTCGGCCTTCACGAAGTCCTTGACGGTGATCAGGCCCTTGATCCGGCCCTCGTCGTCGACCAGCGGCAGCTTCTCGATCTTGTGGCGACGCAGCAGCGCCATCGCGTCCACACCGGAGATGCCGACCTTGCCGGTGATCAGCGGCATCGGGGTCATGATCTCGCGGACCTGACGGCTGCGGTCCGACTCGAAGGCCATGTCGCGGTTGGTGACGATGCCGAGCAGCTTGCCGGACTCGTCGGCGATCGGCACGCCGGAGATGCGGAACTTGGCGCACAGCGCGTCGGCCTCGGCCAGCGTGGTGTCGGGGCCGACCGTGATCGGGTCGCTGACCATGCCGGACTCGGAGCGCTTCACCAGGTCGACCTGGTTGACCTGGTCCTCGACCGACAGGTTGCGGTGCAGCACGCCGACGCCGCCCTGGCGCGCCATCGCGATGGCCATCCGCGACTCGGTGACCTTGTCCATCGCCGCGGAGAGCAGCGGGATGTTCACACGGACGTTCCGCGAGACCCGCGAGGAGGTGTCCACCTGGTTCGGCAGCACCTCGGAGGCCCCGGGCAGCAGCAGGACGTCATCGAACGTGAGCCCGAGCATGGCGAACTTCTCGGGTACGCCTGCGGCGTTGTAAGACATTTGGGGGGTACCTTCCGTGGCCGGCCTTATCCGCTCACGCCCTGACGGTGCGGGCGCGTTCATCGCTCACTCGCGCAGACCACCGAAGCCGGATGCAATGGGAGGATCCTCCAAGGGGACCCCGCGCGCACCCGTGAAACTTTGGCAACCCGCCCAGGCGCCGATACCCCATGGTACTGGCACCGCGAATGTGTCCTCGTGTGCCCTTGACAACACCCCCGCCCGGCGGCTCGTTCCGCACGCCCGGCACCCCCGAAGACCTCCCCGCGACCCGTGACGAGGGGCGCGGCTCAGGAGGACTCCTCCGCGAGCGCCCGCAGTCGGCTGAGCGCCCGGTGCTGGGCGACCCGGACGGCGCCCGGCGACATCCCGAGCACCTCGCCGGTCTCCTCCGCCGACAGCCCGGCGGCCACCCGCAGCAGCACCAGCTCGCGCTGACGGGCCGGCAGGTTGGACAGCAGCTCCTTGGCCCAGGCCGCGTCGCTGCTCAGCAGCGCCTGCTCCTCCGGACCGAGCGCCTCGTCCGGCACCTCCGGCAGGTCGTCCTGCGGGACGACGGTCGAGCCGGGCCCGCGCATCGCGGCCCGCTGCAGATCGGCGATCTTGTGCGCCGCGATCCCGTACACGAAGGCCTCGAACGGCCGCCCCTGGTCCTTGTACCGGGGCAGCGCGCACAGCACCGCGACGCAGACCTCCTGCGCGACGTCGTCCACGTGGTGCCGGGCCCCGCCCGGCAGCCGGACCAGCTTGGCGCGGCAGTAGCGCAGCGCCAGCGGGTGGACGTAGGCGAGCAGCGCGTCGATCGCCGGGCCCTCGCCGCGCACCGCGGCCGCGACCAGCTCGCCCACCAACGGCGAGCCGCCCGAACCGATCACCGGCGGACGAACCGGCCCGACCGCGGCTCCCGAACCGCCCGCACCCTCCGGTGCACCGGGGCCACCCGCATCGGCGTACGACGGATCGTGGCCCGGGTCGGAGGGCTCGGCCTCCACCGGGTCCGCCTGGCCGGCTGCGCCGGCGACGTCGTCGCGCATCGGTCCATGGTGCCTGGTCGAGCGGGAAAACGCGGCACCGCGTCCGGAGTTGTGCACCGGAACGTTATGCGCTGCCGCACCGTGGGGCGTGCCGCGCACCACCGGCCCCTCCTGCACCGTGCCGCCTCCCGCCCCGCCGTCGGTGGTCCCGTCCGTCGTGCCGTCCGCCGAGTGTCCTGCGGCTGCGTGGTTCGCCGCAGTGCCTGTCCGCTGGTCCCCGAGGTGCTCCACTCCTCCATGGTGCAACCTCGGGACCGTAACGTCACACGCCCGTGCGACGCCCGCTTCGGGGAGCACCGGCGGTGCGCCGCACCCGGCGGCGCCGCCGGCGGTCAGCGGACCAGGCCCCAGCGGAAGCCCAGCGCCACCGCGTGCGCGCGGTCGGAGGCCCCGAGCTTCTTGAACAGCCGTCGGGCGTGGGTCTTGACGGTGTCCTCGGAGAGGAACAGCTCGCGCCCGATCTCGGCGTTGCTGCGGCCGTGGCTCATGCCCTCCAGCACCTGGATCTCACGCGCCGTCAAGGTGGGCGCCGCGCCCATGTCGGGGCTGCGCAGCCGGCGCGGGGCGAGCCGCCAGGTCGGGTCGGCGAGGGCCTGGGTCACGGTGGCCCGCAGTTCGGCGCGCGAGGCGTCCTTGTGCAGGTACCCGCGGGCACCCGCGGCCACCGCGAGCGCGACCCCGTCGAGGTCCTCGGCGACGGTGAGCATGATGATCCGCGCGCCCGGGTCGGCGGACAGCAGCCGCCGGACCGTCTCGACCCCGCCGAGGCCGGGCATCCGGACGTCCATCAGAACGAGATCGGAGCGGTCGGCCACCCAGCGGCGGAGGACCTCCTCCCCGTTCGTCGCGGTGGTGACCCGGTCCACACCGGGTACGGTCGCGACCGCGCGGCGAAGCGCCTCGCGGGCGAGCGGGGAATCGTCGCAAACGAGAACGGAAGTCATGACCGTCGTCCTCCGCAGCTGATCCGCGTCACGTTGAGCCTCCTGGCTGGTACGAACCTCTCCGACACGGCCGATCGGCGACAGACTCCGTGCTGATCGCCCCAACTTGCCCGCGATCGTTCCCGACGTCCGGCGCCCGCTAACCGCCTCCGCACTTCCAACGACCGTCACTCGAATGAGTTACGGCCTTCAGGGCCATCTCCACCACTGTACGTGGCCAACCCATTACGGATCAGCCGCATCGCGGTGCACACGCCGCACTTTTGCGCAGCTCGCGCGCGGTCGGCGCACCACCCGCACACCGTTTCGGGGTGTCCGCGCGCCCGTCGGCCACCCGATTGCCACGTCCGCACCCGCCGGAGACCATTGCCCACTTTGCCCGTTTTTATAGCTTTCGTATGGTCATTGACTGTTGTGCCGGTGTGTGGGTGACTTGTCCATGGAGTTGCCTTAAGTCATATTTCCAGGTGTCCACACCAGCGCATCGAAGCCCCGCCGTATCGCTCGGCAGCAGCCCGCCGAGCGCCCGGCCGACGGCCGACGGCCTCTGAAGGGAATGAGCCATGGCAGATTTCTCCCGCCTCCCCGGTCCCAACGCGGACCTCTGGGACTGGCAGCTCTCCGCAGCCTGCCGCGGCGTGGACAGCTCGCTCTTCTTCCACCCCGAGGGCGAACGCGGGGCCGCGCGCAGCTCGCGCGAGGCCAGCGCCAAGGAGGTGTGCATGCGCTGCCCGGTGATCGCCGAGTGCGCGGCGCACGCACTGGCGGTCCGCGAGCCGTACGGCGTCTGGGGCGGGATGACCGAGGACGAGCGCGAGGAGATGCTGGGCCGCTCGCGGCACCGGCTGGTGGAGGTCCCGCTGACCCCGCCGGCGGTCGCGCAGCACTAGACCCGCCTCCGCGGCGCGCCGTGAAGAAACGTTTCTTCGCGGCGCCTCAGGGCGCTCGCGGTCGGTCCGGGGGATCCGCCCTCCCCCCGTACCCCGCCGTCAGCGGGCGGCCGCCGCCCCCGCCAGCCGCTCCAGCATCAGGGCGACGGCCGGCACCTCGGCCAGGTCCGACAGGGTCAGCGCGACCACCTGGCGCACCGCCGGCGCCCCCGACGCCGTCCGCACCGGCACCGTCGACACACCGTCAGGACGCACCGACTGCAGCGCCAGCCGGGGCAGCACCGCCACTCCGAGCCCAGCCGCCACCAGGCCGACCACCGCCGGGTAGTCGTCCGTCGCGAAGTCGATCCGGGGCTCGAACCCGGCACCCGCGCACAGTTCCACCAGGTGCCCCCGGCACTGCGGACAGCCGGCGATCCACTGCTCCCCCGCCAGCTCGGCCAGCTCCACCGCCCCGCCCCGCCCGGCCAGCGGGTGGGCGGCGGGCAGCAGGCCCACCAGCGGGTCGTCCAGCAACGGGGTGACCACCAGATCGGACCAGTCGGTACCGGCCGTCAGCTGCTGGGCCTCCAGGTTGGCCTCGGCCCGCGCCTCGCGCGGGGTGCCGTGGGCGGGCACCGGCAGTGCGGCGGCACCGTCGGAGTGCGGATAGCGGAAGGCCAGCGCGATCTCGCACTCGCCGCCGCGCAGCATCGCCAGCGACTCCGGCGGCTCCGCCTCGACCAGCGACACGCGCACCCCCGGATGGCCGTCCCGCAGCCGGGCGACGGCGGGCGGCACCAGGGTGGAACTCGCGGTCGGGAAGGACACCAACCGCACCCGTCCGGCCCGCAGCCCGGCGATCGCGGCCACCTCCTCCTCGGCGGCGGAGAGCCCGGCCAGGATCCCGGTGGCATGCTTGAGCAGGACCCGCCCGGCCTCGCTGAGCTGCATCCCGCGGCCCGCGCGGACCACCAGCGGGGTGTCCACCGACTTCTCCAGCGCCTTCATCTGCTGGCTGATGGCGGGCTGGGTGCACCCCAGCTCGCGGGCGGCGGCGGAGAAGGAGCCGGTGCGGGCGACGGCACGCAGGACGCGCAGGTGGCGGGCCTCGATCATGCCTCAGTTATAAGGCAATCTTTGCTCTCGGCAAAATTCTCCTGATAGTTGAACCGTCAAGAGCAGCGCCCGCGCCACGAGCCCGGCCGGCCCGGCGGCGGCCGGACAACAGCCGGAGGCCCGGCCCGCCTCCCCTCGCGGGGCGCGGACCGGGCCTCCGGTCAGTGGCTCGGGCCTCAGTGGGAGTGGCCGTGACCGTGGGAGTGGCCGTGACCGTTGTCGGCCTCCTCCTCCTTCTTCTCCACCACGAGGGTCTCGGTGGTGAGCAGCAGGGAGGCGATCGAGGCGGCGTTCTCCAGGGCGGAGCGGGTGACCTTGACCGGGTCGATGACGCCGGCCTTCACCAGGTCGCCGTACTCGCCGGTGGCGGCGTTGTAGCCCTGGCCGATCTCCAGCTCGGCGACCTTGGAGGTGATGACGTAGCCCTCCAGGCCGGCGTTCTGGGCGATCCAGCGCAGCGGCTCGTGCAGCGCCTTGCGGACCACGGCGACACCGGTGGCCTCGTCACCCGACAGGCCCAGGCCGTCGTTCAGCACCTTGGCGGCGTGGACCAGGGAGGCGCCACCACCGGCGACGATGCCCTCCTCGACCGCGGCGCGGGTCGCCGAGATGGCGTCCTCCAGGCGGTGCTTGCGCTCCTTCAGCTCCACCTCGGTGGCGGCGCCGACCTTGATGACGCAGACGCCGCCGGCCAGCTTGGCCAGGCGCTCCTGCAGCTTCTCGCGGTCCCAGTCGGAGTCGGTGGCGGCGATCTCGGCCTTGATCTGGGCGACGCGGCCGGCCACGGCCTCGGCGTCACCGGCACCGTCGACGACGGTCGTCTCGTCCTTGGTGATGGTCACGCGGCGGGCGGTGCCCAGCACGTCCAGGCCAACCTGGTCGAGCTTGAGGCCGACCTCCTCGGAGATGACCGTGCCGCCGGTCAGGGTGGCCAGGTCGCCGAGGATCGCCTTGCGGCGGTCGCCGAAGCCCGGGGCCTTGACGGCGACGGCGTTGAAGGTGCCGCGGATCTTGTTCACGACCAGGGTCGACAGCGCCTCGCCGTCGACGTCCTCGGCGATGATCAGCAGCGGCTTGGAGGCACCGCCCTGCAGGATCTTCTCCAGCAGCGGCAGCAGCTCCTGGATGGAGGAGATCTTGCCCTGGTTGATCAGGATGTACGGGTCCTCCAGGACCGCCTCCTGCCGCTCCGCGTCGGTGACGAAGTACGGCGACAGGTAGCCCTTGTCGAACTGCATGCCCTCGGTGAAGTCCAGCTCCACGCCGAAGGTGTTCGACTCCTCGACGGTGATGACACCGTCCTTGCCGACCTTGTCGATCGCCTCGGCGATCAGCTCGCCGACCTGGGTGTCCTGCGCGGAGAGGGACGCGACGGCGGCGACGTCGTCCTTGCCCTCGATCTCGCGGGCGGCGGACAGCAGGTGCTCGGAGACGGCGGCGACGGCCTTGTCGATGCCCTTCTTCAGGGCGGCCGGGCCGGCACCGGCGGCGACGTTGCGCAGACCCTCGTTGACCAGGGCCTGGGCCAGCACGGTGGCGGTGGTGGTGCCGTCACCCGCGACGTCGTTGGTCTTGGTGGCGACCTCCTTGACGAGCTGCGCACCAAGGTTCTCGTACGGGTCGTCCAGCTCGACCTCACGGGCGATGGTGACACCGTCGTTGGTGATGGTCGGGGCGCCGAACTTCTTGTCGATGACGACGTTGCGGCCCTTGGGGCCGATGGTCACCTTGACGGTGTCGGCCAGCTTGTTGACACCGCGCTCCAGCGAGCGGCGGGCGTCCTCGTCGAACTGCAGGATCTTCGCCATGTTCCCTATTCCCTCGGGGCTGCGGCCGGCCCACCGACCGCTGAACAACGTGAGCCGACAACCGCGCCCCGGGCCACTGTCACGAAGGACACGGATCCGGGGCGGGTCGGGACGTCTTACTTCTCGATGATCGCGAGGACGTCGCGGGCGGAGAGAACCAGGTACTCCTCGCCCTGGTACTTCACCTCGGTGCCGCCGTACTTCGAGTACAGGACGATGTCACCGACGGCGACGTCGAGCGGCAGACGCTGGCCGTCCTCGAAGCGGCCCGGGCCGACGGCCAGGACGACGCCCTCCTGGGGCTTCTCCTTGGCGGTGTCCGGGATGACCAGGCCGGAGGCCGTGGTCGTCTCGGCGTCGAGCGGCTGGACCACGATGCGGTCCTCAAGCGGCTTGATGGCAACCTTGCTGCTGGTGGTCACGTCCGAGCTCCCCTTCGGAGATTACGGGGTTTTCTAACGGGTAGGGGCGAGCCTGCGAGCCTGCCGTCGCGGGGGTCAGACACGCTTCTTCGCGTTAGCACTCCCCCGGTGGGGAGTGCCAAGGACGACCATAGGCCCGTGTTAGCACTCAGTCAACCAGAGTGCCAACGGCGCGCCCGGGCAGTCCCGGACCGCGGATGAGTAGCCGTACTCATGTGCGACCGAGCGCGCCCTGCGCACACTCGTGCCATGACCGACACCCCGGTACGGCTGGGCCCGTCCGGCGCGCAGGACGCCGTGCTCGCCCTCCTGCTCCTGCCGCTGCTGGCCGCCCTGCCGTTCATCGCCTTCCGGCTCGGCGGAGCGGTGGCCGAGGCCGCCGGTTCCGATTCCGGCGGCTGCTTCCTGTGGGCCGCGCTCTCCTTCGCGGTCATCGGCTGGGGCACCCCCCTCGCCGTCGTCGTGGGCGGTCAGCGGGCCGGCTACCAGCTGCTGCCGATCGCCGCCGGGATCTCCCCCTTCATGATCCCCGTGCTGCTCTGCCTGGGGGCCTTCCGGTGAGTGCGCCCTCGCGCCGACCCGCGAGAATGGCCCCGTGGACACCGAGAACCTCCAACCCCTGCTGGCCCCCGAGGGCCAGGCCCTGCTCGCCGAGCTGCGCGAGTTCGCCCCCGAGGAGGAACTGGCGCTGGCCACCCGGCTGCGGCGGGAGCACCCGGCGGAGCTGGTCTCGGCGGCCTTCGGGCAGGCACGGCTGCGGCAGCGGGCTCGGGCGAAGTTCGGGGCGGACGCGGACCTGATGTACTTCACGCCGAACGGGGTCGAGCAGTCCACCCGGCGCAGCGTGGCCGAGTGGCGGGCGCGGCGCTTCGCCGAACTGGGCGTGCGGCGGCTGGCGGACCTGTGCTGCGGCATCGGCGGGGACGTCCTGGCGCTGGCCCGGGCGGGCATCGAGGTGCTGGCCGTCGACAAGGATCCGGCGGCGTGCGCCGCCACCGCCGCGAACGCCGCCGCGCTGGGCCTGGCCGAACTGGTCGAGGTGCGCTGCGCGGACGTCGCCGAGGTGGACGTCGCCGGCTACGACGCGGTGTTCACCGACCCGGCCCGGCGGACCTCGCGCGGCCGGGTGTTCGACCCGGAGGCGTACGCCCCGCCGCTGTCCTGGGCGATCGAGGCGGGCCGGCGGACCCCGATCGGGGCGCTGAAGGTCGCTCCGGGCATCCCGCACGAGGCCGTCCCGGAGGACGCCGAGGCCGAGTGGGTCTCCGACCACGGCGACGTCAAGGAGGCGGTGCTCTGGTTCGGCACCGCGGCCGCCCGCCCGCACCGCGCCACCCTGCTGCCCCAGGCCGCCAGCCTGACCGGCGGCGACCTGCCCGACCCGCCGGCCGGCCCGGTCGGCCGCTACCTGTACGAACCGGACGGCGCGGTGATCCGGGCCCACCTGGTGGCCGAGGTCGCCGAGCAGGTCGGCGGCCGGCTGATCGACCCGAAGATCGCCTACCTGACCTCCGACGAGCTGGTCGCCACCCCGTACGCGCACGCCTTCGAGCTCACCGACGTGCTGCCCTTCCACATCAAGAAGCTGAAGGCACTGCTGCGCGAGCGCGCGGTCGGCACCGTGGTGATCAAGAAGCGCGGGATGGCGATCACCCCGGAGGAGCTGCGCCGCCAGCTCAAGCCCTCCGGGCCGAACACCGTCACGGTCATCCTCAGCCGCACCGACCACGGCCCGCTGATGATGCTGGGGCAGCCGGTCCGGGCGTCCTGACGGCGGTCGGGAGCGCCGCTCTACGAGGCCGGGGCCTGGATGTAGTCCTCCAGCCGGGCCACCGAGAAGCCCTGCTCCTGGATCCGGGTCAGCAGGTCGCCGAACATCTGGGTCATCGTGGCGCCCTTGAGCTCCTTGGGGCCGCGGAAGTGCGCCAGGATGATGTCGCCGGGCTTCAGCTTCTTGTCCGCCGCCTGGTACTGCATGTCGTGGATCTGCATCGACTCGCGCCACAGCACGATCGCGCGCGGCCCGCACTCCTGCACCGAGGTGTTGAGCGTCGGGGTGTTGGCGCCGTCGCCGAACGGCGGGCGGAACAGCAGCGGGGCGGTGCCGTACTGCTGGGTGAGCGCGGCCTGGTCGTCGCAGATCTCGGACTTCTGCTTGTCGGCCGGGAGCTTGCTCATCACCGGGTGGGTGACGGTGTGGTTCTGGATGTGGTTGCCCAGGGCCTGGAGCGGCTTGAAGTAGCCGTAGTCGTTCTTGACGATGTCCTTCGTCAGGAACATCGAGATCGGCACCTTGAGGTCGGTCAGCATCTCGACGAACTTCGGGTCCTTCTCGGCGCCGTCGTCGATGGTGATGAAGACGACCTTGTCGCTCGTCTTCACGTCGCTGAACACCGGCACCGGCCCGGTCCGCTGGAGCTTGACGGGCTTGTCGGCGGGCGGTGCCGGGGCGGGTGCGAGCGGGGTGAGGTTCCACTTCGCCCAGGCCGCCGCGTCGGCGCCGGCCGGAGCGGTGGCCCCGGCGGTGGCGGAGCCGGTCGGCGCGGGCGCGGCTCCGCCGGGCTTGGACGCGGCCGGCGCCGACGTGCCGGCCGCCGGCGCGGCACCGCCGCCGTCGTCGCCGCACGCGGTGGCGAAGGCCAGCAAGGCCAGCGCCCCCGCCGCGTACGTCCTGGTCCTGCTCAGCCCGTTCCTGCTCACCGCACCGCGCTCCCGGTTCCCGTCCAGCTTCGTCTCAGCTATGCACGGTAACGGCCGGGGTCCCGGTTCCCGGTGAAGGCCTGTTCGACGGGCGGGGCCTGTTCGACGTGCTCGCTGGTGAAGGACCAGCGGTGCACCGGGCGGCCGAGCAGCTCGGCCGGCGGGTCCGCGACCGGCACCGGCTCGCCGCTCCACCAGGTGATCAGCAGCACCCGCTCGCCCGGCGCGGAGAGCAGCTCGGCGCGCTCCAGCCCGGCCGCACCGCGCACCGCCGGCAGCACCGATTCCCGGACCCAGGCGGCGAGTTCGGCCCCGCGGCCGGCCGCCGCCCGGGCCTCCCACATCGCGGCGACGGTCACGCGGCGCCGCCGCCGAGGGCGTCGTAGGCCCGGCCGTGGAGGTCCCCGTGCCCGATGCCCCCGGCCGGCACGTGGACGTCGGTCACCGGCAGCGAGGAGTCGGCGGAGAGGTCCAGGGAGGACGGAGCGCGGTCGCGCCACACCATCTCGGCGCCCAGCGCGGCGACCATCGCGCCGTTGTCGGTGCACAGGCCCGGCCGCGGCACCCGCAGCCGGATGCCGGCCCGGTCGCAGCGCTGCTGGGCCATCTCGCGCAGCCGCGAGTTGGCCGCCACGCCGCCGCCGATCATCAGGTGGTCGACGCCGTTGTCCTTGCACGCCTTGACGGCCTTGCGGGTGAGCACGTCGGTGACCGCCTCCTGGAAGGACGCCGCCACGTCGGCGATCGGCACCTCCTCGCCGGCCCGGCGCTTGGCCTCCACCCAGCGGGCGACGGCGGTCTTCAGGCCGGAGAAGGAGAAGTCGTACTCGGGGTCGTTCCGGCCGGACAGGCCGCGCGGGAAGGCGATCGCCTTCGGGTCGCCCTCGCGGGCCGTCCGGTCCACCACCGGGCCGCCGGGGAAGCCCAGGCCGAGCACCCGGGCGACCTTGTCGAAGGCCTCGCCGGCCGCGTCGTCGATGGTCGCGCCGAGCGGGCGGACGTCGGTGGTGATGTCCTCGCTGAGCAGCAGCGAGGAGTGCCCGCCGGAGACCAGCAGGGCCATCGTCGGCGAGGGCAGCCGGCCGTGCTCCAGCTGGTCGACGCAGATGTGCGAGGCGAGGTGGTTGACCCCGTACAGCGGCTTGTCCAGCGCCCAGGCGTACGCCTTGGCGGCGCTGACGCCGACCAGCAGCGCGCCGGCCAGGCCCGGGCCCGCGGTGACCGCGATGCCGTCCAGGTCGGTCGCCTTGACCCCGGCGGTGTCCAGCGCGCGCTGGATGGTCGGGACCATCGCCTCCAGGTGGGCGCGGCTGGCGATCTCCGGGACGACGCCGCCGAAGCGGGCGTGGTCGTTCACGCTGGAGGCGACCGCGTCGGCCAGCAGCGTGGTGCCGCGCACGATGCCGACGCCGGTCTCGTCGCAGGAGGTCTCGATGCCGAGGACGAGCGGTTCGTCAGCCATGGCGGGTGTCCTCAATGTCCTTCGGGTCGGTGCTGTCAGTGCTGGGGTGGTCGAGGCGCATCACCAGCGCGTCGACGTTGGCGGGCTGGTAGTAGCCGCGCCGGATGCCCACCGGTGCGAAGCCGTGGCGCTCGTACAGCCGCTGGGCGCGCGGGTTGTCCACCCGCACCTCCAGCAGCAGTTCGGCGCAGCCGCGCCGGGCGGACTCCCGGATCAGGTCGGTGAGCAGCGCCGTGCCGAGGCCGGCGCCCTGGTGGCGCTCGTCGACGGCGATGGTCTGGACGTCGCCCTCGCCGGCGATCGCCATCAGCCCGGCGTAGCCGACGATCGCGCCGTCGGCGGCGGTGGCGACGGTGTAGTGGCGGGTGCCGCCGGGGTGGGCCTCGGCCAGCTCGGACCAGAACATCCCGGTTGACCAGGCGTCCTCGGGGAAGAGCCGCTGCTCCAGTTCCATCACCGGCGCGATGTCCCACCAGCGCATCGGGCGCAGGGTGGTGCCGTGGTTCACGCCGGGAGCACCGCCTTGTAGCCGGCCGGGACCTGGGCGTCCGGGCGGCGCAGGTACAGCGGGACGTTCGGCAGCAGCTCGCGCCCGGCCGCCAGCTCGGCGGCGGCGAAGCCCGCCAGGGCGCCGGCCGACACGTGCTCGGGGCCGTGCGCGTCCGGGAAGGCGTCGGGGTAGAGCAGCGCACCGGCGCCGACGGCACGCGGCCGCGCGGCCAGCTCGGCCGGTCGGTCCACGCCGGGGCCCTCGCTGCGGCGGCCCTCGGCGTCGTAGGAGGCCCAGTAGACCTCCTTGCGGCGCGCGTCGGTCGCGACCGTGAACGGCTGCCCGGCCAGGCCCTCGGCGCGGGCCTGGAAGGCGATCGCGTCCAGGGTGCAGACCCCGTACACCGGCAGCCCGAGGGCGTGGCCGAGCGCGGCGGCGGTCACCAGGCCGACCCGCAGGCCGGTGTACGGCCCCGGGCCGACGCCGACCGCGATCCCGGTCAGCCGGTGCTTGTCCACCCCGGCCGTCCGCAGGACGCGGTCGATCGCGGGCAGCAGCAGTTCGCCGTGGCGCCGGGCGTCGACCTGATGGGTCTCGGCCAGGACGGCGGTGCCGTCGTGGACGGCGGCGGTGACGGCGGGGGTAGCGGTGTCGAACGCGAGCAGCAGCACGGGTCAAGGTTAGACCGACGTTGGGCCGACCGGCCGATCGGCAAGGTGTGCAGGCCGGGAACACACATCCGAGGCGCTGCGAACCGGACGGACGGACCTGGCACGATAAGCCCGTACGAAAAAGGGACGGCAGCGGGAGCGCACGTGGCGAAGACGGGTCCTGGAGTGGTGGTCACGGGGCTGACCCTGGGGGCCCTGGCGGTGGTGAGCCTGCTGGCCTTCCAGGCCAACGGTGCCCAGGACCGGGCCGGCGGTGCCAAGCCCACCGCCACCACCACCGCGGCCGGTACGGCCACCGCGCCGGCGCCGACCGCCTCGGCCACCCCGACCGTCCCCCCGCTGCCGGCCACCTCGGGCTCCGGCACACGGGTCGTCTACTCGGTGAGCGGGCACTACGTCTGGCTGGTCGACCCGAAGAAGAACCCGCAGGTCGCGGCCGCCTTCCCGGTCACCCCGGGGACGGTCGAGCCGGCCCCGGGCAGCTACGCGGTGACCAGCCGCACGCCGACCACCACGGGCACGGACGGCCGGCAGATCGAGCACGTGGTGCGCTTCGCCCAGCAGAGCGGCGTGGTGTTCGGCTTCAGCGCGGCGGTGGACGGCACGACCCCGACCGCCGACCCGAAGGCCAAGACCGGCGGCATCCGCAGCGGCCGCGCCGAGGGCCAGCTGCTCTGGGACTTCGCGCCGAACGGCACCAAGGTCGTCGTGGTCGCCTAGGGCGCACCCGACACCACGAAGAGCGGGCGCCTCACGCGGCCCGGGGCGTGCGCGCCTCGGGCTCGTCGGCCTGCCTGGGGGCGGGTCCGGGCGGCGTGGACACCGCCTCGGCGGCCGCGCAGGCGGCCAGCAGCGCCCGCATCGGCTCCCCCGGAGCGGGGTGGGTGGACTCTCCGGCCCCGGCGGCGCGGACGGCGCGCTCCGGGGCGGGGGTGGTGCTCGACATGGCGCCTCCCTAGTTAGGCAGACCTAACCGCAGCACCCATCCCACCACGCCCGGCACCCGGCCCGCAACATCTTGCCGACAGTCCGTCGGCAAGTCGGCGCGACCCGCCGCGCGGCCGGAGGGCCGCGCGGACACGCGGCTACCCGGCTACGCGGCTGCGCGGCTGCGCGGCTACGCCAGCTTCGCCAGCTCCACGTCCGCCCAGCGCGGGCCGATGCCGGTCAGCACCACCTGGCGGGGGTCGTGGTCGTCCCCGGCGGTGTCGCCCAGGGCCCGCTCGATCCGGACCTCCAGCCGGTCCTCGGACAGCCGCTCGACCTTGCCCTCGCCCCACTCGACCACGATCACCGACTCCGGCAGCGAGACGTCCAGGTCGAGGTCCTCCATCTCGTCCAGGTCCCCGCCCAGCCGGTACGCGTCCACGTGCACCAGTGCCGGGCCGCCGACCAGCGAGGGGTGCACCCGCGCGATCACGAAGGTCGGCGAGGTCACCGCCCCGCGGACCTGCAGGCCCTCCCCCAGGCCGCGGGTCAGCGTGGTCTTCCCGGCCCCCAGCTCGCCGGAGAGCAGCACCAGGTCACCCGGCCGCAGCAGCGCGGCCAGCTCCCGGCCGAGCCGGCCCATCCGGTCCGGGGTGGGGACGGTGAGAGTGGCGTGCGAGCCCATGCGCGATTCTTGCCCTTCGGTCCGTACCGGCGCGCCGACCACCGGCCGCCACCGCTACCGTGCCACATCGCCGCACCCCGGTGCGGCGGGCGGGTGTCGGGGCGGGCCGTCAGACGGGGTCGACGGCCGACTCGGCGGACGGCGGCACGGCCGACTCGGCCTCCCGGTCCCGGGCCAGGTCGAGGACGGCCGCGGGCAGCGGCGCGGCCCCGGCGAACTCGGCGGCCCGGCGCAGCAGCAGGGCCAGCTCGCGGTCGACCGGCTCCGGCCGCTCCAGCATCACCAGGTGCCCGGCCCCCTCGGCCAGCACCAGCTCGGCGCCCGGCAACCGCGCGACCATCGCCTCGCTGTGCGCCGAGGGCGTCAGCAGGTCCTTCGTCCCGGCCAGCACCAGCGCCGGCAGACCGCGCAGCGCGGCCAGCGCCTCGTACTTCTCGTGCGCCCCGAACACCGGGTAGAACTCCGCGACCACGTCGATCGGAGTGGCGTCCAGCAGCTGCTCGGCGAAGCGCACCACGCCCGGGTCGACGTCCCGGCCCCCGAAGGAGAACTTCCGGTAGAAGACGGCCGTCACGTCCGAGCCCAGCCGCCTGGTCGCCTCCACCAGGTCCACCTGGCGGCCCAGCAGCTTCACCACACCGGGCGCGAGCCTCTTGAACAGCTTCGCGCCGGCCGTCGGCAGTCCGAGGTCGACCTGGTTCCAGTCACCCGCGAGCGTGCCGATCAGGGCGACCCCGGCGACGCGCTCCCGGAACAGCTCCGGGGCCTGGTCGGCCAGCGCCATCACCGTCATGCCGCCCATCGAGTGGCCCACCAGCACCAGCGGTCCGGTCGGCGCGACGGCGTCGATCACGGCCTTGAGGTCGCCGCCCAGCTGGTCGATGCTGGCCGGCTCGCCCGCCAGGTACGTACGGGAGCGCTCCGAGCGGCCGTGGCTGCGCTGGTCCCAGAAGACCAGCCGCATGCCCTCGCGCAGCGCGGCCCGCTGGAAGTGCCAGCTGTCCTGGTTGAGGCAGTAGCCGTGGCAGAACACCACCGTCAGCGGTTCGGCGCCGCCCGCCCGCCCGTCCGGCCCGGGGCCGTCCCCGGCGCCGTCCGGCGAGTCCCAGCCGGTGCCGTCCAGCTCCACGTACAGCTCGGTGCCGTCCGGTGCGGTCACCGTGCGCGGGCGCCCGCGCAGCGAGCCGTACGGGGCACCGGCGTCCAGCTCGGCCCTGGCCCGGCGGCGCATCGCGCGGCCGACCGTCAGCCGCTCGATCGCCACCCCCGCGGCCGCGCCGGCCGCCAGCACACCGACCGAGATCCCGATCACGCCCGCCCGGCTCACCCCGGTGGCCGCGCCGGCCGCCTTGGCGACCGCCGCGACCGCTCCGTCCCCGGCCGGCGTCTCGGTCATGCCGACGGCACCCAGGGGTGGCTGCCGCCGAGGTAGCGGCGGGGCACCCGGGCGCCGATCCGGGTGACGATCTCGTACGAGATGGTGCCGCAGGCGCGGGCCCAGTCCTCGGCGGTCGGCTCGCCGCGCTCGCCGTTGCCGAACAGCAGCGCCTCGTCGCCGATCCCCGGGGTGTCCCCGCCGAGGTCCACGACGAACTGGTCCATCGCCACCCGGCCGGCCACCGTGCGCCACTTGCCGCCGATCTGCACCGGTCCGGTGCCGCTGGCGTGCCGGGGGACGCCGTCGCCGTAGCCGACCGGGACGAGGCCCAGGGTGGTCGGTCCGGGAGTCGTGTAGTGGTGGCCGTAGCTGACGCCGTGCCCGCCGGGGACCTCCTTGACCAGCGCCAGCCGCGCGGTCAGCGCCATCACCGGGCGCAGCCCGAAGTCGGCCGGCGAGCCCACCTCGGGCACCGGCGACAGCCCGTACGCGGCCAGCCCGGTGCGGACCAGGTCGAAGTGCGACTCCGGCAGCAGCAGCGTGGCCGGCGAGTTCGCCAGGTGCCGCACCTCGGGGCGCAGCCCGGCCGCCTCGGCCACGGCCAGCGCGCTGCGGTAGGAGTCCAGCTGGGCGCGGATCGAGGGGTGGCCCGGCTCGTCGGCGGCCGCGAAGTGCGACCAGACGCCGACCACCGTGAGCAGCCCCTCGACCTCGGCGCGCCGGGCGGCGGCCACGAGTTGCGGCCAGTCGTGCGGCTGGCAGCCGTTGCGGCCGAGGCCGGTGTCGGCCTTCAGGTGCACGCGCGCGGGGATGCCGGTCTCGCGGACGGCCGGCAGCAGCTCGTCCAGCGCCCACTGGCCGCTGACCGAGATGTCCAGGCCGGCCCGGAGCGCCTCGCGCCACGGCCCGCCGGGCGTCCACAGCCAGCACAGGATGCGGGCCCGCTCCGGGCCGATGCCCGCGGCCCGCAGCGCCAGCGCCTCGTCGGGCGTCGCGCAGCCGAGCCAGCCGACCCCGTTCGCGACCGCCTCGCGGGCGCACTCGACCGCGCCGTGGCCATAGGCGTCCGCCTTGACCGCGAGCATCACCGCCGTGCTGCCGACGCGCTCGCGCAGCGCCGCGAGGTTGCCGCGCAGGGCGGCGAGATCGATGGTCGCCTCGGCCCGTGCGCCGTCGGTCAGGGTGGCTGTGCCGGTCGTGTTCGCAGTTGTCATCAGGGTCAGTCTCCCAGACGTCCCGGAGTCCTCGCCGAACGGCCCGTCGGTGCGGCGGCCGACGGCCGGCGGGCGGTGGTCGGCCGGGCGCTCGTCGTACCCTCCTCGGACGCCGCGGACGGAGCGTTCGGTTCCGCCGGTCAGCCCTCCCGGACGGCCCGCCAGACGGCGGGCAGCGCCTCGGCCACCGCGAGTGCCGTCACCGGCGCGCCGGGCGTTCCGGCCGCCTCGCGGCCCGCCAGACCGTGCAGGTAGGCGGCCACCGAGGCGGCGTCCAGCGGCGGCAGACCCGCCGCCAGCAGCGAGCCGGACAGCCCGGCCAGGACGTCGCCGCTGCCCGCCGTGGCCAGCCAGGAGGTGCCGGTCGGGTTCACCCGGACGGCTCCGCCCGGATCGGCGACCACGGTGGTGGAGCCCTTCAGCAGCACGGTGGCGCGGTAGGCGGCCGCCAGGCGGCGGGCGGTGGTCAGCCGGGCCGCGGCCAGGTCGTCGGCGGCCGGCGGCGGGGTGCCCTCGGCGCCGGCGAGCAGCCGGGCGGCCTCGCCGGTGTGCGGGGTGAGCAGGGTCGGCGCCGTCCGGCCGGCCAGCGCCGCCGGGCCCAGCCGGCCCAACTCGGTCAGCCCGTCCGCGTCCACCAGCACCGGGACGTCGCTCGCCAGCGCCTCGGTCAGCGCCTGCCGCGCCCCCTCGCCGCCCCCCGGCCCGACCACCCACGCCTGCACCCGCCCGGCACCGGCCGGCCCGCCCTCGGTGACCAGCGCCTCGGGGAAGCGCCGCACCACCTCCTCGGCCGCGGTGCCCACGTACCGGACGGCGCCCGCGCCGCCCCGCAGCGCCCCGGCGACCGCCAGCAGCGCCGCCCCCGGGTACGTCGCCGAGCCGGCCGCCACCCCGACCACGCCGCGCCGGTACTTGTCGCTCTCCGCGCCCGGCAGCGGCAGCAGCGCCGCCACGTCCGCGTGCTGCAGGGCCGTCACCTGCGCCTCCGGCGGCTGCAGCCCGATGCCGACCAGCTGCACGGCGCCCGCGTACGAGGCCCCCGGGTCGACCAGCAGACCGGGCTTGTAGGTGCCGAAGCAGACCGTGACGTCCGCGCGCAGCGCCACGCCCGGCACCTCCCCGGTGTCGGCGTCCACCCCGCTGGGCAGGTCCACCGCGACCACCACCCCGCGCCGCTCGGCCCGCGCGTACGGCTGCGCCCCGGGACGCAGGCCGCCCCGGCCGCCGATGCCGACGATCCCGTCCAGCACCAGGTCCGCGCGCGAGAAGTCGGCCAGGCCGACGTCCTGCTCCGCCGTCATCCGCCCGCCGGACGCGTGCAGCGCGGCCAGGCCGCCCTCGTGCGCCCGCTCCGGCGCCAGCAGCACCGCCGTCACCCGAGCCCCGCGCCGGGCCAGCGCGGCCCCGGCGTACAGCGCGTCACCCCCGTTGTCCCCGCTGCCCGCCAGCACCACCACCCGGCTGCCGTAGACCCGGCCCCGGCGGCCCGTCAGCAGCCGCGCGCACGTGGCCGCCAGCCCCGCGGCCGCCCGCTGCATCAAGGTGCCCTCCGGCAGCCGCGCCATGAGCGCGGCCTCGGCGGCCCGGACGGTTTCCACAGGGTGTGCATGACGCATGGGGACTCCTTCGGCAGGCGCGGCTACCGCCGACGCTAGCCCGCGTCACCGCCCCACGGGAGTCGGGCCTGCGGCACACTTTCGAGTGACAACCACTTCGATCCCCCGCCGGTGTCGGTCCGTACGCCTACCTTGTGGCCCGGCACGGACCCACAGGAGGGAGAAGGGCCATGGTCGCCATGCCTGCAGTCGAGCGCCCCGTCAGCCCGGAGGAAGTCCTCCAGGCATTCCTGAAGCTGGACACGCCGCCGGGTTTCAAGGCCGAGCTCATCGAAGGGGACATCGTCGTGACGCCACCGCCGGACGGAGAACACGAGTCCGCGTTCGCGCTGCTCAACCGGCAGTTCATGCGCAAGGTCGAGGCCGAGTTCGACCTTTACGGGACCAAGGGCCTGGTCGTGCCGACCGGACGCTTCATTCCCGACGGCACCATCGCCCCCGTCGGCCACTTCCTGAACGCCGGTTCCTGGGCGGACCCGTCCGGTGTGCTTCTGGTCTTCGAGGTCACGTCCACCAACCCGACCAAGGACCGCGAGCAGAAGCGCCGGGGCTACGCCTCCGCCGGCATCCCCTGCTTCCTGCTGGTCGACCGCAGCAAGGGCATGGTCACGCTGTTCACCGAGCCGAAGGGGGACGACTACCTCGCCCGTAACGAGGTCCCCTTCGGCAAGTCGATCGACCTGCCCGCCCCGTTCTCCTTCACGCTCGACACGGCGCCCCTGCGGTAGGACGCAGCCACCGCAGGGACGCCGTGGGAGCCGCTACTCGACGGTGACCGACTTCGCCAGGTTGCGCGGCTGGTCGACCTCGTGGCCCTTGGCCGTGGCCAGCTCGCAGGCGAAGACCTGCAGCGGGACGGTGGAGACCAGCGGCTGGAGCAGGGTCGGGGTGACCGGGATGCGGATCAGGTGGTCCGCGTACGGCACGACCGCCTCGTCGCCCTCCTCGGCGATCACGATCGTGCGGGCGCCACGGGCCCGGATCTCCTGGATGTTGGAGACGATCTTGTCGTGCAGGATGGACCGCCCGCGCGGCGAGGGAACGACCACCACGACCGGCAGCCCCTCCTCGATCAGCGCGATCGGGCCGTGCTTGAGCTCGCCCGCCGCGAAGCCCTCGGCGTGCATGTACGCCAGCTCCTTGAGCTTGAGCGCGCCCTCCAGGGCCACCGGGAAGCCCACGTGGCGGCCGAGGAACAGCACCGAGCGGGCGTCGGCCAGCGAGCGGGCCAGCTCGCGCACCGGCTCCATGGTCTCCAGGACCTGCTCGACCTGCTTCGGCGCGTCGCCGAGCTCCTTGATGACGGCGAAGATCTCGTCGCCCCACTTGGTGCCGCGCACCTGGCCCAGGTACAGCGCGACCAGGTAGCAGGCCACCAGCTGGGTGAGGAACGCCTTGGTGGACGCGACCGCGACCTCCGGACCGGCGTGCGTGTACAGCACGGCGTCCGACTCGCGCGGGATGGTGGAGCCGTTGGTGTTGCAGATCGCCAGCACCTTGGCGCCCTGCTCGCGGGCGTGCCGCAGGGCCATCAGGGTGTCCATGGTCTCGCCGGACTGCGAGATGGCGATGACGAGCGTGCCCGGGCCCATGATCGGGTCGCGGTAGCGGAACTCGGACGCGACCTCGACCTCGCAGGGGATGCGGGTCCAGTGCTCGATCGCGTACTTGGCGATCATGCCGGCGTGGAAGGCGGTGCCGCAGGCGACGATGACGACCTTGTCCACCGAGCGCAGGTCGGCGTCCGAGATGCGCAGCTCGTCGAGGGTCAGCCGGCCGTCGGTGCCGATCCGGCCGAGCAGGGTGTCGGCGACGGCCTTCGGCTGCTCGGCGATCTCCTTGAGCATGAAGTAGTCGTAGCCGCCCTTCTCGGCGGCCGAGGCGTCCCAGTCGACGTGGTACTCGCGCACGTCGGCCGGGGTGCCGTCGAAGTTGGTGACGGTCACGCCCTCGCGGCGCAGCTCGACGACCTGGTCCTGGCCCAGCTCGATCGCCTCGCGGGTGTGCGCGATGAAGGCGGCGACGTCCGAGGCGAGGAAGTTCTCGCCCTCGCCGCGGCCGACGACCAGCGGCGAGTTGCGGCGGGCGCCCACGACGACGTCCGGCGCGTCGGCGTGCACGGCGACGAGGGTGAAGGCGCCCTCCAGCTGACGGCAGACCACCCGCATGGCCTCGGCGAGGTCGCCCTGGTAGGACTCGCCCAGCAGGTGGGCGACGACCTCGGTGTCGGTCTCGGACCGGAGGGTGTGGCCGCGCTCGGCGATCTCGGCGCGCAGCTGGGCGAAGTTCTCGATGATGCCGTTGTGCACCACGGCGACCCGCAGGTCGTCGTCCAGGTGCGGGTGGGCATTGGCGTCCGTCGGACCGCCGTGGGTGGCCCAGCGGGTGTGGCCGATGCCGGTGGTGCCGCCGGGCAGAGGGTTCTCGGCGAGCGACTTCTCCAGGTTGGCGAGCTTCCCGGCCCGCTTGTCGGTCGACAGGCTCCACTGCCCGTCGGAGTCCTGAACCTGCACCGCGACACCGGCCGAGTCGTAACCCCGGTACTCCAGGCGCTGCAGGCCTGCGATAACTACGTCGAGGGCGGACTGCGCGCCCACGTATCCAACAATTCCGCACATGCGTGCCAGCATAAGGGCGGTTCTGTGGCCGTTTTCCCGCTTCACGCGAACGCTGCGTGACCGACACCACAACCACCGTGAACGCCGCTACGGCTCACAATGGAGCATGTGCTGACCGAACTCTGTACGCGGGGCGCCACCACGCCCGGCCCGTCACCGTCCCCCTACGTGGACCTCAGCCGGGCCGAGTGGAGCGCGCTGCGCGAGCGTACGCCGCTGCCGCTGACCGCCGAGGAGGTGGAGCGGCTGCGCGGTCTCGGCACCGCCCTCGACCTGGACGAGGTCCGTGACGTCTACCTGCCGCTGTCCCGGCTGCTGAACCTGTACATCCACGCCACGCACGACCTGCGCGGTGCCCTGGGCACCTTCCTGGACACCCCGGACACCGAGCGCACCCGGACGCCGTTCATCATCGGCGTGGCCGGCTCGGTGGCCGTCGGCAAGTCCACCACCGCGCGCCTGCTGCAGGCGCTGCTCGCCCGCTGGCCGGAGCACCCCCGGGTCGAACTGGTCACCACCGACGGCTTCCTGCTGCCCAACGCCGAGCTGCGCCGCCGCGGCCTGATGGCCCGCAAGGGCTTCCCCGAGTCGTACGACCGCCGGGCGCTGATGCGCTTCGTCGCGGACGTGAAGGCGGGCAAGGAGCGCGTCAGCGCCCCGGTCTACTCCCACCTGGTGTACGACATCGTCCCGGGCGAGCGGCTGACCGTGGAGCGCCCGGACATCCTGATCGTCGAGGGCCTGAACGTGCTCCAGCCGGCCCTGCCCGGCACCGACGGCCGCACCCGCCTCGCGGTGGCCGACTACTTCGACTTCTCGATCTACGTCGACGCCCGGACCGACGACATCGAGCACTGGTACCTGGACCGCTTCCGCAAGCTGCGGCAGACCGCCTTCCAGGACCCGAACTCCTACTTCCGCCGCTTCACCGAGGTGCCGGAGGAGGAGGCGATGGAGTACGGCCGCCAGGTCTGGCGCACCATCAACAAGCCCAACCTGCTGGAGAACGTGCTGCCGACCCGCGGCCGGGCCACCCTGATCCTGCAGAAGGGCGCGGACCACAAGGTCCGCCGGGCGCTGCTGCGCAAGCTCTGACGGGACGACAGCGGGCCGACAGCGGACCGCCGCGGCCCGCGAGCGCACCACGACGCAGGGCCCCCGCCGACACCGGCGGGGGCCCCTGCGTGCTTCCGCGGGCTCAGCCCAGGTGGGTGCGCACGGCCTCGGAGAGCCGCTGCGCGACCGCCTCGGCCTGCGCCGGGTCGGCGGCCTCGACCATCACCCGCACGAGCGGCTCGGTGCCCGACGGGCGCAGCAGCACCCGGCCGGTGGAGCCCAGCTCGGCCTCGGCCCCGGCGACGGCGGCGGCCAGCTCGGTGCTGGTCCTCACCCGGGACTTGTCGACGCCCTTGACGTTGATCAGGACCTGCGGCAGCCGGGTCATCACCGCGGCCAGGTCGGCCAGCGGCTGCTTGGTCGCGGCCAGGCGGGCGCCCAGCATCAGGCCGGTGAGGGTGCCGTCGCCGGTGGTGGCGTGGTCGAGCAGGATCACGTGGCCGGACTGCTCGCCGCCCAGCGCGAAGCCGTGCTCCTTCATGGCCTCCAGCACGTAGCGGTCGCCGACCGCGGTCTCCACGAGCTCGATGCCCTCGCGCTCCATCGCCAGCTTGAAGCCGAGGTTGGACATCACGGTGGCCACCGCAGTGTTGCCGCGCAGGGTACCGGCCTCCTTCATGGCGACCGCGAGGATGGCGATGATCTGGTCGCCGTCCACCTCGTTGCCGTCGGCGTCGGCGGCCAGGCAGCGGTCGGCGTCGCCGTCCAGGGCGATGCCGAAGTCGGCCTTGTGCTCCTTCATCGCGGCGCGCAGCCGGTCCAGGTGGGTGGAGCCGACGCCGTCGTTGATGTTCAGGCCGGTGGGCTCGGCCCCCAGGGTGTGGACGACCTCGGCGCCGGCCCGGGCGAAGGCCTCGGGGGCGACGTAGGCGGCCGCGCCGTGGGCACCGTCGATGACGACCTTGATGCCGTCCAGACGGTTGGGCAGCACGCCGATCAGGTGGGCGACGTACTTGTCGAAGCCCTCGGTGTACTCGCGGACCCGGCCGACGGCGGCGCCGGTCGGACGGTTCCAGTCCTCCTCGCCCAGCGTGTGCTTGCGGTAGTGGGCCTCGATCGCGTCCTCGATCCGGTCGTCCAGCTTGTGGCCGCCGCGGGCGAGGAACTTGATGCCGTTGTCCGGCATGGCGTTGTGGCTGGCGGACAGCATCACGCCGAAGTCGGCACCGAGCGCGCCGGTGAGGTACGCCACGGCGGGGGTGGGCAGGACGCCGACGCGCAGGACGTCGACCCCGGCACTGGCCAGACCGGCGATGACGGCGGCCTCCAGGAACTCGCCCGAGGCGCGCGGGTCACGGCCGACCACCGCGACCGGCCGGTGGCCGTCGAAGGCGCCCGCCTCGCCCAGCACGTGCGCCGCCGCGACCGACAGGCCGAGCGCGAGCTCCGCCGTCAGTCCCTCGTTGGCCACGCCGCGCACGCCGTCCGTACCGAAGAGTCGTCCCACTGTCCCGTCCTCCATCACCACTGCTCGGAACCCACCGATGATCCCGGCCGCCGCACAGTAGCCGGGGAACACGTCGCCCCGGAGTACACGGGGTACTCCGGGGCGACGGTTTCGCGCATCCAGGGGGTGCGCCGCCAGGGCGGAACGCACCCCCCGGGGGACGCGATTAGCGCTTGCTGTACTGCGGCGCCTTGCGGGCCTTCTTCAGACCGGCCTTCTTGCGCTCGACGGCGCGGGCGTCACGGGTCAGGAAGCCGGCCTTCTTCAGCGCGCCGCGGTTGTTGTCCACGTCGGCCTCGTTCAGGGCACGGGCGACGCCGAGGCGCAGCGCGTAGGCCTGGCCGGAGACGCCGCCGCCGCTGATGCGGGCGATGACGTCGTAACGGCCGTCCAGCTCCAGGAGCTTGAAGGGCTCGTTCACGGTCTGCTGGTGCACCTTGTTCGGGAAGTAGTCCTCGAGGGTGCGACCGTTGATCTTCCACTGGCCGGTGCCGGGGACGATGCGCACGCGGGCGATCGCCTCCTTGCGACGGCCCAGACCGGCGCCGGGGACGGCCTCGCCGAAGCGGCCGGCCAGCGACTCGGAGGTGTAGCTCTCCTCGGAGGTGTACTCGCCCTCGACGACGTTCTCGTCGAAGTCGACCTCAAGGGTTTCAGTGGTCTCGGCCACGGTGTTCCTCAGCTCTTTTCAGTGATGGGGGGCTTGGTGGCCGAATTACTGCGCGACCTGGGTGATCTCGAACGGCACCGGCTGCTGGGCAGCGTGCGGGTGCTGGTCGCCCGAGTAGACCTTCAGCTTCGAGAGCATCTGACGGCCCAGGCTGTTCTTGGGGATCATGCCCTTGATGGCCTTCTCGACGGCCTTCTCCGGGTTCTTGTCCAGGAGGTCGTCGTAGCGCACCGAGCGCAGACCGCCCGGGAAGCCCGAGTGGCGGTAGGCCAGCTTCTGGGTCTTCTTGTTGCCGGACAGGTGCACCTTGTCGGCGTTGATGATGATGACGAAGTCACCAGTGTCAACGTGCGGCGCGTAGATCGCCTTGTGCTTGCCCCGGAGGAGGTTGGCGGCCTGGGAGGCCAGGCGGCCGAGCACGACGTCGGTCGCGTCGATGACGTGCCACTGACGCTGGACGTCGCCGGGCTTGGGGCTGTACGTACGCACGGTCGTAGCCTTCGCTTTTCAGTGAGTGGGTCCTGACAGGAGCACCCGGTCGGAGGAGCAGCCCGGCCACCCTTGGACGCAATTCAAGGGGGACCGCTGGTCACCGACCTGATGTCTCCGGCGTACCGACCTCTCACGTGAGATAGAGCGAGCCAATACGCACATCAAGCGTCCAGGTTACCGGCCAGGCCCGGAGGGGTCAAAAGCGCCCCGGACCCGCCCCCGTCGTCACTCAGCGTTCGCGCTCCACCCGGGTGACGTCCCAGACCGGCTCGGGCGACTCGTACACCCGGCCGTCCGCGCCGAACACCAGGAAACGGTCGAAGGTCCTGGCGAACCAGCGGTCGTGGGTGACGCACAGCACGGTGCCGTCGAAGGCCTCCAGCCCGGCCTGCAGCGCCTCGGCGCTCTCCAGGTCCAGGTTGTCGGTCGGCTCGTCGAGCAACAGGGCCGTCACACCGGAGAGTTCGAGCTTGAGGATCATCAGCCGGGCCTGCTGCCCGCCGGACAGCGACTCGAACTTCTGCTCCTCCTGGCGGTCCAGCTCGTACCGGCGCAGCGCGCCCATCGCGGCGCCGCGGCTGAGCGCGTGCTCCTCCTCGATGATCGAGCGGACCGTCCGGCCGAACAGCTCCGGGTGGGCGTGGGTCTGCCGGAAGTGGCCGGGTACGACCCGGGCGCCGAGCTTCCACTCACCGGTGTGCTCGACCGTCTCGTCGCCCGCCAGCAGCCGCAGCAGGTGCGACTTGCCGGCGCCGTTGGCGCCCAGCACGGCGACCCGCTCGCCGTAGAAGACCTCCAGGTCGAAGGGCTGCATCAGGCCGGTGAGCTCCAGCCGCTCCAGGGTGAACGCGCGCACCCCGGTGCGCCCGCCCTTGAGCCGCATGGTGATGCTCTGCTCGCGCGGCGGCGCCTCCGGCGGACCGGCGTCCTCGAACTTCTTCAGCCGGGTCTGGGCGGCGGAGTAGCGGGAGGCCATCTCGTGGCTGACGGCGGCGGCCTGGCGCAGGGTGACGACCAGCTTCTTCAGCTTGGCGTGCTCCTCGTCCCAGCGCCGGCGCAGCTCCTCGAAGCGCTCGAAGCGGGCCTTTCGGGCCTCGTGGAAGGTGTCGAAGCCGCCGCCGTGCACCCAGACGCTGCTGCCGGCCCCGCCGGACTCGACGCTGATGATCTTGTCGGCCGTCCTGGAAAGCAGCTCGCGGTCGTGCGAGATGAACAGGACGGTCTTCGGGGTGGCCTTGATGGCGTCCTCCAGCCAGCGCTTGGCCGGGACGTCCAGGTAGTTGTCGGGCTCGTCGAGCAGGAGCACCTCCTCGGGGCCGCGCAGCAGCGCCTCCAGCACCAGCCGCTTCTGCTCGCCGCCGGAGAGGGTGTTCAGGCCGCGCCACTGGGCCTTGTCGAAGGGCATCCCGAGGGCCGCCATGGTGCAGACGTCCCAGTCGGTCTCGTAGTCGTAGCCGCCGACGTCGGCCCAGTCGGAGAGCGCCTGGGCGTACGCCATCTGCGTCTTCTCGTCGTCCTGGGCGATCATCGCCAGCTCGGCGGCGTCCACCGCGCGGGCGGCCACCGCGATCCGCTCGGGGGCGACCGAGACCAGCAGGTCGCGCACCGAGGCGTCGGAGGGCAGCGCGCCCGGGGAGGACTGCTGGTCCTCCCGGCCGGTGGTGCCGACGAACTGGCGCATCACGCCGAGCCCGCCGCTGATCGTCACCGAACCGCCGTGCGGCTGGAGGTCCCCCGCGATCATCCGCAGCAGGGTGGTCTTGCCGGCGCCGTTCGCGCCGACCAGGGCCACCGCGGCGCCCTCGCCGACCCGGAAGGACGCGTCGTCGAACAGCACCCGCCCGTCCGGCAGGTAGTACTCCAGGTGCGAAATCTCGACGTGTCCCATGGGAGGGATTGTCCCAAGCGGACGCGCCGGGCCAAAACCGATTATCCGGCGGCCACCGGCTGCCCCGGGAGGGTGCGCATCCGCCGGGCCGCCCGGTTGCGCTCGGCCAGCTGGTCGTCCGGCGGGTAGCCGACCTCCTCCAGCGTGAGCCCGTACGGCCGGATCACGTTGACGGCCGAGTTGCGCACCCCGCCCGCCAGCACCTCGCCGGGGAACTCCACCGGCCGGTGCCCGTCGCCGACCAGCAGCATCGCGCCGACCAGCGCCCGGACCATGTTGTGGCAGAAGGCGTCGGCCCGGACGGTGGCGACCGCGAGCGAGCCCTCCTGGGCCGCGTACGGGTCCACCGGGACGCGGTCCCAGTGCAGTTCCAGCAGGGTTCGGATGGTGGTGGCGCCCTCGCGCTTCTTGCAGTACGCGGCGAAGTCGTGCTCGCCGAGCAGCAGCTTCGCGGCGGCGTTCATCCGGTCCAGGTCCAGCGGGCGGTCGTGCCACAGCACGTGGCCGCGCAGCAGAGGGTCCACCCCGCCCGGGTGGTCGGCGACCCGGTAGGCGTACCGGCGCCAGATCGCCGAGAAGCGGGCGTCGAAGCCGGCCGGCGCCTCGCCGACCCGGTAGATACGGACGTCCCCGGGGAGCCGGCCGGCCAGCCGGCGCAGCAGCTTCTCCCGGTGCGCCTCCCACAGCTCGGCGGGCAGGTCGACGTGCGCGACCTGGCCGCGCGCGTGCACCCCGGCGTCGGTGCGGCCGGCCACGGTCAGCGGGAACGGCTCCGGGCTGCGGGTGACGATCTGCAGCGCGGTCTCGATCTCCTCCTGGACCGTCCGGCGGCCGCCCTTCTGGCGGGCCCAGCCGGAGAACCCGGCGCCCTGGTAGGCGAGGTCGAGCCGGACCCGCACGTACCCGTCGGCCGGACCGTCCTTCACCGGCGGCTGCTCGGCGCAATCGTTGACCACTGCTTCTCTTCTCCCGGGTCCTCGAAGACAGGAACGGGCCCGCTCCCCCATCGCTGGGAGAGCGGGCCCGCGCAACACCTAGAGGTGTCAGGCCTGCTCGGCGGCCTCGGCCTCGTCGGCCTTGGTCTCGACGGCAGCGGCCTCGTCGGCCTCCTTGACGGCCCGCTTGGTGGCGGCCTCGGCCTCACCCACGGCGGTCTGCGCGACGGTCAGCGCCTCGACCAGCTCGATCACGGCCATCGGGGCGTTGTCGCCACGACGGGGACCGATCTTGGTGATGCGGGTGTAGCCACCCGGGCGGTTCTCGTAGCGCGGCGCGATCTCGGTGAAGAGGGTGTGCAGCACCGACACGTCGGTGATGGTCTTGCGCACCAGGCGACGGTTGTGCAGGTCGCCCTTCTTCGCCTTGGTGATCAGCTTCTCCGCCAGCGGGCGCATCCGACGGGCCTTGGCCTCGGTCGTGGTGATGCGGCCGTACTGGAACAGCTCCCGGCACAGACCGGCGAGCAGCAGCGGCTCGTGGTGCGGGCCGCCGCCGAGGCGGGCACCCTTGGTGGGACGCGGCATGGAATTACTCCTCGAATCTCCGACTGCGGCCGTACCAGGTACCGCAGCGGGCGTACGGGCACTGTGCCCGCACGACTTTCACGACAGCGGGGGCGGTTCCGGGGAACCGCCCCCGCGGTCAAGTCTCTCAGTACTGCTCGGTCTCCGCGTAACCCGCGTCGTCCAGGTCGTCGGCGCCGAAGGCGTCGGCGGCGGCGGTCGGGTCGAACCCGGGCGGGCTGTCCTTGAGGGCCAGGCCCATGCCGGCCAGCTTCGCCTTGACCTCGTCGATCGACTTCGCACCGAAGTTGCGGATGTCGAGCAGGTCGGCCTCGGAGCGGGCGACGAGCTCACCCACGGTGTGGATGCCCTCACGCTTGAGGCAGTTGTAGGAGCGGACGGTGAGCTCCAGCTCCTCGATCGGCAGCGCCAGGTCGGCGGCCAGGGCGGCGTCCGTCGGGGACGGGCCCATGTCGATGCCCTCGGCGTCGATGTTCAGCTCGCGGGCGAGGCCGAACAGCTCCACCAGGGTCTTGCCGGCCGAGGCCATGGCGTCGCGCGGACGCATGGCGGGCTTGGTCTCGACGTCGACGATCAGCTTGTCGAAGTCGGTCCGCTGCTCGACACGGGTGGCCTCGACCTTGTAGGTGACCTTCAGCACGGGGCTGTAGATCGAGTCGACCGGGATGCGGCCGATCTCCTGGCCGGAGGCCTTGTTCTGGACGGCGGAGACGTAGCCGCGACCGCGCTCGACGGTCAGCTCCATCTCCAGCTTGCCCTTGCCGTTCAGGGTGGCGAGGACCAGCTCGGGGTTGTGCACCTCGACACCCGCCGGCGGGGCGATGTCGGCGGCGGTGACGACACCCGGGCCCTGCTTGCGCAGGTACATCACGACAGGCTCGTCGTGCTCCGAGGAGACGACCAGCTGCTTGATGTTGAGGATGAGGTCGGTGACGTCCTCCTTGACGCCCGGCACGGTGGTGAACTCGTGCAGGACGCCGTCGATGCGGATGCTGGTGACAGCGGCACCCGGGATCGACGACAGGAGCGTGCGGCGCAGGGAGTTGCCGAGGGTGTAGCCGAAGCCCGGCTCCAGCGGCTCGATCACGAACCGCGAGCGGAACTCGTCGACGACCTCTTCGGTCAGCGAGGGACGCTGAGCGATAAGCATGAGGGGTGTTCCTCCAGTTGTCTTCGGCACCCACTATTTGATGCCGACAGGACCAAGCGTACGGGGTCCCGCAGGAAACGGGACCCCGTACGAGGTTTACAGCAGTACCCAGCGTGACCGGGTCGCCCCCGAAGGGACGATCGGGTCAGACGCGGCGGCGCTTCGGCGGACGGCAGCCGTTGTGCGGGGTGGGGGTGACGTCCTGGATCGAGCCGACCTCGAGGCCGGTGGCCTGGAGCGAACGGATCGCGGTCTCGCGGCCGGAGCCCGGACCCTTCACGAAGACGTCGACCTTGCGCATGCCGTGCTCCTGCGCGCGGCGGGCAGCGGCCTCGGCGGCCATCTGCGCGGCGAACGGGGTGGACTTGCGCGAGCCCTTGAAGCCGACGTGGCCGGCGGAGGCCCAGGAGATCACGTTGCCCGACGGGTCGGTGATCGAAACGATGGTGTTGTTGAACGTGCTCTTGATGTGCGCGTGGCCGTGAGCGACGTTCTTCTTTTCCTTGCGGCGGATCTTCTTCGCGCCGGCAGCCTGACGACCCTTGGGGGGCATAAGTCTGTTCTCCTACTGAGGTGGTCGGTCCGCTGACCCGCGGGCCGGAGGGATGTCCGGTGACGGGACGGACTACTTCTTGCCCGGCTTCTTCTTGCCGGCGATCGCGCGACGCGGGCCCTTGCGGGTACGCGCGTTGGTGTGGGTGCGCTGGCCGCGGACCGGCAGGCCACGGCGGTGACGCAGACCCTCGTAGCAGCCGATCTCGACCTTGCGGCGGATGTCGGCGGCCACCTCACGGCGGAGGTCACCCTCGACCGTGTAGTTGGCGTCGATGTACTGGCTCAGCTTGACCAGGTCTTCCTCGGAGATGTCGCGAACGCGGACATCCGGGTTGACGCCGGTCTCGGCGAGGGTCTGCTGGGCGCGGGTACGGCCGATGCCGTACACGTAGGTGAGGGCGATCTCGATCCGCTTCTCACGGGGGAGATCAACGCCGGCGAGGCGTGCCATTCATGGCTCCTGTGATTCTTCAGAGGTCTTGCGTGCTACCTACTCCGACACCTCACGGTGAGGGAGCCCCGGCCTCTGACCGGGGGCGGCAGTCCGTACGGAACGGATCGGGTAGCCCGCTCATGACGTTTTCGCGTCGCGCGAAGTACTACGAGAAATGCTGGGGAGAGATCAGCCCTGGCGCTGCTTGTGGCGCAGGTTGTCGCAGATCACCATGACCCGGCCGTGACGGCGGATCACCTTGCACTTGTCGCAGATCTTCTTGACGCTCGGCTTGACCTTCATGCTTCAGGTTCTCCGGGTCTAGATCTGACGCCACCGCCGTGAGGCGGTGGTGTGACTTTACTTGTAGCGGTAGACGATCCGGCCGCGCGTGAGGTCGTAGGGGCTGAGCTCCACGACGACCCGGTCGTCCGGCAGGATGCGGATGTAGTGCATGCGCATCTTGCCACTGATGTGCGCGAGGACCTTGTGACCGTTCTGCAGCTCGACCTTGAACATCGCGTTCGGAAGAGACTCGATCACGGTGCCCTCGATCTCAATGGCGCCTTGCTTCTTAGCCATGAACTGCGAGATCCACCTTCCGGGACCGGCTACCGTATGCGGAACGCTCGTGCGAACCTGGGTTCACCCCGCCCCCGAGGGGAAGAGGGCGTGCTGAAGCACGCTACGAGTGAGCCGACGGTCCATCCTACGCCAGCGCGTGGGATGCACCAAAACCGGGGTCGCCCGGTCAGCGCGGGGCGGCGACCCTGAGCGGCTCGACGTGCGAGGTGCAGGCCGAGCAGCGGCGCGCCTCCTCGGGGATCTCGGTGAGGCACTCCGGGCAGGGACGCTTCGGGGCCTTCGGCTTCTTCGGCAGGTAGCGCTCGGTGGCCTTGGTGATCGGCAGCACCACGCAGAAGTAGAGCACCGCGGCCGTCATGACGAAGGCGATCAGGACGTTGAGGAACTGGCCGTAGGGGAAGGTGACCCCGGCGAGGTGCGCCTTGTACGCGCTGAAGTCGCCGGCCGCGCCGACCACCACGCCCACCAGCGGTGTGAGGAAGGCCGACACGAAGCCGGTCACGACCGCGGTGAACGCGGCGCCGATGACCACACCGACGGCCATGTCGACCACGTTGCCGCGCATCATGAAGTCGCGGAATCCCTTGAGCACGCGCTCTCTCCTGCATCGCTCGTGAACCGGTCAGGCCACAGCGGCCCCCGTCAGCCGATAAAAATAGGACAAAAGCCCTGGAGGTCCAAACCTCCAGGGCCCTGATCCCCCGTCAGCGACGGCCGCCGACGGCCCGCGCGACTACGCGAGCGGGTCCGGAGCTGCGGTGATGCCCAGCTTCGCCAGTTCGGCCTTGCCGCCGTCGAAGGCGGTCAGCACGAGCGGGCCCTCCTCGGTCACGGCCACCGAGTGCTCCCAGTGCGAGGCCCAGGTGCCGTCGTTGGTGACGACCGTCCAGTCGTCCTCCAGCACGGTGGTGTGCGGGGTGCCGAGCGAGACCATCGGCTCGATCGCCAGGACGGTGCCGGGCACCAGCTTCGGACCCTTGCCGCGGCCGCGCTCGACGTAGTTCAGCACGTGCGGCTCCATGTGCATCGCGGTGCCGATGCCGTGGCCGCCGTAGCCCTCGGTGATGCCCCACTTGCCCTTGGGCGGCAGCGGCTGGCGGCGGATGTAGCCCTCGATCGCCTTGGAGACGTCGACCAGCCGGTTGTTCTTCTTCATCTGGGCGATGCCGGCCCACATCGAGCCCTCGGTCACCCGGCTCAGCATCTCGACCTCGGGGCGGACCTCGCCGACCGCCACGGTGATCGCCGCGTCGCCGTGCCAGCCGTCCAGGATGGCGCCGCAGTCGATCGAGATGAGGTCGCCCTCCTGCAGCACCCGCTCGCCCGGGATGCCGTGCACGACCTCGTTGTTCACCGAGGCGCAGATCACGCCCGGGAACCACAGGCCGCCGTGGTGGGCCCGGAAGTTCGAGGTCGCGCCGTGATCGGTGATGACCTTGTCCGCGACGTCGTTGAGCTCCTGGGTGGTCACCCCCGGCGCGACCGCCGCCCGGCAGGCCTTGAGGGCCTCGGCGACGACCAGCCCGGCCGCTCGCATCTTCGCGATCTGCTCGGGGGTCTTGATCTCCACCATCTGGTCACGCCTTCCAAGTCCGGATTACCACTGCCTACCACCGTACGACGCCGAAACGGCCGGGCCGCCCGCTGGGCGGGCGACCCGGCCGTACCGTCGTACGTTCGCCGAGAGACTCAGCTGTCCTGCTTCAGCGCCTCGATCGCGCGGACGGTGACCTCTTCCACCTTGCCGAGGGCCGGGATGGTCACCAGGAGACCCTGCTCCTTGTAGTACCCGATGATCGGCTCGGTCTCCGTGTGGTAGACCTCCAGCCGCGTGCGCACGGCCTCCTCGGTGTCGTCCGAGCGCTGGTACAGCTCGCCGCCGCACTCGTCGCAGACGCCCTCGACCTTCGGCGGGTTGTACGCGACGTGGAACACGTGGCTGCCGTTCTTGCGGCACAGGCGACGGCCGGCGATCCGGCGGACGACCTCGTCCTCGGGGACCTCCAGGTCCAGCACGCCGTCCAGCTTGATGCCCTGCTCGGCGAGGAACTCGTCCAGCGCCTCGGCCTGACCCAGGTTGCGGGGGAAGCCGTCGAGCAGGAAGCCGTCCGCGGCGTCCTCCTGGAGCATGCGGTCCTTGGCCATCCCGATGGTGACCTCGTCCGGTACCAGACGGCCCGCGTCCATGTAGCCCTTGGCCTCGAGCCCCAGCGGGGTGCCCTGGCCGATGTTGGCGCGGAAGAGGTCTCCGGTGGAGATGTGGGGAATGGACAGGGTCTTGGCGAGCAGGTGCGCCTGAGTACCCTTCCCGGCCCCGGGAGGACCAACGAGGACGATACGCATCAGCGGAGGAACCCTTCGTAATTGCGCTGCTGGAGCTGGCTCTCGATCTGCTTCACAGTTTCGAGTCCGACGCCGACGACGATGAGCACGCTGGTGCCGCCGAACGGGAAGTTGGTCTGCTGTCCGAAGGCGACCAGGGCGATCATCGGGATCAACGCGATCAGGCCCAGGTAGAGCGAACCCGGCCACGTGATTCGGGTCAGCACGTAGTTCAGGTACTCGGCCGTCGGTCGGCCGGCCCGGATGCCCGGGATGAAGCCACCATACTTCTTCATGTTGTCGGCAACTTCTTCGGGGTTGAAGGAGATGGCGACGTAGAAGAACGCGAAGAAGACGATCAGCAGGAAGTAGGTGGCCATGTAGATCGGGTGATCGCCCTTGACGAAGTTCGTCCGGATCCACGTGGCCCAACCCGCCTGGCTGTTGGTCAGCTGGACCACCAGGGCGGGGATGTACAGCAGCGACGAGGCGAAGATGACCGGGATGACACCCGCCTGGTTCACCTTGAGCGGGATGTAGGTCGAGGTGCCGCCGAACGCCCGGCGGCCGATCATCCGCTTCGCGTACTGCACCGGGATCCGGCGCTGGGCCTGCTCGACGAAGATGACCAGCATCACGACGACGATGCCGACCGCGACCACGGAGAGGAACTCGACCCAGCCGTCGCCGATGGTGCCGGACTGCTTGATCGCCCACATCGAGGACGGGAACTGCGCCGCGATCGAGGTGAAGATCAGCAGCGACATGCCGTTGCCGATGCCGCGGTCGGTGATCAGCTCGCCCAGCCACATGATGACCGTGGTGCCGGCCGTCATGGTGAGGACCATCACCGCGATCCGGAACACGCCGGTGTCCGGGACGATCTGGTTGGCCAGCGGGCAGCCGGAGAACAGCGCACCGCTGGAGGCCGTCGCCACGATGCCGGTGCCCTGGAGCACGGCGAGCGCGATGGTCAGGTAGCGGGTGTACTGGGTGATCTTGGCCTGGCCGGCCTGGCCCTCCTTCTTCAGCATCTCCAGTCGCGGGATCACGACCGTGAGGAGCTGGAGGATGATGCTCGCCGTGATGTACGGCATGATCCCGAGGGCGAAGATCGTCAACTGGAGGAGCGCGCCACCGCTGAACAGGTTGACGAGCCCGAAGAGGCCGCTGTTCTTGGTCTCCTTCACGCACTCGTTCACGGCCGTGAAGCTCACGCCCGGGATCGGAATGTGCGAGCCCAGCCGGAACAGCACCATGATGCCCAGCGTGAACAGCAGCTTCTTGCGCAGGTCGGGCGTCTGGAACGCCCGCGCGAACGCACTGAGCACGGTGCCTCCTGCGCCTCCCGCGCGTCGTCGGCGGGAGGGTCGGTCCTGAATTGGGGAGTTTGCGGTTCGGGCCCCCGTACAGACGGCACAGGCGAGCCTACGCGCAGCCTACAAGGGAACTCCACGGACTCTAACAGTGCGCGGCCACTCCGAAGAAGCGCGTACCGCCCCTCCCCCACTCACGGGGTACGGGATGCCCGGTTTTGCCACACAAAAGAACGAGGGCCGTTCCGGCCTGTTCTCGGTCCGCGGCCGGCCGGACATGGCGCGAGCCCCGCACCTCCCGGAGGAGGTGCGGGGCTCGAAGCCGGGTGTCAGCGGGCTCAGACGAGCTCGGTGACCGTACCGCCGGCGGCCTTGATCTTCTCGGCGGCCGAGCCGGAGACGGCGTCCACCGTCACCTGCAGGGCGACCGAGATCTCGCCGGTGCCGAGCACCTTGACGAGGGAGTTCTTGCGAACCGCGCCCTTCGCGACCAGGTCCTCGACCGTGACCTCGCCACCCTGCGGGTAGAGCTCGGCCAGCTTGTCGAGGTTGACGACCTGGAACGTGATCTTGAACGGGTTCTTGAAGCCCTTCAGCTTCGGCAGGCGCATGTGGAGCGGCATCTGGCCACCCTCGAAGCGCTGCGGAACCTGGTAGCGGGCCTTGGTGCCCTTGGTACCACGACCAGCGGTCTTACCCTTGGAGCCCTCACCACGACCCACGCGGATCTTGTCGGTCTTGGCACCCGGGGCGGGACGCAGGTTGTGGATCTTGATCGGGTTGTCGCCCATGATCAGTCCACCTCCTCAACCGTCACCAGGTGACGGACCGTGTGGGCCATCCCGCGGATCTCGGGACGGTCCTCCTTCACCACGACGTCGTGCATGCGCTTCAGGCCGAGCGAACGCAGGGTGTCACGGTGGTTCTGCTTGCTGCCGATGTACGACTTGGTCTGCGTGATCTTCAGGCGAGCCATCAGGCGCTCACCCCAGCAGCACGCGCCCGCAGCAGAGCGGCGGGGGCCACGTCCTCCAGCGGCAGGCCACGACGGGCGGCGATCTCCTCGGGGCGCACGAGGCCCTTCAGAGCAGCCACGGTGGCGTGCACGATGTTGATCGCGTTGTCCGAGCCGAGCGACTTCGACAGGATGTCGTGGATGCCGGCGCACTCCAGGACGGCACGCACCGGACCACCGGCGATAACACCGGTACCGGGGGCGGCGGGCTTCAGCAGCACGACGCCGGCGGCCTTCTCACCCTGAACCGGGTGGGGGATGGTGCCCTGGATGCGGGGGACGCGGAAGAAGTTCTTCTTGGCCTCCTCAACACCCTTGGCGATGGCGGCCGGAACCTCCTTCGCCTTGCCGTAACCGACACCGACGGTGCCCTCGCCATCGCCCACCACGACGAGCGCGGTGAAGCTGAAGCGACGGCCACCCTTGACAACCTTGGCGACACGGTTGATCGCGACGACGCGCTCGACGTAAGCGGTCTTCTCGACAGCCGGGGCGTTGCCCTGACCGTCACGCTTACGGTCGCGCCGCTCGCCACCCGTGCCGCGACCGGCGCCGCCTTCGCGGCGCTGGGGTCCAGCCATTGGAATTACCTCTCTCGTTTACGTCCGTCGACAGAGTCGACGAGCGGCTTAGAAGTCGAGCCCGGCCTCGCGAGCCGCGTCCGCCAGGGCGGCGATGCGGCCGGCGTACCGGTTGCCCGCGCGGTCGAAGACGACCGACTCGATGCCGGCGGCCTTGGCGCGCTCGGCGACCAGGCTCCCGACCTTCTTGGCCAGCTCGGTCTTGTCGCCCTCGGCGCCCTTGATGGACACGTCGAGGGTGGACGCCGACGCCAGGGTGTGACCCTTGGCGTCGTCGATGACCTGGGCGACCATGTGACGGTTCGAACGCGTCACGACGAGGCGCGGACGCACCTCGGTGCCGACGACGCGCTTGCGAACGCGGATCGCGCGGCGCTTGCGAGCGGCGCTCTTGTAGGCGTTGCCCTTGCCGATCTTGACAGAGACACTCATCGCTTACTTACCACTCTTTCCGACCTTGCGGCGGATGACCTCGCCCGCGTACTTGACGCCCTTGGCCTTGTACGGGTCGGGCTTGCGCAGCTTGCGGATGTTCGCGGCGACCTCGCCGACCTTCTGCTTGTCGATGCCGTCCACGTGGAACTTGGTGGGGGACTCGACGACGAAGGAAATACCCTCGGGCGCGGTGACCAGGATCGGGTGGCTGTAACCGAGCGAGAACTCCATGTCGGAGCCCTTCGCGTTCACACGGTAACCAACACCGCTGATCTCCAGCGACTTGCGGTAGCCCGCGGTCACGCCGGTGATCATGTTCGCCACCAGCGTGCGGGTCAGGCCGTGGAGGGCCTTCGAGCGACGCTCGTCGTTGGGGCGGGTGACGAGCACGGTGCCGTCCTCGCCCTTGCCGATCTCGATCGGCTCGGCGACGACGTGGGTGAGGGTGCCCTTCGGGCCCTTCACCGAGACCGCCTGGCCATCGATGGTGACGTCCACGCCAGCGGGGACCTGGATGGGCAGCCGTCCAATGCGCGACATTGCTGTACCTCCGTTTCCCGAATTACCAGACGTAGGCGAGGACTTCTCCGCCTACGCCCTTCTTGGCGGCCTGCTTGTCGGTCAGGAGGCCGGACGACGTGGAGATGATCGCCACGCCCAGGCCGCCGAGAACCTTCGGCAGGTTGGTGGACTTTGCGTAAACGCGCAGACCCGGCTTGCTGATGCGCTTGATGCCGGCGATGGAGCGCTCACGGTTGGGGCCGAACTTGAGCTCGATGGTCAGCTTCTTGCCGACCTCGCCCTCAGCGGGCTCCTCAACCTTGTAGGAGGAGATGTAACCCTCCTGCTGCAGGATCTCGGCGACGTGCGCCTTGATCTTGCTCGACGGCATCGCGACAGAGTCGTGGTACGCCGAGTTCGCGTTACGCAGACGCGTGAGCATGTCTGCGATGGGGTCGGTCATGGTCATGATGGCCTCAGGCCTCTCTCGCCGTGGTTTCTCCGCGCCAGGTCCCCCTTCCGCACTCTCGCGAGTTCGGCAGGGGCACAAGCGCAGGGGACCTGCGACGTAGTAAGACTGGGTGCGAGCCCTCCGTAGGAGGGCCACGGACGTCCATGGGGAAGCCGTGGCAGGGGGCCCGACCCCACTACCTTACGGGAATCCGTACGGCAGCCCAAAAACGGGCCGTGTGGGATCGGGCACCTCTGCGTCGCTGCGTACCTAAAGCTCCGGGATTACCAGGAGCTCTTGGTCACGCCCGGCAGCTCGCCGCGGTGCGCCATCTCACGGAGGCAGACACGGCACAGGCCGAACTTGCGGTACACCGAGTGCGGACGGCCGCAGCGCTGGCACCGGGTGTAGGCCCGGACGCCGAACTTCGGCTTGCGCTCGGACTTCGCGATGAGGGACTTCTTCGCCATTGGCTCACGCCTCCTTGAACGGGAAGCCCAGAGCGCGCAGGAGCGCCCGGCCCTCGTCGTCGGTCTGAGCGGTGGTCACGACGGTGATGTCCATACCGCGCTGACGGTCGACCTTGTCCTGGTCGATCTCGTGGAACATAACCTGCTCGGTCAGACCGAAGGTGTAGTTGCCACGGCCGTCGAACTGCTTCGGGGAGAGACCACGGAAGTCACGGATGCGCGGCAGGGCCAGCGACACCAGACGGTCCAGGAACTCCCACATGCGGTCACCACGGAGGGTGACGTGGGTGCCGATCGGCTGACCCTCGCGCAGCTTGAACTGCGCGATGGACTTGCGGGCCTTGGTGACGGCCGGCTTCTGACCGGTGATCGCGGTCAGGTCCTTGATGGCACCCTCGATCAGCTTGCTGTCACGGGCAGCCTCGCCGACACCCATGTTGACCACGACCTTGACCAGGCCGGGGATCAGCATGACGTTCTCGTACTTGAACTGCTCCTGCAGCTGGCCCTTGATCTCGGAGTTGTAACGCTCCTTGAGGCGGGGGGCCACCTTCTCAACAGTCGTCTCAGACATCAGATGTCCTCACCGGTTCGCTTGGCAACGCGGATCTTGTTGCCCTCGTCGTCGAAGCGGTAGCCAACGCGGGTGACGACCTTCTTGCCGTCCTTCTCCACGACCAGCTGGACGTTGGAGACGTGAACCGGGGCCTCGACGGTGACGATGCCACCCTGGGTGCCCGGACCCGGCTTGGTGTGCTTCTTGACCCGGTTCACACCCTCGACCAGGACCTTGTTCTCAGCCGGCAGGGCCTGGATGACCTTGCCCTGCTTGCCCTTGTCCTTGCCGGTGATGACCTGAACCAGGTCACCCTTCTTGATCTTCATGCTGTTCGCCATGGGTCAGAGCACCTCCGGCGCCAGCGAGATGATCTTCATGAACTTCTTGTCGCGCAGCTCGCGGCCCACGGGGCCGAAGATGCGGGTACCACGGGGGTCACCCTCGGTGTTCTTCAGAACGACCGCGGCGTTCTCGTCGAAGCGGATGTACGAGCCATCCGGACGACGACGCTCCTTGACGGTGCGGACGACGACGCACTTGACGACGTCACCCTTCTTCACCGAGCCACCGGGGATCGCGTCCTTGACGGTCGCGACGATGACGTCCCCGATTCCGGCGTAGCGGCGACCGGAGCCACCGAGAACACGGATGCAAAGGATCTCCTTGGCACCAGTGTTGTCGGCAACACGCAGTCGCGACTCCTGCTGGATCACAGCTTTCTCCTGATCGTCAACGAGAGTCGACGGGCCGGCCGCTGCTCACACCGGCGTCCTGAACGGACCCGGTGCACATACGGCCGTACCTCATCGGCTTCGTTACTTGGCCTTCTCGAGGATCTCGACGACGCGCCAGCGCTTCGTCGCGGACAGCGGGCGGGTCTCCGCGAGGAGGACCCGGTCGCCCACGCCGCACGCGTTCTGCTCGTCGTGCGCCTTCAGCTTGTTCGTACGGCGGATGACCTTGCCGTACAGAGCGTGCTTGACGCGGTCCTCGACGGCGACGACGACGGTCTTGTCCATCTTGTCGCTGACGACGAGACCCTCACGGGTCTTGCGGAAACCGCGCGTCTCGTTGGTGTTCTCAGTCATCAGGCGTTCTCCACCGTCTCGATGCCCAGCTCGCGCTCGCGCATCAGGGTGTAGATCCGCGCGATGTCCTTCCGGACGAGCTTGAGCCGTCCGTGGTTGTCGAGCTGCCCGGTCGCCGCCTGGAAGCGGAGGTTGAACAGCTCCTCCTTGGCCTCGCGGAGCTTCGCAACGAGACCCTCGTTGTCCAGCGAGCGAAGCTCAGCAGCCTTGGTAGCGGCCGACATCAGCTCTCACCGTCCTCGCGCCGGACGATCCGGCACTTCATCGGCAGCTTGTGCGCGGCGCGGGTGAGCGCCTCGCGAGCAACCTTCTCGTTCGGGTACGACAGCTCGAACATGACCCGACCCGGGTGCACGTTCGCGATCCACCACTCCGGCGAACCCTTACCGGAACCCATGCGGGTCTCGGCCGGCTTCTTGGTGAGCGGGCGGTCCGGGTAGATGTTGATCCAGACCTTGCCGCCACGGCGGATGTGACGGGTGATCGCGATACGAGCGGACTCGATCTGACGGTTCGTCACGTAGGCCGGGGTCACGGCCTGGATGCCGAACTGGCCGAACGCCAGCTCGGTGCCACCCTTGGAGGCGCCACGGCGCTTCGGGTGGTGCTGCTTGCGGTGCTTGACCCGACGGGGGATCAGCATTGCGGTCAGGCCTCCGTTCCGGTGTTCTCGGCAGCCGGAGCCTCGGCGGCCGGGGCCGCGGGGGCCTCGGCAGCGGCGGGACGACGGCCGCGGCCACCGCGCTCGCCACCACGACGCTCGCCACCGCGGGCGGGACGACCGCCCTCGGGACGGGCCGGGCGGTTGCCCGAGCGGGCAGCGGCGTTCTCAGCGCGGACCTCGGCGATGTTCTTGACGTCGCCCTTGTAGATCCAGACCTTCACGCCGATGCGGCCGAAGGTGGTCTTGGCCTCGAAGAAGCCGTAGTCGACGTTCGCACGGAGGGTGTGCAGCGGCACGCGACCCTCGCGGTAGAACTCCGAACGGCTCATCTCGGCGCCGCCGAGACGACCGGAGCACTGGACCTTGATGCCCTTGGCGCCGGACTTCATGGTGCCCTGCATCGACTTGCGCATGGCACGGCGGAAGGAGACGCGGGAGGACAGCTGCTCCGCGACGCCCTGAGCCACGAGCTGGGCGTCCAGCTCGGGGTTCTTGACCTCGAGGATGTTCAGCTGGACCTGCTTGCCGGTCAGCTTCTCGAGGTCGCCGCGGATGCGGTCGGCCTCGGTGCCACGGCGACCGATGACGATGCCGGGGCGGGCGGTGTGGATGTCGACGCGGACGCGGTCGCGGGTGCGCTCGATCTCGACCTTGGAGATGCCGGCGCGCTCCATGCCCTTCGTCATCATGCGACGAATGGCGACGTCTTCCTTGACGTAGTCCTTGTACAGCTTGTCGGCGTACCAGCGGGACTTGAAGTCCGTGCTGATGCCGAGGCGGAACCCGTGCGGGTTAACCTTCTGGCCCATTACCGGGTCCCTTCCTTGCTGCTGACGACCACGGTGATGTGGCTGGTCCGCTTGCGGATCCGGTAGGCGCGGCCCTGGGCGCGCGGACGGAACCGCTTCAGGGTCGGGCCCTCGTCAACGTACGCCTCGGAGATGTAGAGGTCGTCCACGTTGGAGTGGTTGTAGTTGTGCGCGGCGTTGGCGATGGCGCTGTCGAGCACCTTGCCGACCGGCACGGTGGCGGCCTGCGGAGCGAAACGCAGGACGGCCTGGGCCTCCGTGGCATTCATGCCACGGATGAGGTCCACCACGCGGCGGGCCTTCATGGGCGTCACGCGGATGTACCGCGCCTGAGCCCTGGCTTCCATGGTTGTCCCCTTAATGGAGTAAGTCATTGAGTCGTTGTGGCGCGTCAAGCTCAGACGCTTAGCGACGCTTCGACTTCCGGTCTTCCTTCACGTGGCCACGGAAGGTGCGGGTCGGAGCGAACTCGCCGAGCTTGTGGCCGACCATCGACTCGGTGACGAACACCGGGACGTGCTTGCGGCCATCGTGGACCGCGATCGTGTGACCGAGCATGCTCGGGGAGATCACGGAACGACGGGACCAGGTCTTGATGACGTTCTGGGTACCCGCCTCGTTCTGAGCGTCCACCTTCTTGATGAGGTGGCCGTCGATGAAGGGGCCCTTCTTGAGACTGCGCGGCATCTGACCTGCTCCTAGCGCTTCTTGTTGGTCTTGCGGCGGCGCACGATGAGCTTGTCCGACGCCTTGTTCGGGCGACGGGTACGGCCCTCGGGCTTACCCCACGGCGAGACCGGGTGGCGACCACCGGAGGTCTTACCCTCACCACCACCGTGCGGGTGGTCGATCGGGTTCATGGCGACACCACGCACGGTCGGGCGGACGCCCTTCCAGCGCATGCGGCCGGCCTTGCCCCAGTTGATGTTCGACTGCTCGGCGTTGCCGACCTCGCCGACGGTGGCGCGGCAGCGCGCGTCCACCAGGCGGATCTCACCGGAGGGCATGCGCAGGTGCGCCATCTTGCCCTCACGCGCCAGCAGCTGGATGCCGGAGCCGGCCGAGCGGGCCAGCTTGGCACCGCCGCCGGGACGCAGCTCCACCGCGTGGATGGTGGTACCGACCGGGATGTTGCGCAGCGGCAGGTTGTTGCCCGGCTTGATGTCGGCGCCAGCGCCGTTCTCGATCCGGTCACCCTGCGCGATGCCGCGCGGCGCGATGATGTAGCGCTTCTCGCCGTCCGCGTAGTGCAGGAGCGCGATGCGCGCGGTGCGGTTCGGGTCGTACTCGATGTGCGCGACCTTGGCCGGCACGCCGTCCTTGTCGTGACGACGGAAGTCGATCACGCGGTAGGCGCGCTTGTGACCGCCACCCTGGTGGCGAGCGGTGACACGACCGGCGTTGTTACGGCCGCCCTTGCTGTGCAGCGGGCGAACCAGCGACTTCTCCGGAGTGGACCGCGTGATTTCTACGAAGTCGGCCACGCTGGAGCCACGACGGCCCGGCGTAGTCGGCTTGTACTTGCGGATGCCCATTTGGCTCTCTCGTCCTCGTCCTAATCGACGATCACGATCTCCCTGTTCAGGAGACCGGACCACCGAAGATGTCGATGCGGTTGCCCTCGGCCAGCGTCACGATGGCGCGCTTGGTGTCCTTGCGCTTGCCAAAGCCCGTCTTGGAGCGCTTGCGCTTGCCCTGACGGTTGATCGTGTTGACAGCCTCGACCTTGACCGAGAAGACCGCCTCGACGGCCTGCTTGATCTGGGTCTTGTTGGCGCCCGGCGACACGATGAACGTGTACTTGTTCTCGTCGAGAAGGCTGTAGCTCTTCTCGGAGATGACCGGCTTCACCAGGACGTCACGGGGGTCCGTGAACGTCTTGCTCGTAACGTCGCTCATCAGGCGGCGCTCCCTTCGAGCTCGCCCTCAGCGGCAACGGCCTTGGCGGACGCGGCCGGACCGGCCACGAAACGCTCGAAGGCGGCCTGGGTGAAGACCACATCGTCGGAGACGAGCACGTCGTAGGTGTTCAGCTGACCGGCGTCCAGGATGTGCACGTGCGGCAGGTTGCGAGCGGACTTGAGGCCCAGCTCGTCGTCGCGCTCGACGACCAGGAGGACGTTCTTGCGCTCGGTGATCTTGCCGAACAGGCTCTTGGCGGCCTTGGTCGACGGCGCCTCGGTCGCGGTCACGCCGGTGACGACGTGAATGCGGTTGTGGCGGGCCCGGTCGGTGAGCGCACCGCGCAGAGCGGCGGCGATCATCTTCTTCGGGGTCCGCTGCGAGTAGTCGCGCGGCACGGGACCGTGCACGACGCCACCGCCGGCGAACTGCGGCGCACGGGTCGAGCCCTGACGGGCGCGGCCGGTGCCCTTCTGGCGGTACGGCTTCTTGCCGCCACCGCGGACCTCGCCACGAGTCTTGGTCTTGTGGGTGCCCTGACGGGCCGCAGCGAGCTGCGCCACGACGACCTGGTGCATCAGCGGAACGCTGACCTTCGCGTCGAAGATCTCGGCCGGCAGCTCGATGCTGCCGGTCTTGTCGCCAGCCGGCGACAGGATGTCAATGGTGCTCATTTCCTCACAGCCCCTTCGCCGCGGTGCGGACGAGGACGAGGCCGCCGTTCGGGCCCGGGACGGCGCCCTTGATGAGCAGCAGACCCTTCTCCGCGTCGACCGCGTGCACGGTCAGGTTCTGGGTCGTGACACGCTCGTGGCCCATCCGACCAGCCATGCGCAGGCCCTTGAACACACGGCCCGGGGTGGCGCAGCCACCGATGGAACCGGGCGAGCGGTGCTTGCGCTGGGTGCCGTGACCGGCGCCGAGACCACGGAAGTTGTGGCGCTTCATGACACCGGCGAAGCCCTTGCCCTTGGAGGTGCCGGTCACGTCGACCTTGACACCCGCCTCGAACAGCTCGGCGGTGATCTCCTGGCCCAGGGTGTACTCGGAGGCGTCCGAGGTACGCAGCTCGACCAGGTGACGGCGCGGGGTGACACCGGCCTTGGCGAAGTGACCCGCGAGGGGCTTGTTCACCTTGCGGGGGTCGATCTCGCCGAAGCCGATCTGGACGGCGTCGTAGCCGGCCGGGCTGTCGGCGGTGTGGACCTGGGTCACGACATTCGGCCCGGCCTTGACGACGGTCACCGGCACGACCCGGTTGTTCTCGTCCCAGACCTGGGTCATGCCGAGCTTCTCGCCCAGGATGCCCTTAATCTGCTTAGCCATCTTCGGTGCGCCTCTCAGAGCTTGATCTCGATGTCGACGCCGGCCGGCAGGTCGAGACGCATCAGCGAGTCAACCGTCTTCGGCGTGGGGTCGAGGATGTCGATCAGACGCTTGTGAGTACGCATCTCGAAGTGCTCGCGCGAGTCCTTGTACTTGTGCGGCGAGCGGATGACGCAGTACACGTTCTTCTCAGTGGGCAGCGGCACCGGGCCCGCGACCTGCGCACCAGTACGGATCACCGTCTCGACGATCTTCTTCGCCGAGGAGTCGATGACCTCGTGGTCGTAGGCCTTGAGCCGGATGCGGATCTTCTGTCCCGCCATGGCTACTCAGTAGTCCTTTGTCCTCTTAGTTGCCACACGACTCCCCCTTCGACCCCCGCGCTCGGGCGTGTCGCCCTCGCGCTTGCAAAAAACCGGCGAAAAATCTCGTCGGTTTCGAACTACGGGGTTGGGGTGAGCCGGGTCGAGGCCCCGCACACGCTTCCCGGAAGATTCCCGTACTTTCGCCCCGCAGCTGCCGTGGCGTAGAACTCACGCTTGACGGCCATCACGGGAACGACGAGTACATGGGACTCGCTTCCGGTCCTCCCGGCGGGAGGCGCGCAGCATCGGCACTCAACCGAGCAACTTGGACATACTGCCACATGGAGCAGTCCGGATGCCAATCGGGGCCGGTGAGGCGCTCCTCACCGGCCCCGACGGGGTACCTCGGCCGCTCAGTGCTTGCGCCAGAGGATCCAGCCGTTCTTCTTGCTCTCCTTGGCCACGTACCACTCCTGCGGATGGTCCGGCCAGTACGACTCCGGAGCCTTGCCCTCGGCGGCGAGCGGGGTGACGATCGCCGTCGCCTGGGCCGGGACGCCCTGCCAGCGCGGGTCCTTGTACCAGACGCGGCCGGGAAGGATCTCGTAGGTCTGCGCCATCCTCAGATCCCATCCCATGTCCCAGGCGATCACCAGGTTGTCGCCGCGCTTGATCCCCGCCTCCTTGGTGAAGCCGGTCGCCGCGGGCTTGCGGTCGTTGGCGTGCGGCGTGGAGAGCCGATCGGTGATCGTCGCCGTCGCCAGGCCGGCGAACAGGGACAGCGAGACGGCGACCACCCAGAGCACCTTCCGCCCGGCGGCGATCCGGAACAGGAACACCACCAGCAGCAGCGCGAAGGCCGCGGCGGTCGCCCGGGCCATCTGCAGGCCGTTCCAGTTGGCGGTGAGGAAGGAGGTGTCAGGCAGCGCCCAGCCGATGAAGACCTGCTTGTAGAGCCGCCAGGTCGCGTACTGGGTCACCTCCACGTAGCAGAACCCCGCGATCCCGATCGCCCCCAGGGCGACGTAGGCGATCTGCCGGCGGCCCAGTCTGGCCAGCACCGCGACACCGACGGCGAACATCGGCGGGACCAGCGTGGACAGGTACCGGGCGTACACCCAGTTGTCGATCCGGCCGTCGTCCGGCAGCGCCGCGGAGGAGGCGAGCGCGATGCCGCACATCAGCGAGACCATCACCGCGCCGACCACCCGGGAGGCCCTCGGTACCCGCTTGCTGAACAGCCCGAACAGGCAGATCGCGATCGCCAGACCGGCCATGCCCCACGTGGAGACGATCAGGTACCAGACCTGGCCGAGGGCACGTGTCAGCGTCCGGGGCAGCAGCTCGGGGTTGGTGAAGCCTTCTATCGCCTGCGTGCCGACGGTGCTGTCCGGCACCGTGAACTGGTGGAGCAACCAGGCCGCCAGCGCCTTGGCAGCACCGAAGCCGGCGCCGAGCACCGCCAGGCCGACCAGGCCGGTCCGCCACGGCGCCCAGCGGAGGACCAGCGCCAGTACCAGGACCAGGCCGGTCAACGCGACGACGACGCCACCGCGGTCGTGCGTGGCCATCGCGAAGGCCGCCGAGGCCGCCATGCCGACCGCGTACCAGTACTGCCGCTTGGTGCTGCTTCCCTCGGAGAGCCACCCGTGCATGCAGATCAGCCAGCACAGCACGACGACCGGCAGCACGACGTCGGACATCACGAACTGCGAGTAGAAGACCACCGGGGGCAGCAGCGCGACGGCGAAGGCGAAGCCGTACGACAGCATCCGGCGCATGCCCAGACGGCGCAGGACCACATAGACCAGCGGGAAGACCAAGGCGTTGAGCACCGCGTTGATGCCCATGATCAGGTGGTAGGCCAGCACCGGATCGTCCGTGACGCGCATCGCCGGGGAGATCAGCAGCGGGTACCCGCCCGGAATCACCACGCCGACCGGCATCTCGGTGGTCCCGTAGCCCGCCAGCACTCGGGCCAGGACGAGGTAGGAGTCCTCGTCCGCGTGCACCGACGGGAAACTCATGTGTCGCACGAGGTAGAGCCGGAAGAGCAACTGAGCGAGGTAGCCCCCGATCAGGACGGCCGGCCAGAACCTCCGGTGGGTGGCTGCTCGCAGGGTCCATGCCTGGATCCGGACAACCGGGTCCGCTCCCCCGCGCACATCGGTCGTTCCCTGTCTGGTCTGCTCGAGGCCGTCAGGCTTCGCCTCGACGGCCTTTGCTGGACTACGCACTGAACTCCGACTCTTCCCCTGGTTGGTCCGGCCCCGACTGCCGTGCGGGCCGGTTGTGAAGGTCACGCTAACAATCAACGCGAAGCACTCACTCCCGAGTTCGAAGGCAGCACACGCATCCGAATCCGTCCGGGATGACGACCGGTCCCCTTATCACACTCTCCGTGCGACTCATCGTAACCGCCCCCCGAGGGCGTGCCACCGCGGACCGTCCGGGCGGCCGCCCGGCCGTCGACTGGCCGTGGAGCCCCGCGGGCGGGCCGATAGGGTGAGCTCCGCGCAGTCCGTCCACGCCCACACCACCACGGCCCCGGAGCCTCCCGCCCATGTCTCGCACCGCACGCAAGAGGTCGGTTCTGACGGCCTCTCCGCCCTTGGCCCAGGCCCTCGGACGGAAGAACGGCTTCGGCCTGCTCCGGCTCGTGCTCGCCCTCGCCGTGATCTTCGCCCACGCGATGCCGCTCGGGATGGGCAAGCCGGACCTCGGGCTGCTGGAGAGCCGGGGCCAGACCAACGTCGGCGCGATCGCGGTGAGCGGCTTCTTCGTGCTCTCCGGCCTGCTGATCACCCGCAGCGGCATGCGGCTGAGCCCGGCGCGCTTCCTCTGGAACCGGGCCATCCGCATCCTGCCCGGCCTCTGGGCCTGCCTGCTGCTCACGGCCTTCGTGGTCGCGCCGGTGGTCGCGTACCACCAGGGCCGGCTGGCCGGCTTCTGGTCGCACCCGCAGGGCCCGCTGGAGTACCTGGAGGCCAACTGGTCGATCGGGGTGTACCAGTGGGGCATCTCCGGGCTGCTCGACCACGTGCCGCACCCGACGGCCTTCAACGGCTCGGTCTGGTCGCTGGCGTACGAGGTCCTCTGCTACCTGCTGGTGGTCTCGCTGGCCGCGGTCGGCGTGCTGCGGCGGGCGCGCTGGGCCGTCACCCTGATGGTCCTCGGGCTGTACGCGTACATGGTCCACCTCGCCTCGGCCTTCCACCTGCTGCGGGCCCCCGAGTACGCGCCGACCGGCCTGACCGGCTGGCAGCTGCCGTTCCTGGGCTCGATCAGCCTGGACATGTTCCTACCCCTGACCTTCATGTTCGGCCTCGGCGCACTCGCGGAGCTGTACAAGGACCGCCTGCCGGTCAACGACGTGGCCGGTGTGCTGGCCGCCGCCGTCTTCCTCGGCTCCGCCCGGTTCGGCGGCTTCACGGTGCTCGGGCTGCCGGCCTTCGCCTACCTGCTGGTCTGGCTGGCCTGCCGGATGCCCGGTCCGCTGACCAAGGTCGGCACCAAGGTGGACCTCTCCTACGGGGTGTACATCTACGCCTTCCCGATCCAGCAGTGCCTGGCGCTGTGGGGCGTCGGCAAGCACGGCTACTGGGCGTACACGGCGGCCTCGGTGGCGCTCTCGGTGGTCGCCGCGTTCTGCTCCTGGCACACCGTCGAGAAGCCCGCGCTCAAGCTGAAGGACCTGGGGCTGCGCAAGCCGCCGCGGGGCCTGGAGCGCCCGGAGGCCGTCCCGGCGGATCGGCCGCTCTCCCCGGCGGCCTCCTGAACCACCGAAAGCACCGGGCCCGGTACGCGCACTGCGTACCGGGCCCGGTTCGTCTCGGGGGCGGGGAGGGTGCGGACGCCGGATCAGGCCCGGCGGCCGGCCACGTGGCTCAGCATCGCCCCGACCCCCTGCAGGCCCGCCTTGCGGCCGGCCGCAGGAATCATGCTTATCGCGTGCAGCCGGGACGAGACGTAGCGGCGGGAGATGGCTCCCGCGCGGCGCCAGCCGTGGGCGTCCAACCGGTCGCCCGTCTCCCGGAAGAAGCGGCGGGCTTCCTCGAACCGCTTGCCGGTGAAGGCCGTCACCGAGGACTCGCTGACGGCGTGCCGCCGGTAGCTGAAGCACACCTCGGTCATCACCGCCAGCGAGACGTCCGCGAGCAGCAGGTCGACGACCACCGCGAGGTCCTGGATGACCCCCAGATCGGCCCGGAAGCTGGTCTGCTGGATGTCCTTCGTCCGCCAGCAGATGGACGGGAAGTACAGCCAGTCGCCCCGCATCAGGCTCATCGCGAGCGGCTCGCCGGACATCAGGACCGGGCCGGGGTTCTTCGGTGCGTACAGCTTGCGCTTGACGGTGTCCGCGAGGCTGCTCGTGGGCTGCCCGTCAGCGCCGATGACCTGCACACCGGGCTGCACCATGCCCGCGTCGGGGAAGCGCCTGAGGGCCTCCCGGACCACCCGGAGGTAGTTGGGGTGCATCAGGTCGTCGCACCCCATGAGCACGAGGTAGTCGTACTCGGCGAGCTGGACGCAGCGGTTGAAGTTGCCGCTGACGCCGAGGTTGTTCTCGTTGCGGAAGTACCGGACCCGCGGGTCGGCGAGGGACTCGAACCAGCCCGGTACGTCCGGTTCCTTGCCGTCGTCGACGACCGTCAGGCGCCAGTCGTCCCCGTCCTGGGCCAACACACTGCGGACGGCGTCCTGCATGAGTCGGACGTCGCCGTAGTACGGCATCAGGATCTCGAATCGGGACATCTACAGACCTAGACCTTGCCGATGAGCTCGGGCCGACGGGCGGCGGCGCGGGTGGCGGGCTCGATGGCCTTCACGTTCGCCGGCATCCGGCGGATGAGGGCGAGCAGCAGCACCAGGCCTGCCCGGGCCAGGTAGATCGTCGCCTTGATCGGGGAGGCGGACGGCGTGCCGGTGGTCCGCTCGCGCATCGCGACCGGGACCTGGCGGATGACGAACCCGCAGCGGGCGGCGCCGACCATGCTCTCGATGGTGTCGCCCAGGTACTCGACCGGGTACCAGTGCGAGAAGAACTCGATCATCGGCTTGTTGCAGGCCTTGAAGCCCGAGGTGGTGTCGGTGAGCCGGGTCTTGGCGACCCGCGACAGCACCACCGAGAGCAGCTTCATCGCCCAGGCGCGCGGGCCGCGCACCTTGTACGAGCCCTCGCCGGCGAAGCGGGCGCCGATGACCAGGTCCGCGGTGCGGAGCTGCTCCAGCAGCGCGGGCACGTAGGCCGGGTCGTGCTGGCCGTCCGCGTCGCACTGGATCGCCACGTCGTAGTCGTGCAGGTGCGCGTAGCGGTAGCCGAAGCGCATCGCGCCGCCGACACCCAGGTTGTACGGCAGCTGCGCGACCTTGGAGCCGTAGGCGGCGGCGACGGCGGCGGTGCTGTCCGTCGAGCCGTCGTCGACGACCAGGGTGTCCACGCCGGGCAGCTTCTGCTGGATCTCGCGGAGGATCTTCGGCAGACCCTCGGCCTCGTTCCAGGCGGGCAGGATGATCAGTACCCGCTTGTCGTCGATCATGCCTTCACCTCGGGGTCAATCGCGCTGTTGCCCGTGCGCGCAATCGGGAAGTCGTGGTGCTCGGCGAGGTGGGCGCGCATCATCGCGACGTCCTCGGCCAGGGTGCGGGTCTCCGCCTCGAGGCGGCTGGTCTCCCAGCTGAGGTGCACACAGACCAGCAGCACCAGTACGAACCCGGCGAACAGCACGAGGCTCACGCCGGAGGCCACGCCCAGACGCCGTGCGGTCGAGTCCAGGAGCCGCGGGAAGAATCCCAGCGGCGCGACCACCAGACCGATGCCGAGCCAGAGCGCCGCGTACTTCTCCCGGAGTTGCTGACGACGCAGCAGCTCAAGGATCCACACGAGCACCAGCACGCCGGTGATCGAAGTCAGCACACTCAGCTGCACGTTGGATCTCGCCTTTCTCGCGTGGGTGAAGGAAATAGTAGAGATGCGGAAACGACGGCACGTCGCCAGGGGAGCAGCGGAGGCACTGGGATCAACCCGCGGAAACCGTGACGCGCGGAACATCGGGCTCGGCGCCGCGCACGCTACCGTCGCCGCGCAGCGCCAGCAACATGACCGCGAGCACCACGAGCGGACCGACGGTGTACGCGGCCTCCACGCGGGTCGCCGGGGCGCCCGGCAGGCAGGTGATCAGCAGCAGCGCGGCGGTGCCGAGCACCCAGCCGAGCAGCTGCCGGCGGTGGTGGCCGCGGGCGATGACCGCCTGGCCGACCACCGTGGCGAGCAGGTAGGCGAGGGTGCCCACCGACAGCCAGAGGAAGTCCACCGGACCGAGAGCATGCCGGTCCGCGTTGAACGCGACGTGAATCATCCATGGCCCGAGGACCACGGCGGGCACTCCGCCGAGGACGCCGAGGGCCGTCACCACGCCGCAGGTCTTGGTGAGGAGCTTGCGGAAGCCGGCCCGGTCGCCGGTCGCCACGGCCGTCGACAGCCCCGACATCAGCGAGGCCTGCAGCGCGCCGAAGACGAACAGCGGGACCCGGCTGAGCACCATCGCGCCGGTGATCGCGCCGACCAGCACGGCCTGCGAGGGCGCCAGCACCTGGATGCTGAGCACGGCGGCGTTGGCGACGAACTGGGCGAGCAGGAACGAGGCGGTGAGCATGCCCAGGCCGCTGTACAGCTCACGCCAGCCGATGGCCGGCCCCGGCCGGGCGATCCGCAGCGTCCGCGGCAGGCTCACCAGCATCGCCAGCACCGGGGAGACGGCCAGGACCAGGCTGTACGCGAGCGCCGAGTGCACGCCCGCCAGCAGCAGGCCGACCGAGAACGCCATCCGCAGGAAGCCGTCCAGGCCGAGCTGGAAGCCGTACGCGCCGAAGTGCCCGAGGCCGGCCAGCACCCCGCGGGTCAGGTAGCAGGCGGCCGGGCCGACGAAGGCGGCGGCCAGGGCCACCACCAGGCTCCGGTCGCCGTGGAAGAACGTGTCGGCGAGCGGCCGGGAGAACACGCCCAGTCCGGTGAGGACCGCCAGCAGCAGTCCGCCGGTCAGCACGGTCGCCTTGCGCAGCACCGGGGCCGCGCCCTCGCCCCGGGCGGTGCGGGCGGCGATCACCCGGGTCAGCTCCTGCTCGACCGGGAAGAACAGCCCGAGCGCGAACGCCATGGCGATCGTCCACAGGACGTTGACGTCGGCGATCGCCTGGCGGTCGAGCGCGTGCCCGGCCACCCCGAGGTGCACGTACGAGGCGCCGCCGAGGGTGACCGTGCCGACGCCGACCGCCAGCAGTCCCGGCGGCAGCGCGCGCGTCAGTCGGCCGAGCACGCCGGTCACCGCTCCGCCGCGGTGCGCAGCGCCCGGAACTCCGGGCGCTCCAGGGCCTCGGCCAGCATGGTCCGCCACTCGGCGAGCGGCGCCAGGCCGGCGGCGGCCCAGCGGTCGTGGCCGAGCACGCTGAAGGCGGGGCGCACGGCCGGGCGGACGAACGCCTCCGAGGTGGTCGGGCGGATCCGCTCCGGGTCCAGCCCGCTCAGCGCGTAGGTCTCGCGGGCCAGCCCGAACCAGGTGGTCCGGCCGCTCGCGGTGCCGTGGTAGATCCCGGCCGGGGCCGATCCGTCGAGTGCGGCCCGGCCGAGCTCGACCAGGCGGACGGCCAGGGCGTACGACCAGGTCGGCTGACCGTGCTGGTCGTCGACCACGTCGAGGGTGTCGCGCTGGGCGGCCAGCTTGAGCATGGTGGCCACGAAGTTCGGGCCGTGCTCGCCGTACAGCCAGGCGGTGCGCACGACGTAGCCGTGTTCGGGGAGCAGTTCGGTGACGGCCCGCTCCCCCACCAGCTTGCTGCGGCCGTAGGCGTTGACCGGCGCGGTCGGGGCGTCCTCCGGGCAGGGCTCGGTGGCGTCGCCCGGCAGCACGTAGTCGGTGGAGACGTGCAGCAGCCGGGCGCCGGTCTTGGCGCAGGCCGCGGCCAGGTGGCGCACGCCGGTGCCGTTGACGGCGGTGGCGGCGTCCTCCTCGGTCTCGGCGCCGTCGACGTCCGTCCACGCGGCGCAGTTGACCACGAGGTCGTGGCCCTCGACGGCGGCCTGGACGGCCGCGGCGTCGGTGATGTCGAGGTCGGCCCGGCGCAGCGCGGTGACCTCGGCGGTCGGGTCGCCGGCCAGGACCTGCAGCAGGTCCCGGCCGAGCATCCCGGCCGCGCCGGTGACCAGCCAGCGGACCCGGCCGGCGGCGTTCGCGGTCACTTGGCCAGGGCCGCCTTCTGCTTCAGCGGCTCCCACCAGGCGCGGTTCTCGCGGTACCAGGTGATGGTCGCGGCGAGGCCGTCCGGGAAGGAGACCTGCGGCTCGTAGCCGAGCTCCTCGCGGATCTTGCTGATGTCCAGGGAGTAGCGCAGGTCGTGGCCCTTGCGGTCCTCGACGTACTCGACCATCTCCCAGCCGGCGCCCGCGGCCTCCAGCAGCAGGCCGGTCAGCTCCTTGTTGGTGACCTCGGTGCCGCCGCCGATGTTGTAGACCTCACCGGCCCGGCCGCCGCGCATGACCAGCTCGATGCCCCGGCAGTGGTCCGAGACGTGCAGCCAGTCGCGGACGTTGCCGCCGTTGCCGTACAGCGGCACCTTCCTGCCGTCGATCAGGTTGGTGGTGAACAGCGGGATGACCTTCTCCGGGAACTGGTAGTGCCCGTAGTTGTTGGAGCAGCGGGTCACCACGACGTCCATGCCGTGCGTGCGGTGGTACGCCAGCGCCAGCAGGTCGGAGCCGGCCTTGGAGGCCGAGTACGGGGAGTTGGGGGCCAGCGGCCAGGTCTCCGTCCAGGAGCCCTCGCTGATCGAGCCGTAGACCTCGTCGGTGGAGACGTGGACGAAGCGGCCGACGCCGTGCTTGCGGGCGGCGTCCAGCAGGACCTGGGTGCCGAGCACGTTGGTCACGACGAACGGGCCCGCGCCGGCGATCGAGCGGTCCACGTGCGACTCGGCGGCGAAGTGCACCACCACGTCGTGGCCCGGCATGACCTGGTCCACGGCGTCCGCGTCGCAGATGTCGCCCTGGACGAAGGTGTAGCCCGGGTGGCCGGCCACCGGGGCCAGGTTCTCCAGGACGCCCGAGTAGGTGAGCTTGTCGAAGACGGTGATCCGGGCGCTCTCGTCCGCTCCGAGGAGCTGACGGACGAACTCCGAACCGATGAATCCGGCGCCGCCGGTAACGAGGATGCGCATAATGCGCGTAGTCTACCGTCGCCGATCGGCCCCCTCGCACGGCCCGGGACGGACCGCAGACGGCCCTCACTTAAGCTGCTCGCATGCGTGGAATCCTCCTGGCCGGTGGGACCGGCTCGCGTCTGTGGCCGCTCACCCGGGCGGTCTCGAAGCAGCTGCTCCCGGTCTTCGACAAGCCGATGATCTACTACCCGCTGTCCACCCTGGTGATGGCGGGCATCAGCGAGATCCTGATCATCACCACCCCCGCCGACCGCGAGCAGTTCGAGCGCCTGCTGGGCGACGGCTCGCAGCTCGGCCTCAAGCTGCAGTACACCGTCCAGGAGAAGCCCGAGGGCATCGCCCAGGCCTTCGTGCTCGGCGCGGACTTCATCGGTGACGAGTCGGTCGCCCTCATCCTCGGCGACAACATCTTCCACGGCAGCGGCCTCGGCACCCGCCTCGCGGAGCACACCGACTCCCCCGGCGGCCGGGTCTTCGCGTACCCGGTGGCCGACCCGACGGCGTACGGCGTGGTCGAGTTCGACGAGAACGGCCAGGCGATCTCCATCGAGGAGAAGCCCGAGAAGCCCAAGTCCCGCTACGCCGTCCCCGGCCTGTACTTCTACGACAACCGGGTCGTGGAGATCGCCCGCGGCCTGCAGCCCAGCGCGCGCGGCGAGCTGGAGATCACCGCGGTCAACGACGCCTACCTGCGCAAGGGCGAACTGAACGTCACGATCCTGGACCGCGGCACCGCCTGGCTGGACACCGGCACCTTCGTCTCGATGGTGCAGGCCTCGGAGTTCGTCCGGGTCATCGAGGAGCGCCAGGGCTTCAAGATCGGCTGCATCGAGGAGGCCGTCTGGCGGGCCGGCCTGATCAGCTCCGAGCAGCTGCGCGAGCTCGCCGAGCCACTGCTGAAGAGCGGCTACGGACAGTACCTGCTGGCCCTGCTGGACGAGGAGGACGCCAAGTGAAGTTCCAGGAACTGGGCATCGAGGGCCTGATCGAGATCACCCCTCAGCTGCACGGCGACCCGCGCGGCCTGTTCACCGAGTGGTACCGCTTCGACCGGCTGGCCGAGGTCGTCGGCCACCCGCTGCGGCTGGCCCAGGCCAACCTCTCGGTCTCCTCGCGCGGCGTGGTCCGCGGCATCCACTTCGCCGACGTGCCGCCCGGCCAGGCCAAGTACGTGACCTGCGTGCGCGGCGCCGTGCTCGACGTCATCGTCGACCTGCGGGTCGGCTCGCCGACCTTCGGCCGCTGGGAGGGCGTGCGGCTCGACGACGTGGAGCGCCGCGCGGTCTACATCCCGGAGGGCCTGGGCCACGGCTTCTGCGCGCTGACCGACGACGCCACGCTCTCGTACCTCTGCTCCGAGACGTACAACCCGACCGGCGAGCACTCGGTCCACCCGCTCGACCCCGACCTGGGCATCGAGTGGCCGGCCGACCAGCCGCTGCTGTCGGCCCGGGACGAGGCCGCGCCCTCGCTGGCGGAGGCGGTCTCCTCCGGCCTGCTGCCGACGTACGAGACCTGCAAGGCGTTCACCGAGAGCCTGCGCACCCGGTAGCACCGGGGGTTCCACGCACGCGCGCGAAGGCCCGGCCGGAGGGATCCGGCCGGGCCTTCGTCGTTCCGGTCACGCCGGGTCGGTCACGCCGTAGCGGTCACTTGTCCTTGAAGACCCAGTACTTGTAGCCGAAGTAGTTCACGATCGAGAGGATCACCAGGGGGATGGCCCGGGCCAGCAGGTAGAACAGTCCGAGCCTGACGAGCCCGCCCACCAGGAGGACGGTGCTGATCCAGTTCGCGGACGCGAGCAGCATGTAGCGCACGGTCTGCCCGCCGACCGGAGACGAGCTGCCGAACGCCCAGATCCGGTTGAGCAGGAAGTTGACCGTGAATCCGGCCAGCACTCCGGAGAGCGTGGACAGGGCCAGCGGCAGACGCAGCACGCCGTGCAGCACGTACAGCGTCCCCATGTCGATCACGGTGCTGGTGACGCCGCTGGCCAGGAACCGCACGGCGCTATGGCGCAAAAGTCCGGCAATGCGGCTCTTCGCGGAGGTCTCAGACGCTTCCGCGGGCAAATCCAGTGAAGTCACGGGGGAATCGTAAGGGGCGGGAGAGGCCTCGGCATACTGGTCACCGGGGGAAGGCTCCTCGCACCGGATATGTTGGTCGCGTGTCCTCTTACTCTCCCGCGGTGAACGCACCGTCCGTCCCCCCCGCCAAGAGATCCGACGGCAGCTTCACCCGTCCGGGGCGTCTGCTGTTCCGACGCACCTGGTGGACCGCGTTCATCGGGTTCTTCCTCGTCTGCGCAGGATGGGTCCTGGCCTCCCCCTACGATGCGAGCCCGGACGAACGGGAACACATCATCCGCGCGGTCGGGGTGGCCCGAGGGGAGTTCGCGCCCAAGCCCGAGGCCGCCGGCGGCGGCACCGGGGCGTTCCAGCACGTGCCGGCCTCGATCGTCCGCGACAACTGCTGGTGGTTCAACCCCTCCGAACCCGTGACCTGCGCCGTGCCGCCGGGTGGCGACCAGAAGATCGAACGAGTGGCGACCAGGGCCGGCCGGTACAACCCCGTCTACTACGCGCTCGTGGGCTGGCCGATGGCCATCTGGCCGAACTGGGTCGGACTCACCCTGGGCCGCCTGATCAGCGCCGGCCTGGTGTCGGCACTGCTCGCCTCCGCCGCGCACGCCACCGTCGCCTGGACCAGGCACCGACTCGCCGCGGCCGGCGTCCTGGTCGCGGTGACCCCGATCACCCTCCACCTGGCGGGCTCGATCAACCCCAACGGCGTCGAGATCGCGGCCGGGGTGGCCCTCGTCGCGGCCCTCCTCCCGACCATGCTGGACCCGGAGCAGCCACTGCGGCGCGCGGCCATGGTGCAGATCGGGATCGCCGGTTCGGTGCTGATGACGGTGCGCGCGCTCGGACCGCTGTGGTGCACGGCGATCCTCGGGATCATGCTGGTCCCGGCGACACGGGCACGGCTGAAGGAACTGATCCGCTTCCGGCCCGCCTGGTGGGCGGCGGCCGCCCTGCTGGTCACCGGCGCCGCGGGAGCGCTGTGGACCGTGGTCATGAAGGCCTCGGAGATGATGGCCGTCCAGGTGCCGCCCGGCATCACGGTGTCCAACGCCATCCGGCACGAGGTGGTCATGCGCTGGCCGGACTACTTCACCGAGCTGGTCGGTGTGCCGTCCTGGCTGGACGTGCACCTGCCCGGCACCGCGTACTACCTCTGGTACCTGGCCGTCGGCTGCCTGGTGCTGCCCGCGCTCGCCTTCGGCGCCTGGAGCGACCGCTGGCGGGTGCTCGCCTTCTTCCTCGCCCCGTTCGCGGTGATCACGCTCTCCGACGCGCTCGCCGCGCACAAGGTCGGCTTCGCCGGCCAGGGCCGCTACATGCTGCCGGTGGCAGTCGGCGTTCCCCTGATCGCCGCGTTCATCCTCGGTCGGCGCGGCAGCCTCGACGGGGCCCGGTCGGCCTCGCTGGTGCGGACGATCGCGCTGCTGGTGCTGCCGCTGCAGCTGGCGTTCCTGGCGTACACGATGATCCGCTGGCAGTCCGGCCTCGGCGGATCGGTGACGTACACCCCGCTCAACCCGCTGGCCGGCACCTGGCACCCGCCCGCGGGCTCGGCGACGGCGCTGCTGACCGCGGTGGCCGGCTGCGCGGTGCTCGGGTACTGGGCGTGGACGAGTACCGGCCGCCGGGCCGGGGGCGCGCAGGAGCGGCCGCTCTCGGCCGTCAGCGCTTCCTGAAGACCCACAGTTTGAGGAGGACGAACCGGGCCACGGTGGCGAGGCCGTTGGCCACCACCAGCCCGGTCACCTCGACCACCCGGGACGCGTGCGGTACGGCCACGTCGAGCAGCGCGAGGACACCGCTGCTCAGGCCGAGCCCGATCAGGAACGCGACCGCGCCCTGGAGCTGGTGGCGCACCGCGCCGTCCGAGCCCGTGATGCCGAAGGTGAAGCGGCGGTTGGCCGCGGTGTTGGCCACCGCGCTGACGGCCAGCGCGACCAGGTTGGCCACCTGCGAGGAGGCGACCAGCCGCAGCAGGACGAACAGCGCCAGGTAGAAGAGGGTGCTCAGCACCCCGATGACCAGGAAGGACGGCAGCTGCCGCCGGATCGGTCGCGGCCCGGCGGCGGTCGCCCCGTGCTCGGGCCGGCCGCCGTGCCCGCCGTGCCCGCCGTGCCCGTCCCGGTCGGTGGAGAGGATCTCGTTCACTCGCCGTTACCGTACCGATCGGGCTCCTCGGCCGAGTCGTAGCCGATGAAGTAGGCGGGCCGCGCCTGGACCGCGGAGTAGATCCGGCCGACGTACTCGCCGAGCAGTCCGACACAGACCAGTTGGACGGCGCCGATGAACAGCATCCCTATGAACAGCGAGGACCACCCGGGCACGGTGGAGCCCAGCGCGTACGCGACCGTGGTGTAGAGCGCCAGCGCGATGCAGACCAGGAAGCTGAACAGGCCGAGCCAGGTGGCCAGTCGCAGCGGGGCCGCGGAGAAGTTGGTGACGCTGTCCAGCGCCAGCCGGACCATCTTGGACAGCGGGTAGTGGGTGCTGCCGGCGACCCGCTCCTCGCGCACGTAGACCACCTCGCCGCTGGGGAAGCCCAGCCACGGCACCAGCAGCCGGTAGACCGGCTGGTGCTCGGGCATCGCCTTCAGCGCGTCCACCGCGGCCCGGCTGAGCAGCCGGTAGTCGCCGGCCTGGTTGGGCATCCGCTGGCCGACCAGCTTGCGCATCAGCCAGTAGTACGCCCCGGCGGTGTGCCGCTTGAAGGACGTGTCGGTGCCGCGGTCGCCGCGGACGCCGTACACGATGTCGAGGCGCCGCTCGCGGGCGAGCTCCAGCATCTCGGGGATCTTCTCCGGCGGATCCTGCAGGTCGGCGTCGATGGAGACCACGTAGTCGCCGAAGGCCCGGTGGATGCCGGCCGTGAGCGCGGCCTGGTGCCCGGAGTTGCGGGCGAAGCGGACGATCCGGAACTCCGGCCAGTCCTGGCGGATCTTCTGCATCAGCACCGGGGTCGCGTCGGTGCTGCCGTCGTCGACGCCGACCACCTCGTAGTCGACGTCGAGGCCGTCGAGGATCGGCCGCAGCCGCTCGACGGTCAGCGGGAGCGCCTCCTGCTCGTTGTAGATCGGCATCACGACCGACAACAGCGGTGCCGTTGACATGCGTTGGGTCCCACTTTCCGCGACGGCGGGAGCTTGTTGGTGGCCCGACCATAACAGTCGGCGATGAGCGGTCCGTGAAGGGAAGCGCGCTCCCCTGAAGACCTCGTGAACCGGTGGCCGGACGAACGCCGAAGGGCCCCGCGCACCGTGCGGTGCGCGGGGCCCTTCGGACTCAGCCTGTACGGGGCAGGCAGGTCAGAGCGTCAGATTACTTGACGATCTTGGTGACCTGGCCGGCGCCGACGGTGCGGCCACCCTCACGGATGGCGAACTTCAGGCCCTCCTCCATGGCGATCGGCTGGATCAGCTGAACCGACATGGCGGTGTTGTCGCCCGGCATGACCATCTCGGTGCCCTCGGGGAGGGTCACGACGCCGGTCACGTCCGTGGTGCGGAAGTAGAACTGCGGGCGGTAGTTGTTGAAGAACGGGGTGTGGCGGCCACCCTCGTCCTTCGACAGGATGTAGGCCTGGGCCTCGAAGTCGGTGTGCGGCGTGACCGAACCCGGCTTGATGATGACCTGGCCGCGCTCGACGTCCTCGCGCTTGATGCCACGGAGCAGCAGACCGACGTTCTCACCGGCCTGGCCCTCGTCGAGCAGCTTGCGGAACATCTCGATACCGGTGACCGTGGTGGTGGTCTTCTCGTTCTTGATGCCGATGATGTCGACGGTCTCGTTGACCTTGAGGATGCCGCGCTCGATACGACCGGTGACGACGGTGCCACGACCGGTGATCGTGAAGACGTCCTCGATCGGCATCAGGAACGGCTGGTCCACGGCGCGGGCCGGGGTGGGGATGTTCTCGTCGACGGCCTTCATCAGGCCGAGGAGCTTCTCGCCCCACTCGGCGTCGCCCTCGAGGGCCTTCAGCGCGGAGACGCGGACGACCGGCAGGTCGTCGCCCGGGAACTCGTACTCGGAGAGCAGCTCACGGACCTCGAGCTCGACGAGCTCCAGGATCTCCTCGTCGTCCACCATGTCGGCCTTGTTCAGGGCGACGACGATGTACGGAACGCCGACCTGGCGGGCCAGGAGGACGTGCTCCTTGGTCTGCGGCATCGGGCCGTCGGTGGCGGCGACCACCAGGATGGCGCCGTCCATCTGGGCGGCACCGGTGATCATGTTCTTGATGTAGTCAGCGTGACCCGGGCAGTCGACGTGCGCGTAGTGACGGTCCTCGGTCTGGTACTCGACGTGCGCGATCGAGATGGTGATACCGCGCTGACGCTCCTCCGGGGCCTTGTCGATCTGGTCGAACGGCGTGAAGGGGTTCAGGTCCGGGTACGCGTCGTGCAGCACCTTGGTGATGGCCGCAGTCAGCGTGGTCTTGCCGTGGTCGATGTGACCGATGGTGCCGATGTTGACGTGGGGCTTCGTCCGCTCGAACTTCGCCTTCGCCACTGAGTCCTCCTGAGGACAGTTCCTGTACGCCGTGCTGACGTCAGTTGGTCTTGATCGGGCTTGGTCCGTGGTGCCGGAAGCACCTCGCACCGTCCCGCGGGTGGGGGCCGGAGGCCCCGGGAGGATCCGTACGGTTCCTCCCGGGTCGCCTCCTAATAGCCTAAGGGGTCGGAATCATCCCGGATGTCGGACTGGTTCCGAGGCCGGCAGAGCCGGACCTACTCGCCCTTGGACTTGGCGATGATCTCCTCAGCCACGGCCTTGGGGACCTCGGCGTACGAGTCGAACTGCATCGAGTAGCTGGCGCGACCAGAGGTCTTGCTGCGCAGGTCACCGACGTAGCCGAACATCTCGGAGAGGGGCACCAGCGCCGTGACGACGCGGGCACCGTGACGCTCGTCCATGGACCGGATCTGGCCACGGCGAGAGTTGATGTCGCCGATCACGTCGCCCATGTAGTCCTCGGGCGTGGTGACCTCGACGGCCATCATCGGCTCGAGAAGGACCGGCTTGGCCTTCTTCGCGCCTTCCTTGAAGGCCATCGAACCGGCGATCTTGAACGCGAGCTCGGAGGAGTCGACGTCGTGCGACTGGCCGTCGAGCAGCTTCACGCGGACACCCTGCAGCGGGTAGCCGGCGAGAACACCGAACTCCATGGCCTCCTGGCAACCGGCGTCGACCGACGGGATGTACTCCCGCGGCACGCGGCCACCGGTGACCAGGTTGACGAACTCGTAGCCCTCGGCCTTCTCGAGCGGCTCGATCGCGATCTGCACCTTGGCGAACTGACCGGAACCACCGGTCTGCTTCTTGTGGGTGTAGTCGATCCGCTCGACGGCCGCGCGGATGGTCTCGCGGTACGCGACCTGCGGCTTGCCGACGTTGGCCTCGACCTTGAACTCGCGCTTCATGCGGTCGACCAGCACCTCGAGGTGCAGCTCGCCCATGCCCGCGATGATGGTCTGGCCGGTCTCCTCGTCCGTGTTGACCTGGAAGGACGGGTCCTCCTCGGCGAGACGCTGGATGGCGACACCCAGCTTCTCCTGGTCACCCTTGGACTTGGGCTCGATGGCGACGCGGATGACCGGGGCCGGGAAGTCCATGGACTCCAGGATGACCGGGTTCTTCTCGTCGGCCAGCGTCTCACCGGTGGTGGTCTGCTTCAGGCCCATGACGGCGACGATGTCGCCGGCGCCCACCGACTCGATCTCCTCACGCTTGTTCGCGTGCATGCGGTAGATCTTGCCGATGCGCTCCTTCTTGCCCTTCACGGCGTTCAGCACGGAGGTGCCGGACTCCAGGCGACCGGAGTAGATCCGGACGAAGGTGAGCTTGCCCAGGTGCGGGTCGGACATGATCTTGAACGCCAGCGCGGCCAGCGGCTCGTCGTCCGAGGCCTTGCGGTTGATCTTGGTGTCCGGGTCGTTCGGCTTGGTGCCCTCGATGGACTCGATGTCCAGCGGCGACGGCAGGTACTTCACGACCGCGTCGAGCAGGGGCTGAACGCCCTTGTTCTTGAAGGCGGTACCGCAGAAGATCGGGGTGAAGTCCGAGTTCAGGGTGCCCTTGCGGATCGCGTCCTGCAGCAGCTCGACCGGGATCTCCTCGCCCTCCAGGGCGAGCTCCATGATCTCGTCGCTGACGTTCGAGACGGTGTCGATCAGCTGCTCGCGGTACTCGTCAGCCTGCTCCTGCAGCTCGGCCGGGATGTCGACGACGTCGTACATCTCGCCCTTGGCGGCCTCGGCGGACCAGACCAGCGCCTTCATGCGGACCAGGTCGACGACGCCCTGGAAGTCCGACTCGGCACCGATCGGCAGCTGCATGACCAGCGGGGTGGCGCCGAGGCGGTCCACGATGGTCTGGACGCAGAAGAAGAAGTTCGCGCCCGTGCGGTCCAGCTTGTTGATGAAGCAGATGCGCGGGACGCCGTAGCGGTCAGCCTGCCGCCACACGGTCTCGGACTGGGGCTCGACACCGGCGACACCGTCGAACACCGTCACGGCACCGTCGAGGACGCGCAGCGAACGCTCCACCTCGACGGTGAAGTCGACGTGCCCCGGGGTGTCGATGATGTTGATCGTGTTGTCGACGCCGTCGACCGTCCAGTGACAGGTCGTCGCGGCCGACGTGATCGTGATGCCGCGCTCCTGCTCCTGCTCCATCCAGTCCATGGTGGCAGCGCCATCGTGGACCTCACCGATCTTGTACGAGACACCGGTGTAGAACAGGATCCGCTCGGTGGTGGTGGTCTTGCCCGCGTCGATGTGCGCCATGATCCCGATGTTGCGGACCCTGGCGAGGTCAAGGGAGGTTGCAGCCATGGTGGCTCGTTCTCTCTCTGTCTAGTGACGGGGTACGGACTACCAGCGGTAGTGCGCGAAGGCCTTGTTGGACTCGGCCATCTTGTGGGTGTCCTCGCGACGCTTCACGGAAGCGCCCAGGCCGTTGCTGGCGTCGAGGATCTCGTTCATCAGGCGCTCGGTCATGGTCTTCTCGCGACGGGCGCGGGAGTAACCGACCATCCAGCGCAGCGCCAGGGTGCTGGCGCGGCCCGGACGGACCTCGACCGGAACCTGGTAGGTCGCGCCACCGACACGGCGGGACTTGACCTCGAGGGCCGGCTTGACGTTCTCCAGCGCGCGCTTCAGCGTGACGACCGGGTCCGAGCCGGTCTTCTCGCGGACGCCCTCGAGGGCGCCGTAGACGATCCGCTCGGCGGTGGAGCGCTTGCCGTGCAGCAGGATCTTGTTGACCAGCTGGGTGACGACCGGGGAGCCGTAAACCGGGTCGATGATGACCGGGCGCTTCGGGGCGGGGCCCTTACGAGGCATTCTTACTTCTCCTTCTTGGCGCCGTAGCGGCTGCGGGCCTGCTTGCGGTTCTTGACACCCTGGGTGTCGAGCGAACCGCGGATGATCTTGTAGCGGACACCAGGAAGGTCCTTCACACGACCACCGCGCACCAGCACGATGGAGTGCTCCTGCAGGTTGTGGCCCTCGCCCGGGATGTAAGCGGTGACCTCGATCCCGCTGGTGAGGCGCACACGGGCGACCTTACGAAGCGCCGAGTTCGGCTTCTTCGGGGTGGTCGTGTACACACGCGTGCAGACCCCACGACGCTGCGGGGAGCCCTTCAGCGCGGGAGTCTTGTTCTTCTCGACCTTGTCCTGCCGGCCCTTTCGGACCAGCTGCTGGATCGTAGGCACCGTTTCTCCGTTTTCTGTGTGCCAAGGCTTGGTGGAACTAACCTGCGGTGTCTTCCCTCGCACACAACCCCGTGGTCGACCCACGCGGTCGGGTGTGTTGGGCTTGTTACGACACGGAATCCCATGAGCTGATGTACAGCGACGGCGCTCTACGCGCGGCGCGCCCGGGGGCGCTCCGGCTCGGCGCGGCGACCGGTGTGCATGCACGCACAAGGACCCGGGGACACCCCAGGCACAAGGTCAGAGCGTACCTAGCGCATGGGGCGCGGTCAAAACAAATGCAACGCCGCAGGTCGCCGCCTTCGGCCGGGGGTCACGCGGGTGTCCCGTACGTGTCCGTCCGGTGTCCGGGCGTCTTCACCCCGCTCTACCACAGTCCCCCGCCGGCCGCCACCGGGGCGTGCGCGCCCGGGCGGGCGTCAGGCGAGGCCCAGGACGAACAGCAGGGCCCAGAAGGCGGTGCCCATGTAGCCGAGGACCAGACCGAGGACGGCCGCCCAGTCACCGTCCATGTTGCGTTCGCGGATCTGCGCCCGGGCGATGTGGCCGGTGATCACCGCGGGCAGCGCCGGCAGCGCCAGGAAGCCGGACAGTCCGCAGATCATGGAGACGATCGCCAGCACGTTGGTGGGACGGGCCTGCGGGGGCGGCGGCGGGACGGCCAGGAAGGTGGCCGGCAGCGGCGCCGCGAGCGGGGCGGGCGCCACCATCGGGCCGGCCGGCAGGTCCGCCACCAGCGCGGCCAGCTGGCCGTAGGTCTGCGCCGCGGCCACCGCCTCGTGGCGCTGCTCGTACTCCTGGGCGGAGAGGCGCCCCTCGGCGAACGCGGCCTTCAGCACGTCCAGCGTGCGGTCGCGGTCCGCGTGGCCCGCCCGCATCGCGGCCTGCGGGGACGGCGCGGGGGCCTGCGGAGGCTGCCAGCCGACGACCGGCCGGTGCCCGTAGCCCTGCTGGCCGTGCCCGTGCCCATAGCCCTGCTGGCCGGGGCCGTACCCCGGGTTCCGGCCCGGGCCGTGCGGATAGCCGGGACCGGGTTCGCCCCACGGTTGAACGGCCATCCGCCACCTCCCGGTACCTCGGCACCCCCGCGCGCCCTCACTGCTCCTCATAGTGCAGGACGAACAGGGGAACTGAGTAGTTGCCAAAATCGGCCCGGTATCCGCCGGCGGGGGCCCGGGCGGGCGCCTCACCCGTTCGGCGGACCCGCTCAGGGGGTCCTCACCTCGGGCGACGGCCCGGTCGGGCAGGGCGACCGGGACTGGGACCGGGATGGTCCTCGGGCTGCAGACGCCCGACCTGTTCGGCGTGGACGGCCCGGCGTTCCGGACGGACGCCGTGCTCGCAGTGCGGTGGGCGCCCACCCGGCCGCTGGAGCGCGCCCCGGAGATCCCGGCCACGACCGTCGAGCGCGGAGCCGGAGCCGTCGGTGCGGGGCCGGGCGGCGCCGTCCCGCCCCGGACGCCCCGGCCGCGCCCGCCGGCTCCGGCATCATGGGCAGGAGGATCCGGGCCGTCGAGGAGAGCAGGGACACACCGTGGGCAAGCGCGCGCAGCAGAGCGGGGACGCCGGGCCGCTGCTGGAGCAGGCGGTGCGGTCGGTGCTGACGGCTCCGGAGGAGGGGCTGGACCTCGCCCTGGACACCGGGGCCTCGCTGCTGGCCGCCACGCCCGCGCAGTGGCCCGCGGTCAGCCGGGCCCTGCTGGGGTACGCGGACACCGCCGTCGGCCGCTGCTGGTCCGCCGGCTGGCGCCCGGCCGACCTGGTGCGGGTGGTGCGGCGCGGGCTGAAGCCCGTCCACCTGGCGCTCGCGGTGGACCTGATCGCCGCGGAGGACCGGCGTCACCCGGCGGCGGCGCTCGACCGGCGCTGGCGCGAGCAGCTGCGCGAGCTGGAGACCGAGGTCTGGTGGCCCGGTGACGAGCAGTACCTCGGTGCCTTCGCCCAGCGCCACCGGCTGGACCGCTTCGCGCTGGCGACCGCCGTCCTGGAGCTGCTGCGCACCTGGGGGCGACTGCCCCCGATCGCCCCGGTCGGCCCGGCCCCCGGGCGGTCGGTGCGCGCGCAGCAGTCCCCGCCGGGGACGGGCGAGCCGCGGATGCTGGCCCGGATCCGGGCGCTGCTCGCCAAGGCCGAGTCCACCGAGTACCCGGAGGAGGCCGAGGCGCTGACCGCCAAGGCCCAGCAGCTCATCGCCCAGCACAGCATCGACGAGGCGCTGCTGGCCGCCGCCGGCGCCGACCGGGACGCCCCGGCAGCGCTGCGGATCGGGGTGGACAACCCGTACGAGGGCCCCAAGACGATGCTGCTGGACGCGGTCGCGGCGGCCAACCGGTGCCGGGTGGTGTGGGCCAAGGAGTTCGGCTTCTGCACGGTGGTCGGCTTCGACGGCGACCTGGACGGTGTCGAGCTGCTCTACACCTCGCTGCTGGTGCAGGCCACCCACGCGCTGAACAAGGCGGGCTCCGGCCGGGATTCGCGCAGCAAGGCGTTCCGGCAGTCCTTCCTGGTCGCGTACGCGGCGCGGATCCGCGAGCGGCTGACCGCCGCCACCGAGCGCACCACCAGCGCCGCCGCGGCCGGCCGGCACCTGCGCGAGGACGGCACCGAGGAGCAGCTGCTGCCCGACGAGCGGCTGCTGCCCGCGCTCGCCGCCCGCTCGGAGGCGGTGGACGAGGAGGTCGGCCGGCTGTTCCCGAAGCTGGTCTCGCAGCGGGTGCGGGTCAGCGACGGCGAGGGCTGGGCGGCCGGGCGCGCGGCCGCCGACCGGGCCGCGCTGCACGGACGCGCCGGGGAGATCCGCAGGTAGCGCCCGACCTGATAGAACGTATCCCGCCACGAACCAAGGGGGATGCGACGTGACGGAGCCGGCGGCCGAGTCGGGGTACCGGGACCGGGTGCGCGGAGCGCTGCTCGGCGGAGCGATCGGCGACGCGCTGGGCTGGCCGGTGGAGTTCCAGCAGCTCCACCAGATCCAGGACCGGCACGGCCCGGCGGGCGTGACCGCGCTGCCGGCCGGCCCCGGGCCGGTCGAGGTCACCGACGACACCCAGATGACGCTGTTCACCGCCGAGGGCCTGATCCGCGGTTTCGTCCGCGGCTGGACGGGCGGCGGCGGTTCGGTGCCGGAGGCCGTCCACGGCGCCTACCGGCGCTGGCTGCTGACCCAGTACCAGCCGGCACCGGACGCCGAGCCGCAGCCCCGCCCGTACGACGGCTGGCTGCTGCGGCAGCCGTTCCTGTACGCGCGGCGGGCGCCGGGCAACGCCTGCCTGAGCGGGGTGTCCGAGCACCCGGTCTTCGAGGCGCCGTCCGTGATCGGGCGGCCCGGGCCGATCAACCCCGGCTCCAAGGGCTGCGGCACGGTGATGCGCTCGGCGCCGTTCGGGCTGGCCCGGCTCGGCGTCGAGCAGGCCTTCGGGCTGGCCGTGCAGTGCGCCCAGCTCACCCACGGGCACCCGACCGGCTACCTCGCGGCGGGTGCCTTCGCGGCGCTGGTCGAGCGGCTGGTGAACGGGACGGAGCCGTGGGCGGCGGTCGGCGAGACGGTGGAGCAGATCCGCGAGCTGCCGCAGTCCAAGGAGACCGTGCAGGCGCTGGCCCGGGCGGTGCGGCTGGCCCAGGAGTCCGAGCCCTCGGCGGAGACCGTGGAGCGGGTCGGGCTCGGCTGGACCGCCGAGGAGTGCCTGGCCATCGCGGTGCACTCGCTGCTGGCGGCCACCCTCGACCCGGACCCGGTGCGCGCCGCTCTGCTGCTGTCGGTGAACCACTCCGGGGACAGCGACTCGACCGGGGCGGTCTGCGGCAACCTGGTCGGGGCCGCGTACGGCGCCTCGGCGCTGCCCGCCGAGTGGGCCGGGGCGGTCGAGGGGCGGGCGGAACTGCGGCAGGTCGCGGACGACCTGCTGGTGCTGTTCGGCAGCCGCGACCCGCTCCACCCCGGGCTCGGCGGACGCTACCCGGCCTGGTGAGCCCCGCTACCGCGCCCGCGGATCGGTGACCTGGCCGAGGAACAGCGGCCGCCCGTCGGAGGTGTCCCGGATCAGGAACAGGAACGGCCGGTCGATGTGCAGCCGAGCGGTCTGCTGCGGGGCCGGCACCGCCGCGGCGCCGACCCCGACGCCGCTGCCGGCGGCCGCGACCGTACCGTCCTCGTCGACCTGCACGGTGGCCTTCTGCACCACCGTGCTGACGGCGAGCGGCTCCTCGGCGATGCCTCCGAGGTCGGCGTTGTCGAAGGCCGCGTGGACGCCGAGCGAGCGCAACGCCGGCGTGAGCTCCCCGGACGTGTCGAGGTGGAAGCGCGGCAGCTGCAGGTCGACGGGCTGCGTGCTGAGGGCGCCGAGGATCCGGTCGAGCTGCGGCTGGTCCAGGCCCTTGGTGAAGGCGGCGAAGCCGCCCTGCGCGGGGACGATCAGGTCCATCGCCAGGTTGCCGCCCGCGTAGGGGAGTTCGACGGCCTGCCAGGGCTCCCCGGCGATCCCGCCGGAGCCCTCGGCGTACGGGAACTCGCCGGTCTGGCCCATCGTGGAGACGTTCGGGGTGGTCCCGTCGGGCGTGTGGAACGGGCGGTCCTCGGTGTGCGAGGGCTTGAACGCGGAGGCCCACTTCGCCTTGAGGTAGAGCGCGTCGGTGAGCACGAGCCGGGTGTCCGGGTTGATCGCCTTCGGGGCGAAGAGGTCCTTGATCCGTCCGTCGGTGGCCTTCTCCACGGCCGCGTTGACCGCCTTGCGGCTGCCCTCCGGATCCTTCGCGAAGTCGGTGGTGTGCACTCCGGCGTCGAAGGCGGCGGCGAGGGTGGCCAGGTAGTCGGGCTTCACCCGGAAGCCCTGCTGCGTCCAGACCTCGTCGGCCTGGCGCAGGGTGAGCCCGTCGGTGGTCGGCAGCGGGCGGTTCAGCGCGCCGGCGGCAAGGGCGTACTGCTTCGGGTCGAGGTCCGTGTGCAGGGCCCTGGCGAGTTCGTCGGCGGTCGCGCCCCGGGCGCCGGGCACCAGCATCGCGAGCACGGTGGCCAGACCGGACGGCGAGACCACGAGGTTGTGCCCGGCGGCGTCCGGGGTCGCGGTGAGGGCGTGCAGGAGGTCCAGGCCGAAGGCGTCGGTGGCCCGCGCGGTGGCGGCCAGCCGGGCCGGGTCAACCGCGGGCCGGCCAGCCGGCGCGGAGGCCCTCACCTCCGTGCCGGTCGCGGCGGCGCCGTTGCCGCCGCACCCGGCGATCAGCGGTGCCGCGAGCGCGGCGGCGAGGAGCAGCGCCGCCGGGCGACGGGAGGTCCGACGGGTTCCGGTGCTGCGGTTCGTCATGGCCCTTCGACGCGCCACCGCGCCCCCGGGTTCCGTCTCAGTCCCAGAGCGCCCCGAGCTCCAGCAGCTCGTCCCGGTACTCGATCCGCTCCACCCACTCGGCCGGCCAGGCCGCCTCGCCGTGGTGGGCGCCCGCGAAGGCGCCGGTCAGGCAGGCGAGGGAGTCGGAGTCCCCGCTGGAGTAGGCGGCCCGGCGGACGGCGGCCACCGGGTCGTCGGGCAGCAGCAGGAAGCAGAGCAGGCCGGTGCCGAGGGCCTCCTCGGCGATCCAGCCCTCGCCGGTGGCCAGGCAGGGGTCGGCCTCGACGTCGGGTGCGGCGAGCGCGGTGTCCAGCCGGTCGAGCACGTCCAGGCAGTCGTCCCAGCCCCGGGCGAGGACGGCCTGCGGCGAGGGTCCGAACCAGCGGTCGGCGAGGTCGCCGAGCCAGAACGCGTCGTACCGCTCCCGGCCCGCCAGCGCGTACGCCCGCAGCGCCGGGGGCAGGTCGGCGGGCGGCAGGCCCTCGGCGAGCCGGCGGACGGCGTACGCGGTGAGGTCACTGGCGGCGAGCGCGGTGGGGTGGCCGTGGGTGAGCGCGGACTGCAGCTGGGCGGCGCCGGACAGCTGCCGGGCGTCCAGCTCGCGGACCAGTCCGACCGGGGCGACCCGCATGTTCGCGCCGCAGCCCTTGGAGCCGACGTCACTGGCCTGCGGCCAGCCGTACTCCTCGCGGCTGAGCCGCTCGCAGGCGCGCAGACAGGTCATGCCGGGGGCGCGGCTGTTCTCCGGGGAGCGCCACCAGTCGACGAACTCCTCGCGGACGGGCCGCACCAGGCGCAGCGGCGTCAGCGGGCCGTGCGCCAGGGCGGTGCGCAGGCCGCGGGCGAGGGCGAGCGTCATCTGGGTGTCATCGGTGACCAACGCCCTTTCCGGCAAAGGGAGTCGCCGCCAGTCAGGATGGTCGGCGGCGATCCGCTCGACGTCCTGGAACTCGGTCGGCCGACCGATCGCGTCCCCGATCGCCAGCCCCAGCAGCGCCCCCGTCGCCTTGCCCACGGCCGCTCCCCCTCGTCTCCGTCAGACCTCGACCAGCAGTTCCTTGAGCCCGCGGATCACGTAGCCCGGGTTCCACTCGGGCTCGCGGACCAGCCGCAGGCCCGGGGCCCGGCGCAGCAGGGTGCCGTAGGACTCGGTGAGCTCCAGTCTGGCGAGCGGAGCGCCCAGGCAGAAGTGGATTCCGGCGCCGAAGGTGCTGTGCGGGTTGTCGGCGCGGGCGAGGTCGAGCCGGTCGGGGTCGGCGAAGCGCTCGGGGTCGCGGTTGGCGGAGCCGAAGAGCAGGGCGATCTCGGCGCCGCGCGGGATGGTCACGCCGCGGACCTCGATGTCCTCCAGGACCCAGCGCTCGAACATCTGCAGCGGTGTGTCCCAGCGCATCAGTTCCTCGATCGCGGTGGGCAGCAGCCCGTCCACCGAGGCGCGCAGCCGGGCGAGTTCCGCGGGGTGGCGGAACAGCGCCCACCAGCCGTTGCCGGTGGTGTTGACGGTCGCCTCGTGGCCGGCGTTGAGCAGCAGGACGCAGGTGGAGACCATCTCCTGCTCGCTGAGCGCGTCGGAGCCCTCCTGGGCCTGGATGAGCGCGCTGATCAGGTCGTCGCCCGGGGCCGTCCGGCGCTCGCGGATCAGCGCGCGCAGGTAGTCGGAGAACTCGGTGCTCGCGGTGACGGCCCGGCGGGCGGCCTCCTCGGTCGGGTTGAGCTCGAACATCCCGGTGATGTCGGCGGACCACGGCCGCAGCAGGTGCCGGTCACCCGCCGGGACGCCGAGCATCTCGGCGATCACGGCGACCGGCAGCGGTTCGGCGACGGTGGCGATCAGGTCGCCGCCGCCGGCCGTGAGCAGCTCGTCGACCAGTTCGCCGGCCAGCCGCCGTACGGTCGGGCGCAGGCCCTCGACCATGCGCGGGGTGAAGGCCTTGGAGACCAGCCGGCGGATCCGGGTGTGGTCGGGCGCCTCCAGGTCGAGCAGTCCGTGGTCGTTGAGGGTGTGGAAGGGCTCGTGCGCGGGGTCGGGTTCGGGGCGGCCGAACTCCGCGTGACTGAAGCGGTGGGTGTAGGTGCGGCCGAGCCGGCGGTCGCGCAGCAGCGCGCTGACGTCCTCGTGGCGGGCGACGAGCCACTGGTTCGTCGGCTCGAAGTAGCTGACCGGCGCGTGGTCGCGCAGCTCGGCGTACGCGTCGTACGGGTGGGCCACGAACGCCGCCGACCAGGGGTCGAACTTCGCCGTCGTCATCGGTCGATCACTCCTGGCCGTGCGGGGGGAGCCGGAAGGATCATCGTACGCACGCGGTACGTCCGGCAATAGACCCTCCCGGCCGCCCACCGGAGCCGCCGGACCGGCCGACCGCCCTGCCGGGCTCAGCCGGCTCAGCCCCGCTCCAGCACCAGCCGGCGCACCAGCGCGGGCAGCGCCTGCGAGATCGGCTCCCGGATCACCTCGGTCGCGGCCACGTCGTACGGCGTCTCCTCGCCGTTGACGATGATCAGCTCCGCCCCGGCCTCCACCGCGGCGTACGGCAGCGCCGCCACCGGGAACACCTGCAGGCTGGTGCCGACCGCGATGAAGACGTCGCAGGCCCGGGCGATCGCGTCGGCCTGCCCGAGCACCTCCGGGTCCAGGTTCTCGCCGAACATCACGATGCGCGGCTTGAGGATCCCCCCGCACTCCCGGCAGGCCGGATCCGGCTCCCCCGTCCCGACCCGGTCCAGCGCCTCGGCCATCGAACCGACCACCCGGCAGCGCAGGCACTGCGTCTCCCGCACGTTGCCGTGCAGTTCGAGCACCTTCCGGGCGGTCAGCCCGGCCTTCTGGTGCAGCCCGTCGATGTTCTGCGTGAGCACCCGCAGCGGCAGCCCGGAGCGTTCCAGGTCGACCAGCGCCCGGTGACCGGCGTTCAGCTCGGCGCCCCGCGCGCCCGTCTCCAGGCGCATCCGCCAGGCCCGCCGGCGGATCTCCGGGTCCTCGCGGTACGGCCCGATGGTGACCAGCTCCTCCGCCGACGGGTCCTTCCGCCACAGGCCGTTCGGGCCGCGGTAGTCGGGGATGCCGGAGTCGGTCGAGATGCCCGCGCCGGTGAGCACGGCGATCAGGGGGCGCTTCGCGTTCATGTCCGGGACGGTACGGGCGCCGCTCCCTCTCGGCCACCGAAAATCCGGATGCGCCGGGTCAACTCGCCCCGCACACTGGGCCGGTCGCCCGCCGTACCGCGAAGGAGCCCCGTGCAGGGAGCAGTCGGCGTCTCGCCCGCACTGCGACGCCGCCCCGCACGACGCCGGGTACCTCCCGGTCGACGACATCGCCGGGCGGGTCCGGGTGCACGGGCGCGGCGGCACCGTCCTCCAGCCGGGCATCGACCTGCTGGAGCGGGCCGAGGACTTCCCGCCCGGTGCGCCCGTCCTGGTCATCACCGACGGCGAGTGCGACGTGCTGCGGCTGCGCCGCGAGCACGCCTTCCTCGTCCCCCGCGGCGCCGCGCTGCCCTTCACCCCGCGCGGGCCGGTCTTCCGGATGAGCTGACCGGCGGCACCCGGAGGTCAGACCAGCACCGGCCGCGGCGCGGCGGCCGGACGGGCCAGCGGCGCCAGCGCGGCCAGGTAGCAGGCGGCGGCGAGCGGGACGAAGGCCAGGTCGGCGCCCGCGGCGACGGTGCCCAGCAGCACCAGCACCGGGCTCCACCGGCTCAGCGCCCGGGAGCGGCCCAGCGCGGCGGCCGTCACCAGCGCCAGCAGGCCGACGTAGAACAGCAGCGGCCCGACCTGGTAGACGACCGGCAGCACGCCCGGGACCTCCTGCACCCGGTCGAACAGCCGCGACTGCTCGGCCTTGTCCGCCGCCGCCACGCCGACCACCAGGTCGATGCCGATCTGCGCCAGCGAGCAGAGCAGCCCCGCGAACGCCGTCCCCAGCGCCGCCCCGGCCGCGATCCGCCCGGCCGCGCCGCCCGGTGCGAGCCGCCGGCGCAGGGCCACGAAGACCGGGGCGAACAGCAGCAGTCCGGCGAGCATCGCGGCGTGGCCGGCCGTCCAGCCGAGGCCCGGCTCGCGGGAGCCCGGCACCAGGCGGATGCCGCCGTAGAGCGCCATCAGGGCGGGCGCGCCGACGACGGCGTACGGGGTGAGGCGGCTGAGCTGCGGGGCGTTCATCTGCGGTCTCCTGTGGTGTCCGTGGTCCGTTCCGACACCGCACAGCCTGGCTTCCGCACCCCTCGTCCCGGATCGCCCGCACCGGCGAACTCGCCGCCTCCCCCGCGGGAGGGATCCCGCGCGGGCCGGCCAGGACGCCCGCACCGGCCAGGGCTCCGAGGACCGGCCACCGGCCAGGACTCCGGGCACCGCCCGGGCCCTCCGGGCACCGGTCAGGACTCCCCCGCCACCACCGCCCCCGCCTCGTACGCGAACACCACCGCGTGCACCCGGTCCCGCAGCCCGAGCTTGCTCAGCACATTGCTGACGTGCGTCTTCACCGTGTGCTCGCTCACCACCAGCTCGGCCGCGATCTCCGCGTTGGACAGCCCGCGCGCGATCAGCCGCAGCGTCTCCTGCTCGCGCAGGGTGAGCTGCTCCAGCAGCCTGGAGGGCGGCCGCACCGCCCGCTCGGGAGCCCCCGGCCGACGGGCGGCGAACTCACCGATCAGCCGCCTGGTCACCGAGGGGGCGAGCAGCGCCTCGCCCGAGGCGACCATCCGCACCCCGTGCGCCAGGTCGTCCCGCCGGACGTCCTTGAGCAGGAAGCCGCTGGCGCCCGCGTACAGCGCGTCGAAGACGTAGTCGTCGATGTCGAAGGTGGTCAGCATGATCACCTTCGTCGCCGGGAACTCCGCGCACACCCGGCGGGCCGCCTCCAGCCCGTCCATCACCGGCATCCGGACGTCCAGCAGCAGGACGTCCGGCCCGTGCGCGCGGACCGCCTCGACCGCCTCGGCGCCGTCGGACGCCTCGGCCACCACCTCGATGTCCGGCTGCGCGTCCAGGATCATCCCGAACCCGGCCCGGACCAGCTCCTGGTCGTCCGCGACGACCACCCGGATCGGCGTCATCCGCCCTCCCCCTCCACCGTGCCCGCGCCCAGCGGCAGCCGGGCGCTCACCAGAAAACCCCTGCCCTGCGGGCCCGGACCGGCCTCGGCCCGCCCGCCGCAGGCCGCCGCCCGCTCCCGGATGCCGACCAGGCCGCGCCCGCCGGACCAGCCGACCACCGTACGATCGGCCTTCGGCGCCACCCCGTCGCCGTTGTCGGAGACCATCACCTCCAGCACCTCCCCGGCCCGCCGCACCCGGATCGCCGCCCGGTCGGCCCCGGAGTGCTTGACCGTGTTGGTCAGCGCCTCCTGCACGATCCGGTACGCCGCCGCCTCCACGTCGGCCGGCAGCCCGCCCCCGTCCTGCGGGAGTTCGAGGTCCACCCGCAGGCCCGCCCCGCGCACCCGCTCCGCCACGTCGGCGAGTTCGGCCAGCCTGGGCTGCGGCGCCAGCTCCCGGCCCGCCTCCGGGTCCTTCAACACCCCGAGCACCCGCCGCAGTTGGACCATCGCGTCACGGCCGGCGTCGGCGATGGTGTCGAACGCGCGGATCGCCCGGTCCGGATCGCTGCGCACCACCACGGGCCCGGCCTCGGCCTGGATCACCATCAGCGAGACGGCGTGCGCCAGGATGTCGTGCATCTCCCGGGCGATCCGGGCGCGCTCCTCCGCGACCGCCCGCGCGGCGTCGCTCGCCGCCCGTTCACCGGCCTCCCGGGCCCGCTCCGCCTGCACCCGGGCCAGCTGCCGCTGGGCGCGCACCAACGAGCCGAAGACGTACGCACCGACCGAGGTGAGCACGCTGAACACCATGCCGTTCGGCGAGTGCGTCCCGATCACGTTGCCGATGACGGTGACCGCCAGCACCGACCAGCGCACCCGGTCCGAGCACCGCTCCGCGACCGTGTAGAGGGCGATGACGCCGGCCAGCGGCACCTGGGCGTTCGCCGAGTGCGCCAGCACCGACAGCGCGATCTCGGCCGCGCTGTACAGCGCCAGCACCGTCAGGGGCGCCCTGCGCCGCCACGGCAGCGGCGCCGCGGTGGCCGCCGCCAGCAGGTAGACCCAGGCCGGCCAGCGGGCGTCGTCGTTGTAGACCGCCCACACCGCGACTCCGACGGACACCGCCGCCAGCAGCGAGTCCAGCAGGTACGGGTTCCACCCGTCCGCCCGGATCCGCCGGCGCGTCGCTCGCTCCACCCCGGTCCCTCCCCCGTAACCGGGGGCCCCGCCCCCGCGGAGAAGATCATGCCCTACCGGCAGGACCTCCGGTACGGCGCGGTCAGGCACCGCTGACCGTCACACCGCCGGACTCCGCCCGCGCGCTGATGCGGTGCGCCGCCCCCGGCTGCGAGGGGACCTCGACGTCCACCCCGCCGTGCGACGCGTGCGCGTCCACCGCGTACACCTCGCCGCGTGGCACGCTCACGGACACCCCGCCGCTGGTCGTCCTCGCCTCCAGCGTCGACGGCGCGGCGGCGAAGTCGGCCCTGACCCCGCCGTTCACCGCGGTCAGCTTCGCCTTCGGGGAGGTCAGCCCGCTCGCCTCCACCCCGCCGTTGGTCACCTCGGCCACCGTCTCGCCGGCCAGCCCGGTCAGCTTGATGCCGCCGTTGGTCTCCTTCACCCGCACCGTGGTCCCGGCCGGCACCCGCACGGTGTACCCGATGCCGCAGTGGTCGCAGTCGTACGTCAGCCGGAGCACGCCGTCCTTCACCTCGTGCGTGCTCTTCGGCGCGTCCCCCCGGTAGTTCTGCCGCTCGACCACCTGGACGGTGTCGCCGTCGCCGGTCACCTCCACGCCGCCGTTCTCCCCCTCGACCACCAGCTCCTTGACCGGCTCGGCGACCCCGTAGCCGACCGTCCGGTGCTCGGAGTCGTCCCCGATCGGCAGACAGGCCGACATCCCGACCAGCACCCCCGCCGTGATCGCCACCGCGCCCAGCACCCGCTTCATTCCCGGCCCCTTCGAAAGCCCCGACATCCCGACACCGAGAACCCTCCCGCGGCCGCCCCGCGCGGCACCTCCCTCCCCGGAGCGGTTCCCGCCCCTCCCCCGCGCGGGGGAGTCGTACGGCGCGCCCTCCCCGCCCGGCCCCGGGAACGCCGCAGGGCGGCCACCCCGTGAGGGGTGACCGCCCTGCGCTCAGCGGCCGTCGCCGGCCGGAGAGGTGACTCAGCCGGTGTACGGGCCGTAGTCGTAGTCGTCCAGCGGGACCGCCTGGCCGGAGCCGGCGCCGAAGGGCGACAGGTCGTAGTCGTCGTAGCCGACGGCCGAGTACATCGCGGCCTTGGCCTCCTCAGTCGGCTCGACCCGGATGTTGCGGTAGCGGGGCAGACCCGTACCGGCCGGGATGAGCTTACCGAGGATGACGTTCTCCTTGAGGCCCAGCAGCGGGTCCGACTTGGCGTGGATCGCCGCGTCGGTGAGGACCCGGGTCGTCTCCTGGAAGGAGGCGGCCGACAGCCAGGACTCGGTGGCCAGCGAGGCCTTGGTGATACCCATCAGCTGCGGACGGCCGGAGGCGGGGTGACCGCCCTCGGCGACCACACGACGGTTCTCCTGCTCGAAGCGGCCGCGCTCGACGAGCTCGCCCGGGAGCAGCTCGGCGTCGCCCGACTCGATGATCGTCACGCGGCGGAGCATCTGCCGGATGATGATCTCGATGTGCTTGTCGTGGATCGACACACCCTGCGAGTTGTAGACCTTCTGGACCTCGGCGACCAGGTGGACCTGGACGGCACGCTGGCCCATGATGCGCAGGACGTCGTGCGGGTTGGTGGCACCCATGGTCAGCTTCTGGCCGACCTCGACCTGCTCGCCCTCGCTCACCAGCAGCTTGACGCGCTTGGAGACCGGGTAGGCGATCTCGTCGCTGCCGTCGTCCGGGGTGATGACGATCTTGCGGGTCTTCTCGGTGTCCTCGATCCGCGCCCGGCCGGTGGCCTCCGAGATCGGGGCCACACCCTTGGGGGTACGGGCCTCGAAGAGCTCGACGACACGCGGCAGACCCTGGGTGATGTCGTCACCGGCCACACCACCGGTGTGGAAGGTACGCATCGTCAGCTGGGTACCGGGCTCACCGATGGACTGGGCGGCGATGATGCCGACCGCCTCACCGATGTCGACCAGCTTGCCGGTGGCCAGCGAGCGCCCGTAGCACATGGCGCAGGTGCCGACGGCCGACTCACAGGTCAGGATCGAGCGGGTCTTGACCTCGGCGATGCCGTGGCGGATCAGCTCGTCGATCAGCACGTCACCGAGGTCGGTGTTCGCGGTGGCCAGCAGCTTGCCGTCGACGGTGATGTCCTCGGCGAGCATGCGGGCGTACACGCTGGTCTCGACGTCGTCGGCCTTGCGCAGCACGCCGTCCGCGCCCACGGAGCCGATCGCCAGCTTCAGGCCGCGCTCGGTGCCGCAGTCCTCCTCGCGGATGATGACGTCCTGGGAGACGTCGACCAGACGACGGGTGAGGTAACCGGAGTCGGCGGTACGGAGGGCGGTGTCGGCCAGACCCTTACGGGCACCGTGGGTGGAGATGAAGTACTCCAGCACGGTGAGACCCTCACGGAACGACGCCTTGATGGGTCGCGGGATGGTCTCGTTCTTGGCGTTCGACACCAGACCACGCATACCGGCGATCTGGCGCATCTGCATCATGTTTCCACGAGCACCCGAGTCGACCATCATGAAGATGGGGTTCGTCTTCGGGAAGTTCGCGGCCATGGCGTCCGCGACCTCGTTGGTCGCCTGGGTCCAGATGCCGACGAGCTCCTGCTTGCGCTCGTCGTTGGTGATCAGACCGCGCTCGTACTGCTTCTGGACCTTCTCCGCCTTCGCCTCGAAGCCCTCCAGGATCTGGGGCTTGCTCGGCGGGACGATGACGTCCGAGATCGAGACGGTGACACCCGAGCGGGTCGACCAGTGGAAGCCGGCCGCCTTCAGGTTGTCCAGGGTCGCCGCGACGACGACCTTGGGGTAGCGCTCCGCCAGGTCGTTGACGATCGCGGAGAGCTGCTTCTTGCCCACCTCGTAGTCGACGAACGGGTAGTCCTCGGGCAGCAGCTCGTTGAAGAGCGCGCGGCCCAGGGTGGTGGTCAGGCGGAAGGGCTCGCCCTCGTACCAGGTCGGCTGACCGTCCTCGTCCACCGGGGCGGTCCAGCCGCGCGGCGGCACGGTGCCGGCCGGCAGGCGCAGCTCGATCGGGGCCTGGACGTCCAGGTCGCGGGCGTCGAAGGCCATGATCGCCTCGGCGGTCGACGAGAAGGTGCGACCGGCGCCCTTCACGTTCTCGCGGTCCGAGGTCAGGAAGAACAGACCGAGCACCATGTCCTGGGTCGGCATGGTGACGGGGCGACCGTCGGCCGGCTTCAGGATGTTGTTCGAGGACAGCATCAGGATGCGGGCCTCGGCCTGCGCCTCCGCGGAGAGCGGCAGGTGGACGGCCATCTGGTCACCGTCGAAGTCCGCGTTGAACGCGGTGCAGACGAGCGGGTGGATCTGGATGGCCTTGCCCTCGACCAGCTGCGGCTCGAAGGCCTGGATGCCGAGGCGGTGCAGGGTGGGCGCACGGTTCAGCAGGACGGGGTGCTCGGCGATGACCTCTTCGAGCACGTCCCACACGACCGGGCGGGCACGCTCGACCATGCGCTTGGCCGACTTGATGTTCTGCGCGTGGTTCAGGTCGACCAGGCGCTTCATCACGAACGGCTTGAAGAGCTCCAGCGCCATGGCCTTCGGCAGACCGCACTGGTGCAGCTTGAGCTGCGGGCCGACGACGATGACCGAACGGGCCGAGTAGTCGACTCGCTTGCCGAGCAGGTTCTGGCGGAAACGACCCTGCTTGCCCTTCAGCATGTCGCTGAGGGACTTCAGCGGGCGGTTGCCCGGGCCGGTGACCGGACGGCCGCGGCGGCCGTTGTCGAACAGCGCGTCGACGGCCTCCTGGAGCATGCGCTTCTCGTTGTTCACGATGATCTCGGGGGCACCGAGGTCGAGCAGGCGCTTCAGGCGGTTGTTGCGGTTGATCACGCGGCGGTACAGGTCGTTCAGGTCGGAGGTCGCGAAGCGGCCACCGTCCAGCTGCACCATCGGACGCAGGTCCGGCGGGATGACCGGGACGCAGTCCAGCACCATGCCGTTGGGCTTGTTGGTGGTCTGCAGGAACGCGGAGACGACCTTGAGGCGCTTCAGCGCACGGGTCTTCTTCTGGCCCTTGCCGGTGCGGATGATCTCGCGGAGACGCTCGGACTCCTCCGCCAGGTCGAAGTTCTCCAGGCGGTCCTTGAGGGCCGCCGCGCCCATCGAGCCGGAGAAGTAGGTGCCGAAGCGGTCGCGCAGCTCGCGGTAGAGCAGCTCGTCGCCCTCGAGGTCCTGGACCTTGAGGTTCTTGAAGCGGGCCCACACCTCGTCGAGGCGGTCGAGCTCGCGCTGCGCGCGGTCGCGCAGCTGCTTCATCTCGCGCTCGGCGCCCTCGCGCACCTTGCGGCGCACGTCGGCCTTGGCGCCCTCGGCCTCCAGCTCGGCCAGGTCGGTCTCGGCCTTCTTGGCGCGGGCTTCGAGGTCGGCGTCGCGGCGGTTCTCGATCTGCTGGCGCTCGACCGAGACGTGCGCCTCCAGGGATGGCAGGTCGCGCTGGCGGCGCTCGTCGTCGACCCAGGTGATCATGTAGGCGGCGAAGTAGATGACCTTCTCGAGGTCCTTCGGCGCGAGGTCCAGCAGGTAGCCCAGGCGGGACGGCACGCCCTTGAAGTACCAGATGTGGGTGACCGGGGCGGCCAGCTCGATGTGGCCCATCCGCTCGCGGCGCACCTTGGCGCGGGTCACCTCGACGCCGCAGCGCTCACAGATGATGCCCTTGAAGCGGACGCGCTTGTACTTGCCGCAGTAGCACTCCCAGTCCCGGGTGGGGCCGAAGATCTTCTCGCAGAAGAGCCCGTCCTTTTCCGGCTTCAGGGTGCGGTAGTTGATGGTCTCCGGCTTCTTGACCTCGCCGTGCGACCACTGGCGGATGTCGTCGGCGGTGGCCAGGCCGATGCGGAGCTCGTCGAAGAAGTTGACGTCAAGCACTGGTCGTCAAGCCCTCTTTCGTAAGTCGAGAGTCGTTCATGTGGTCTGAGGGGGGCCTGGGGGCGGGCCGGCCGCGGTCGTGCGGCCGGCCCAACCTCCGTCAGACCTCTTCGACGCTGCTGGGCTCGCGCCGGGACAGGTCGATGCCGAGCTCCTCGGCGGCGCGGAACACGTCCTCGTCGGAGTCCCGCATCTCGATGGACTGGCCGTCCGAGGACAGCACCTCCACGTTGAGGCAGAGCGACTGCATTTCCTTGATGAGGACCTTGAAGGACTCGGGAATGCCGGGCTCGGGGATGTTCTCGCCCTTGACGATGGCCTCGTAGACCTTGACCCGGCCGAGGACGTCGTCGGACTTGATGGTGAGCAGTTCCTGCAGGGCGTAGGCCGCGCCGTACGCCTCCAGGGCCCACACCTCCATCTCACCGAAGCGCTGACCACCGAACTGCGCCTTACCACCGAGCGGCTGCTGGGTGATCATCGAGTACGGACCGGTCGAACGGGCGTGCAGCTTGTCGTCGACCAGGTGGTGCAGCTTGAGGATGTACATGTAGCCGACCGAGATCGGCATCGGGAACGGCTCGCCGGAGCGGCCGTCGAACAGCCGGGCCTTGCCGGTGGAGTTCACCAGGCGCTCACCGTCACGGGTGAGGGTGGTGTTGTCCAGCAGACCGGTGATCTCGTCCTCGCGGGCGCCGTCGAAGACCGGGGTGGCGAGGTTGGTGCCGCCCTCGACCCGGTCGGCGCCGATCGCCTGGAGGCGCTTGGCCCACTCGTCGGCGAGGCCGGAGACGTCCCAGCCCTGCTTGGCGAGCCACCCGAGGTGGATCTCCAGGACCTGTCCCGGGTTCATTCGGGACGGGACACCCAGCGGGTTGAGGATGATGTCGACCGGGGTGCCGTCCTCCAGGAACGGCATGTCCTCGACCGGCAGGATCTTGGAGATGACGCCCTTGTTGCCGTGACGGCCGGCGAGCTTGTCACCGTTGGTGATCTTGCGCTTCTGGGCCACGTAGACGCGGACCAGCTGGTTGACACCCGGGGGAAGCTCGTCGCCCTCCTCGCGGTCGAAGACGCGGACGCCGATGACCTTGCCGGACTCACCGTGCGGCACCTTCAGCGAGGTGTCGCGGACCTCGCGCGCCTTCTCACCGAAGATCGCGCGGAGCAGGCGCTCCTCCGGGGTCAGCTCGGTCTCACCCTTCGGGGTGACCTTGCCGACCAGGATGTCGCCGGTGACGACGTCGGCGCCGATGCGGATGATGCCGCGCTCGTCGAGGTCGGCGAGGACCTCCTCGGAGACGTTCGGGATGTCCCGGGTGATCTCCTCGGGGCCGAGCTTGGTGTCACGGGCGTCGACCTCGTGCTCCTCGATGTGGATCGAGGAGAGGACGTCGTCCTGCACGAGGCGCTGCGACAGGATGATCGCGTCCTCGTAGTTGTGGCCCTCCCACGACATGAACGCCACGAGCAGGTTCTTGCCGAGGGCCATCTCGCCCTCGTCGGTGCACGGGCCGTCGGCCAGGACCTGGCCGGCCTCGACCCGGGCGCCCTCGTCCACGAGCACCTTCTGGTTGAAGGAGGTGCCCTGGTTGGAGCGGGTGAACTTGGCGGCGCGGTACGTGGTGTACGTGCCGTCGTCGTTGGCCACGGTGACGTAGTCGGCCGAGACCTCCTGGACGACACCGGCCTTCTCGGCGGTGATGACGTCGGCGGCGTCGACGGCGCAGCGGTACTCCATGCCGGTACCGACCAGCGGAGCCTCGCTCTTCAGCAGCGGCACCGCCTGGCGCATCATGTTCGAGCCCATGAGCGCGCGGTTGGCGTCGTCGTGCTCGAGGAACGGGATCATGGCGGTCGCGACCGACACCATCTGGCGCGGCGAGACGTCCATGTAGTCGATCTCGGAGCCCGGGATGTAGTCGATCTCGCCACCACGGCGGCGGACCAGGACGCGCGGCTCGGCGAAGTGCAGGTCCGCGGTCAGCGGCGCGTTCGCCTGGGCGATGACGTAGCGGTCCTCCTCGTCGGCGGTCAGGTAGTCGACCTGCTCGGTGACCACACCGTCGACGACCTTGCGGTACGGCGTCTCGATGAAGCCGAACGCGTTGACCCGGCCGTACGAGGCCAGCGAGCCGATCAGACCGATGTTCGGGCCTTCGGGGGTCTCGATCGGACACATGCGGCCGTAGTGCGAGGGGTGCACGTCACGGACCTCGAAGCCGGCGCGCTCACGGGAGAGACCGCCGGGGCCGAGGGCGGACAGACGGCGCTTGTGGGTCAGGCCCGACAGCGGGTTCGTCTGGTCCATGAACTGCGACAGCTGGCTGGTGCCGAAGAACTCCTTGATGGAGGCGACGACCGGCCGGATGTTGATCAGGGTCTGCGGCGTGATCGCCTCGACGTCCTGGGTGGTCATGCGCTCGCGCACGACGCGCTCCATGCGGGCGAGACCCGTACGGACCTGGTTCTGGATGAGTTCGCCGACGTTGCGCAGGCGGCGGTTGCCGAAGTGGTCGATGTCGTCGACCTCGACCACGATGTCGCGGCCCTCGCCGTCACGCCACTCGGTCTCGCCCGCGTGCAGCTTCACCAGGTACTTGATCGCACCGATGATGTCGGGCTCGGTGAGCACGCCGGAGTCCAGCGACTCGGCGTTGCCCAGCTTGCGGTTGACCTTGTAGCGGCCGACCTTGGCCAGGTCGTAGCGCTTCGGGTTGAAGTACAGGTTCTCCAGCAGCGTCTGCGCGGCCTCGCGCGTCGGCGGCTCGCCCGGACGCAGCTTGCGGTAGATGTCCAGCAGCGCGTCGTCCTGGCCCTGGGTGTGGTCCTTCTCCAGGGTGTTGCGCATGGACTCGTACTCGCCGAACTCCTCGAGGATCATCTCGTTGGTCCAGCCGAGGGCCTTCAGCAGCACGGTGACGGACTGCTTGCGCTTGCGGTCGATGCGGACGCCGACCATGTCGCGCTTGTCGATCTCCATCTCCAGCCAGGCACCACGCGAGGGGATGACCTTGCAGGAGTAGATGTCCTTGTCGGACACCTTGTCCAGGGTGGAGTCGAAGTACACACCCGGGGAGCGGACCAGCTGCGACACGACGACACGCTCGGTGCCGTTGATCACGAACGTGCCCTTGTGGGTCATGAGCGGGAAGTCGCCCATGAAGACCGTCTGAGACTTGATCTCACCGGTCTCGTTGTTGGTGAACTCGGCCGTGACGAAGAGCGGGGCCGCGTACGTGAAGTCGCGGTCCTTGCACTCGTCAATGGAGTTCTTCGGCGGCTCGAAACGGTGGTCGCGGAAGGTCAGGGACATCGACCCGCTGAAGTCCTCGATCGGCGAGATCTCCTCGAAGATCTCCTCCAGACCGGACTTGGTGGGGACGTCCAGACCAGACTCCAGCGCCTCCTCGACCCGGGCCTTCCAGGCCGCGTTGCCGAGCAGCCAGTCAAAGCTCTCGGTCTGCAGGGCCAGGAGGTTCGGTACCTCGAGGGGCTCCTTGATCTTCGCGAAGGAGACGCGGAGCGGGGCGGTGGATGCGGCGGAATTGTTCGAGGCGTTGCGCGGCGCGGCCAAGAGGGGGGTCCTTCCGAGGGCTCGGAGCTCACTACGCGCGTACCAGCCGGGCCTGCTTGGGCTTGGTCCCGCCTCCCTCGCCATCGGCCTCTGCCGGAGTCGAAACCCCAGGTCAGAGCCGCTTTGCGGAGGCGGTGCCAGACCCCTTCAGGGCAACGCAAACTCCGGGCGACGAGTCACGGAGCAGCTAACAGGCAGCGCAAAGGGACAGTGTAGCCAAAGGCCACACTGCTGTCCAGCTCTGATTCGGAGACCGAATCGGAGACTCCTCCCGGTAGCCGGCGGACGCGGACGCCCACCGGGTACTGCTCTAACTCACGTGGAGTCATTTCCCGCCGGAGCCGCTGGTTATGCATCCAGCAGCGGACCAACCGGGCGGACTCGCGCCTTGAGAATCGCGCGCCGCGCCGGGTTCGTCAAGGGCCCGCCTGCGGGGCGGACCTCGCCCTGTTCATCGGTCCGGACGCCCCCGGCGTTACAGATCCCGTGGTGGGAGGCCACCCCGACCACGGTGATCACCATACCCCTCGCCACCGACAGTGCCGAGTGAGCGATCGGCCACACCGCTGGACGGCGCCGGGCGCCACCGCGGAACGGGGCGGGAAGCGGCCCGCGCCCGGGAACGCGAAAAGGCCGGGCCGACCACCCGCAAGGGTGATCGGCCCGGCCGTACGCCCCCTCGGAGGGGGCGTGAGATCACTTGACGGTGACCTTGGCGCCGGCGCCCTCGAGGGCAGCCTTGGCCTTCTCGGCAACGTCCTTGGCAACCTTCTCCAGGACCTTGGCACCAGCGGTGTCAACGAGGTCCTTGGCCTCCTTCAGGCCGAGGGAGGTCAGGGTGCGCACCTCCTTGATGACCTGGATCTTCTTGTCGCCGGCCGACTCGAGGATGACGTCGAACTCGTCCTGCTCCTCGACAGCGGCCTCGGCGCCACCGGCACCGCCGGCAACGGCGGCCACGGCGACCGGGGCGGCAGCGGTGACGTCGAACTTCTCCTCGAAGGCCTTCACGAAGGCAGCGAGCTCGATGAGGGTGAGCTCCTCGAACTGCGCGAGCAGCTCGTCCTGGGTCAGCTTCGCCATGATGGCGTCCTTCCACTAAATCGGCAGGTGGTGCCGTATGTACGGGTTGGGCGGGCACGGGCCCGCGGCGAGGGGTTAGCCTGCCGCCACGCCCCGGAGGGGCATGGTGCTACTACTCGGCGGCAGCGTCCTCGGCGGCGGGAGCCGGCGTACCGGCACCGCCCTGCTCGACCTTGTCGCGCAGCGCGTCCACAGTGCGGACGAGCTTCGACGGCAGGGCCTGGAAGAGCGCGGCAGCCTGGGACTGCTTGGCCTTCAGGGCACCCGCCAGCTTGGCGAGCAGCACCTCGCGGGACTCGAGGTCCGCGAGCTTCTTGATCTCGTCGGCGGACAGCGCCTTACCGTCAAGGACACCGCCCTTGATGACGAGAGCGGGGTTCTCCTTGGCGAAGTCACGCAGAGCCTTCGCCGACTCCACCGGGTCACCGGTGACGAAGGCGACAGCCGTCGGACCGTTGAAGAGGTCGTCCAGCTCGGTGATCCCGACCTCATTGGCCGCGATCTTGGTCAGCGTGTTCTTCACCACGGCGTACTCGGCGTTCTCGCCGAGCGAGCGACGCAGGTTCTTGACCTGCTTCACCGAGAGACCGCGGTACTCGGTCAGCAGCGCCGCGTTGGAGCCACGGAACTTGTCCGTGATCTCGGCGACGGCGGCAGCCTTGTCGGGCCTGGCCATAGGCTTACGCCTCCTTCCGTGATGTCGAAGTCAGGCCGACCACGAAAGTCGACCAATTCCGCCGCGGACCGGATGGAGGGAAGGAAAGCTCCTGCGCAAATGCAATGAGCCCCGGTGCGCAGGCGCACGGGGCTCGTGACGACCTCGACGGGCCCTCGCGTGAACGCGAACCCGGAAGTCGAAGCTCCAGACACACCTGCGCGGGCTGCCTGCGACGAATCGCAGATCCTTCGGCCACCGGCTCCCTCACGGGCGCCCGGCGACAACCAGCGGTCTTTGGCTTCGGACAGCGTAGCCGGAGGCGTTCGCAAGGTGCAAATCGCCCTCGGACGGAGCAACCCGGGCCGGGCCGGCGGGGCTCAGCGGGCCAGTGTGGCTCAGCGGGCCGGCGGGGCTCAACGGGCCAGTGGGGAGACCGTCCGCACGCCGGTGTCCGCGGTGTCCGTCTCGGCCGGCGCCTGGGCGGAGAGCAGGGCCCCGGCGAGGTCGGTGTAGAGCACCGAGTCGTCCGTCCGGCCGCCGTCCCCGTTGCCGGTGCGCTGCAGCCGGACCAGCTGGTCCTTGTCGTTGAGCCAGAGGTCCAGGGTGAGCGAGAGCGAGCCGCCGGGCGCGAGCGCGGCCCGCAGGCCGTCCCGGCGGGCCTGGCTCAGCTGGGTCTGGGCGGCCGCGTACCTCTCGGCGGTGGTGGTGACCCGGTAGTGCTCGACGGTCGAGTCCTCGTACTTCTCCTCGCCGACGAAGGCGGCGTCCACCCCGTCGGCGGTGGCGGCGGCGAGCGCCTCGACCGGGTTCAGTAGGTCGATCAGCCCGGCGTACGGCACCTCCTTGCGGCCCTCCCGGTCCGGCGGGACGGTGAACCGCTCCCAGTGCCGGCCGCCGTTGCGGGCCGCGGTGGCGGCGTCACCGCCCTGGTAGCCGACGGTGTCCACGACGATCAGCTGCTCGGCCTCGGCCGGGGTGGAGCGCTTGATCTGCAGCGCCGTCTTGGGCTGCCAGAACAGCGGGCCGGATCCGGCGTCCGCGCCGAGCCGGTAGCTGACCTTGGCCCGGCGCGCGGTCTGCATGGCCAGCTGGGCGGAGAGCAGCACGCCGTGCGGGGAACGGTCGGTCGGCTTGGCCGGCCCGGTCGGCGAGGCGCTGGTGGGCGGGGCGCTGGTCGGGGTCGGGCTGCCGGAGGTCGTGGCCGGGGCGTCCGCTCCCCCGCCGCAGCCGCTCAGCCCGCTCGCCAGCAGGGCGACGACGGCCACTGCCGCCAACCGCTGCCGTCCCGCCACGTCCGTTCCCTTCCTCGTGTGCTCCCCGGCCACCATGCCACCCGTCCGTGCCCGCCCGGTGGCGGCCCCCCGGTCGGGCCGCGCCGGGCGGGTCCGGCGGGTCGGGCGGTCAGCCGAGCAGCTTGAGCAGGTCGGCCTCGTTGCCCAGGTCGGTGGCGGCGGGGGCGGTGATCGCGGCCGCCTTGCCGAGGTCCGAGTACGTGACCGTGACGGCCTGCTTCTCGCCGTTCGTGTCGCCGTACTCCTGGTACTGGACGAGTTCCTGCTTGCCGTTCAGCCAGAAGTCGAAGGTGAGGGTCTTGCCGTCCTCCTCCAGCGTCTTCTGGACGGCCTTGCGCTGGGCCTCGGGGAGCGCCGACATCCCGGCCACCAGCGCCGAGGTGTCCTCGACCGCGCGCAGGTGGGTGGTCTGCACGCCGCCCTTGTCCTCCTGGCCGACCTTGGAGAGCTTGCCGCTCTGGGCCGCGACGGTGAGCACGACGACCGGGTTCAGCATCTGGCCGATCGCCCGGAAGCCGTCGCCGCTCTCGTTCCCGGCGGGCATCTTGACCCAGTGCTTGCCGCCCAGGGCCGGCGCCGCGTCGTCACCGCCGAGGTAGGCGTCCGGGCCGATCACCCGGATCTTGAGCTTCTTGCCCCCCATGTCGCCGACCAGGTCCACGGAGACCTTCGCCGGGTCCTTCCAGTCCGCGTCCCCGGTGCCGCCGCCCTTGGCGTCGTCCGGGGCGACCATGCCGACCTTGCCGTTGCCGGCCTTCTGCATCACCAGCGCGGCGGCGGCCAGGGCCGCCTTCGGGTCCCCGGTCAGCGCCGCCGCGATCGGGTCGCCGCCCTTGGCGTCGCCCCCCTTGGCGTCGTTGCCGCTCTTGGCCCCGCTGCTGCAGGCGGTGGCCGCACCGAGCAGGACGGCCGTCGTCACGACCACCGAGGCGAGCCGGACAGCGCGCATGGAGTACCCCCCGTGAGATCCGATGCGATCCGTGGAACAGCCGGCTCCCCGACTCCTCCCGGATCTTTCCAGGGCGGACTCTAACGGATCGCCGCGGTGGCCTCACGGCGGGTGCGGGCCCGCCGTCAGCCGTCCGCGGCGGGCGTCGCGGCCGCCGTTCCGACGGAGGGGACGTCCGTCGTGGTCACGGTGGTTCCGGCGCTCCCGCGGACCGTCTCACGCAGCCTCAGCAAGCGCTCGCCCGGCCCGACCCAGACGTCGAACGCGATCGCCGTCACCCCGCGCCCGCGGTACCAGTCGACCGTGGCGGCGCGCCGCTGCGGGGTCAGTTCCTGGTCCGCGCCGAAGAACCCGTCCACCGCTGCGGAGCCCTGGTAGTGCGCGGCGGTCGTGCCGTCCAGCTCCTCGCCGCCCAGCGACACCAGCGGGACGTTCTGGGCGACGGCGTAGGCGCGGCTGCCGGGGCTGGTGACCAGCGCGGTCGTCCAGCCGCCCGCGTAGCCGTCCGGCCCGGAGGCGGCCCGCGGGTCCAGCGACTCGGCGGTGGACCGGTCGGCGTGCTCGGTCGCGCCCCCCTGGTACGCGAGCTCGATCGCGCCGTCCTTCAGCGTCAGCCGCCCGGTGCCCGCCTCGTCGGTGACGGTCAGCGCGGCCTCGTCCGCGGCACCCCAGACCAGCGTGCCGCTCGCGGTGCGGCGGCCCTCCGGGCCCTCCCGGACCACCTCGATCCGGGAGCCGCCCGCGTCGTCCAGCGCCTGCGCGGCCTTGAGCACCACCTGCTTGGGCGGCACCGGGGCGGGGGTGCCGGGGGTGCGGGTGTCCGGGGCGGCCAGCAGGCTGCAGCCGGTGCCGGCGGCGAGCACCAGCAGGACCGCCGCCACGGCGGCGGAGCGGGAGGTGGGCAGCACGGTGCGCTCCGGCGGTCACGGGTTCTCCGGGTGGGCTGACCGCCCGAGCGTACGACCACTCGGTCATCCGTTCCCATCCGGGCCGGTTCCGATCCGGCAACGGGAACGGGAACGACGACGGGCCCGCACCCCCGGTGAAGGGGGTACGGGCCCGTCGGACGGACTGCTCTAGAGCACGGGGGCTCAGACCGCGGCCGGGTCCTCCTCGACGAGGAGGTTGCGGGTGCGGTTCGGGTCCACCTGGATGCCGGGGCCCATGGTGGTCGAGAACGCGGTCTTCTTGATGTAGCGGCCCTTGGCGGCGGACGGCTTGGCGCGGAGCACCTCGTCCAGCGCGGCGGCGTAGTTCTCGACCAGCTGCTCGTCGGTGAAGGAGGCCTTACCGATGATGAAGTGCAGGTTCGAGTGCTTGTCGACGCGGAACTCGATCTTGCCGCCCTTGATGTCGTTGACAGCCTTGGCGACGTCCGGGGTCACGGTGCCGGTCTTCGGGTTCGGCATCAGACCACGGGGACCGAGCACGCGGCCGAGGCGGCCGACCTTGCCCATGAGGTCCGGGGTGGCGACGACGGCGTCGAAGTCCAGCTTGCCCTTCGCGACCTCGTCGATCAGCTCGTCGGCACCGACGATGTCGGCACCCGCAGCACGCGCGGCCTCGGCACGCTCGCCGGTCGCGAAGACCAGGACCCGAGCGGTCTTACCGGTGCCGTGCGGGAGGATCACGGTGCTGCGGACCATCTGGTCGGCCTTGCGCGGGTCGACACCCAGACGCATGGCGACCTCGACGGTGCCGTCGAACTTGGTGGTGCTGGTCGCCTTGGCGAGGCGGACGGCCTCGAGGGGGGCGTAGAGGCGCTCGCGGTCGACCTTGGCGTCCGCGGCCTTCAGAGCCTTGCTGCGCTTCACTGCTGCTCCTGAATGGTGATTGGAGTTGTGGTAGTCAACGGGCCTGCGCAGGCCCTACCACGGGAACGGCTGAGCCGGTATGTCCCAGGTGGGACGGGGGCTGATCAGCCCTCGACCGTGATGCCCATCGACCGGGCGGTGCCGGCGATGATCTTCTCCGCCGCGTCCAGGTCGTTGGCGTTCAGGTCGGGCATCTTGGTGGTGGCGATCTCGCGGACCTGGGCGCTGGTGAGCTTCGCGACCTTGGTCTTGTGCGGCTCGCTGGAGCCCTTCTCGATACCGGCGGCCTTCAGGATGAGGCGCGCGGCCGGCGGCGTCTTCGTGATGAAGGTGAAGGAACGGTCCTCGTAGACCGTGATCTCCACCGGCACGATCATGCCGCGCTGCGACTCGGTCGCAGCGTTGTAGGCCTTGCAGAACTCCATGATGTTGACGCCGTGCTGACCCAGCGCGGGGCCGACCGGCGGCGCCGGGTTGGCCGCACCGGCGTTGATCTGGAGCTTGATAAGCCCCGTGACCTTCTTCTTCTTGGGAGGCATGTCTCTCCGGGTCCTTCCGAGAGGTGATTGCTGGTGCGTGCGGAACCGGGGCGACACCCGGCCGCCAGCACACACATCGGACCAGGCTAACGCGTTCGCGCCGCTGGACCAAAACGGATCCGGGGCGGGGCCTCAGCCCCGCCCCGGATCCGAAGACGGTGTCAGTTCTTCTGGATCTGGTCGAAGGAGAGCTCGACCGGGGTCTCCCGGCCGAAGATCTCGACCAGGCCCTTGACCTTCTTCGAGTCGGGGTTGATCTCGTTGATGGTCGCCTGCAGGGTCGCGAACGGGCCGTCGGTGACGGTGACCGAGTCGCCGACCTCGAAGTCCAGCACCTGGACCTCGACCGGGCGGACCGGCGAGGCCTTGCCGGCCTCCTTGGCGGCCTGGCGCTCGACGTCGGGGGCGAGCATCTTGACGACCTCGTCCAGGGTCAGCGGGTACGGGTCGTAGGCGTTGCCGACGAAGCCGGTGACACCCGGGGTGTTGCGCACGACGCCCCAGGACTCCGGGGTGAGGTCCATGCGGACCAGGACGTAGCCGGGGAGCTTGTTCTGGCGGATGGTCTTGCGGTCGCCGTTCTTGATCTGGACGACCTCCTCCTGCGGCACCTCGGCCTGGAAGATGTACTCCTCGACGTTCAGCGAGACGGCGCGCTGCTCCAGGTTCTGCTTCACCCGGTTCTCGTAGCCGGCGTAGGTGTGGATGACGTACCACTCGCCCGGCATGAAGCGCAGGTCCTCGCGGAACTTGGCGACCGGGTCGACCTCTTCGGCCTCCTCGGCGGCGGCCTCCTCGGCCTCGGTCTCCTCGGCGGCGGCCTCGACCTCGTCGCCCTCCACGTGCAGCGCGGACTCCTCGGCGGGCTCGCCGGCCTCGGCCTCGTCGTACGCCTCGACCTCGTCCTCGTCGCTGTCCGCGGCGTCGACGATCTGCTCGGCGGACTCGGTGTCGTCAGCCAGCTCGGCCGCGTCCAGCTCGGCGGCGACATCCGCCTCGCGGACGGTCTCGTCGGCGTCGTACAGGGGGGACTCAGACACGGTGGCTGCTTCTTTCCTGGAGATGGTGAAGGTGGCGCGCTCCGAAACCGGACCGGGCACGCTGCCGCTGACGCGGGCGCCTGGTGAGGTCTCGGAGACTTCAACAGTACCGAGTCCACGGTAACGGCGCGTACGTCCGCCACCGACAGCTCGACCCGGGCCGAAGGTCGGCCCGGGTCGGGAGGCTGTTTCGAAGGTGGTCGGCTGCGTCAGCCGAAGATCCAGAGGCTCAGCTTGGAGAAGCCGTAGTCCAGACCGGCCACGAAGGCCATCACGACCACGACGAACACGACCACGACGGTGGTGTAGTTGGTGAGCTCGCTCCGGGTGGGCCAGACGACCTTGCGCAGTTCGGCGATGATCTGGCGGTAGAACAGCCCCATGCGGGCGAACAGGCCCTTCTTGGCCCGCTTGCCCGACTTCTTGTCACCGGAGCGGTTGGCCCGCTTGCGGTCGCGGCGCGACAGCGCCTTCTCCTCGCCCTCGACAGGCGTGGTCTCGGCAGCGCCGTCGGCACCCTCGGGGTTGCCGCTCTCAGGCGTTGCGGTGGAGCCCGTGGTCTCCGTCACTCGTCCTCACCTGAATCCGGGTCCTGCCGAACTTCGCCGCGCACCCGGTGGGGCACGACCAGCCGGCGTAGCGGTGCTGATCGGTGCCATCTCCGCATCAAGCCCGCTCGCTCTGTGGAGCGAACGGGCTGGAACGGATCTAGCAGCAGGGCAAGAGGGACTCGAACCCCCAACCGCCGGTTTTGGAGACCGGTGCTCTACCAATTGAGCTATTGCCCTACGGTGCCTCGCGGCTCCGGTGTCGACCAACCTACCGCATCTCCCCCCGCTGTCTGCACAGGCGGTGAAAGCTCCGGTCTTTTCGGCGGGCCGTCGAGCAGCGAGTGTACGTGCTCGAGGGGTGTTTGGTCGAACCTCTTCTTCCGGGACGACCGGCCGCCCGGCGGATGTGCGGTCCGCGGGCGCGCCCACCGGCGGATCGCCGGGCGCCGGGATGCGGACGGGCCCGTACGGATACTGGAACCCCGATGCCCGGTCCGTCCCGGTTCTGCGACGATGCAGGCATGAGCGCTTCCACCCCGCAGCCCGACCAGTCCATCCGCCCCGCCGACCGCCGGGTGTCCGCCCGGATCGGCGCGATCGCCGAGTCCGCGACCCTCGCCGTGGACGCCAAGGCCAAGGCCCTCAAGGCCGCCGGCCGCCCGGTCATCGGCTTCGGCGCCGGCGAGCCCGACTTCCCGACGCCGGACTACATCGTCGAGGCGGCCGTCGAGGCCTGCCGCGACCCGAAGAACCACCGTTACACCCCGGCGGGTGGCCTGCCCGAGCTGAAGGCCGCGATCGCCGCCAAGACGCTGCGCGACTCCGGCTACGAGGTGGACGCCTCCCAGGTGCTGGTCACCAACGGCGGCAAGCAGGCGATCTACGAGGCCTTCGCGGCGATCCTGGACCCGGGCGACGAGGTCATCATCCCGGCCCCGTACTGGACCACCTACCCGGAGTCGGTCCAGCTGGCCGGCGGCGTCCCGGTGGAGGTCGTGTCCGACGAGACCACCGGCTACAAGGTCTCGGTCGAGCAGCTGGAGGCGGCCCGCACCGAGAACACCAAGGTGGTGCTGTTCGTCTCGCCGTCCAACCCGACCGGCGCGGTGTACACCGAGGCGGAGGCCGAGGCGATCGGCCGCTGGGCGCTGGAGCACGGCCTGTGGGTGCTCACCGACGAGATCTACGAGCACCTGGTGTACGGCGACGCCTCCTTCACCTCGCTGCCGGCCCTGCTGCCCGAGCTGGCCGACAAGTGCATCGTGGTCAACGGCGTCGCCAAGACCTACGCGATGACCGGCTGGCGGGTGGGCTGGGTGATCGGCCCCAAGGACGTCATCAAGGCCGCGACCAACCTGCAGTCGCACGCCACCTCGAACGTCTCCAACGTCGCCCAGCGCGCCGCCCTGGCCGCCGTCGCCGGCGACCTGGACGCCGTCGCCGAGATGCGCGAGGCCTTCGACCGCCGCCGCAAGACCATCGTGCGGATGCTCAACGAGATCGAGGGCGTCATCTGCCCCGAGCCCGAGGGCGCCTTCTACGCCTACCCGTCGGTGAAGGGCCTGCTGGGCAAGGAGATCCGCGGCAAGCGCCCGCAGACCTCCGGCGAGCTCGCCGCCCTGATCCTGGACGAGGCCGAGGTCGCGGTCGTCCCGGGCGAGGCCTTCGGCACCCCCGGCTACCTGCGGCTCTCCTACGCGCTCGGCGACGCCGACCTGGTCGAGGGCGTCAGCCGGATCCAGAAGCTGCTCGGCGAGGCCCGCGACTGACGTCACGCGACGTCAAGTCGACATACGGGATTCACCCGGCACGCCGCCCTCTTTCACCCCTTCGGGGGACGAAAAGAGGGCGGTTCCCGTTTGGGGGCCTCATACGGCAGTATCGGTGAATGGAACGCCTGTTGATCCCGCGAGACGTCCGGGGCCTCCCGAAGGCCCACCTGCACCTCCACTTCACCGGCTCGATGCGGCCCGCCACGCTGCTGGAGCTGGCCGACAAGCACGGCGTCCGGCTGCCGGAGGCGCTCAGCTCCGGCGAGCCCCCGAAGCTGCGGGCCACCGACGAGCGGGGCTGGTTCCGCTTCCAGCGCCTGTACGACACCGCCCGCTCGGTGCTGCGGGACGAGGAGGACATCCGCCGGCTGGTCCTGGAGACCGCGCAGGACGAGCGCCTCGACGGCTCCCGCTGGCTGGAGATCCAGGTCGACCCGACCTCGTACGCGCCCCGGCTCGGCGGGCTGATCCCCGCACTGGAGCTGATCCTGGACGCCGTGGAGCAGGCCGCCGGGGCGACCGGGGTGGGCATCCGGGTGCTGGTCGCCGCCAACCGGATGAAGTCCCCGATGGACGCCCGGACGCTGGCCCGGCTGGCCGTCCGCTACGCCGACCACGGGGTGGTCGGCTTCGGCCTGTCCAACGACGAACGCCGCGGCCTCGCCCGCGACTTCGACCGGGCCTTCGCGATCGCCCGCAGGGGCGGGCTGCTGGCCGCCCCGCACGGCGGCGAGCTGGCCGGCCCGGAGTCCGTCCGGGACTGCCTGGACGACCTGGACGCCGGGCGGATCGGCCACGGCGTGCGGGCCGCCGAGGACCCGCGGCTGATGGAACGGCTGGCGGCGCGACAGATCACCTGCGAGGTGTGCCCGTCCTCCAACGTCTCGCTCGGCGTCTACGAGAACCCCGAGGAGGTCCCGCTGCGCAAGCTCTTCGACGCCGGAGTGCCGCTGGCGCTCGGCGCGGACGACCCGCTGCTGTTCGGCAGCCGACTGGCCGCCCAGTACGACCTGGCCCGGGACGTCCTGGGCTTCAGCGACGCCGAACTCGCCGAGCTGGCACGGCAGTCGGTGCGCGGCTCGGTCGCGCCGGAGGCGGTCCGCAAGGAGCTGATGGCGGACATCGACGCCTGGCTGGCGGACGGGCACGCCCCCGCGGAGGCGCCCGTCGACGCCGCGGCGGGCACGAGCCCCTGAGCTGCTGGACCCCTGCGCTCCCGAGCTCCGAGCCGCGACGAGAACCGCGACCGAACCGCGGCCGGGACGCGGCTAGAGCGCGACGCCCACCATCACCGGCTCGTTCACCAGCTCCACCCCGAAGGCCTCGCGGACCCCGTCCCGGATCTCCCGGGCCAGGGCCAGCAGGTCCTCGGCGGTGGCCGAGCCGCGGTTGGTGAGCGCCAGGGTGTGCTTGGTGGAGAGGGTCGCCGGGCCGCTGCCGTAGCCCTTGCCGAAGCCGGCCTTGTCGATCAGCCAGGCCGCCGAGGTCTTGGTGCCGCCGTCCGGGGCCGGGTAGGCGGGGGCGTTCTCGGTGCCCGGGCGGGTGCGGAAGGACTCGTACTGCGCGGCGGTGAGCACCGGGTTGGTGAAGAAGGAGCCCGCCGACCAGGTGTCGTGGTCGGCCGGGTCGAGCACCATCCCCTTGCCGGCCCGCAGGCCCAGCACCGCCTCGTAGGCCTCGGCCAGCGGCACCCGCTCGTCCTGCCCGACGCCGAAGTGCTTGGCCACCTCGGCGTACTTGACCGGGCTGGAGAGCCCGCCGTGGTCCGCCAGCGCGAACCGGACCCGCAGCACCACGTAGCGGTCCGGCTCGGCCTTGAAGCGGCTGTGCCGGTAGGAGAACGCGCACTCGGCGTTCGCGAGGGTGACCACCTCGCCGGCCGCGCGGTCGTAGGCGACCACCTCGGTGATCGTCTGGGCGACCTCCTGGCCGTACGCGCCGACGTTCTGCACCGGGGTGGCACCGGCCGAACCGGGGATGCCGGCCAGGAACTCGATGCCGGCCAGGCCGTGCTCGCGCACCACCCGGGTGACCGCCTCCGACCACACCTCGCCGGCGGCCAGCTCCAGCACGGTGCCGTCCAGGGCGAAGCCGGCGGTGGCGATCCGCAGCACGGTGCCGGGGAAGCCTGCGTCGCCGATCACCAGGTTGGAGCCGCCGCCGAGGACCAGCAGCGGCTCGCCGGCCGCGTCGGCCTCACGGACGGCGGCGATCACCTCGTCGTCGGTGTGGGCGGTCACCAGGCGGCGGGCCGGGCCGCCGAGCCGGAGCGTGGTCAGCGGGGCGAGGGGGGCGTCGTTTTCTACCAGCACGCCCCCCAGCGTACGGGGGGAAGGACGGCCCCCCGGCCGCCCTTCCCCCGCACCCGCCGCGCACCGGCTCACACCTGGGCGGCTTCGGCCCGGTCCGCCGCCGGCCGCTCCGCCGCGGCCGCGGCCTTGCGCCGCCGCGGGATGAGCACCGCGGCGACCGCCCCGGCCGCGACGGCCAGCGCGCCGACGTACAGCGCGGGCACCAACCCGTCCGTGAAGGCCCCCGCCGACTGGTAGCCGCCCTGGGCCGAGAAGACCGCCGAGAGCGTGGCGACCCCGAGCGCCCCGCCGACCTCGCGCAGCGCGTTGTTGGCGCCGGACGCGATGCCCTGCTCCTGCGGCCGGACGCTCGCCATCACCAGCTGGGCGGTGGGGCCGAAGTAGAGCGACATGCCGATCCCGCAGATCACGATCGCGGGGATCTGGGCCGGGTAGTCGAACCCCGAGCCGCCGTCCACGACCAGGGCGAACAGCCCCAGGCCGAGGGCCTGCAGCGCCAGCCCCGCGGCCACGATCGGCCGGCCGCCGATCCGGTCGGAGACGATGCCCGCGATCGGCGAGACCAGCAGGGGCATCGCGGTCCACGGCAGCATCCGGACGCCGGCCTCCTGCGGGCTGTAGCCGCCGACGCCCTGGAGGTACTGGCTGATCAGGAAGATCGAGCCGAACATCCCGAGGTACATCAGCAGACTGGCGGCGTTCACGGCGGAGAAGGCGCGGCTGCGGAACAGCCGCATCGGCAGCACCGGGTGGGCGGCCACCCGCTGCTCGTACCGGACGAAGGCGGCCAGCAGGCCGACTCCGGCGATCAGGGCGCCGAGCACCAGCGGGCTGGTCCAGCCGTCCGGGTTGCCGCGGATCAGGCCGAGCACCACCCCGAACATCCCCAGGCTGACCAGGACCGTCCCGGGGACGTCCAGGGCCCGGTCGGCGCCCCGGCTCTCGCGCAGGCGCAGGAACGCCGCCGGCAGCAGGGCGAGGCCGACCGGGACGTTCACCCAGAAGATCCACTGCCAGGAGAAGTGCTCGGTCAGCGAGCCGCCGATCAGCGGCCCGGCGGCGACGGCCAGGCCGCTGACGCCCGACCAGATGCCGAAGGCGAGCCCGCGCCTGGCCTCGGGCACGGCGGCGGTCAGCAGGGTGAGGGTGAGCGGCATCATCACCGCGGCACCGACGCCCTGGACGGCGCGGGCGGCGATCAGCTCGCCGATCTCCGGGGAGAGGGCGGCCGCCGCGGAGCCGGCGGTGAAGACCGCCAGGCCGATCAGGAAGATCCTGCGGCGGCCGAAGCGGTCGCCGAGGGCCGCGCCGAACATCAGCAGTACGGCGAAGCTCAGGGTGTAGGCGCTGACCGTCCATTCGAGGTCGGACAGCCCTCCGCCGAGTTCCTCGCGGATCGACGGCAGTGCGGTGGTGACCACCAGGTTGTCCAGGGCGGCCATGAAACTGGCCGCGCTGACGATCACCAGGGTCCAGATCGCGGTCCTGCCGAAGGCCGGTTTCTCCGTCATGGCATTCCCCAGTTCCTCTCGGTCCTGCTCGTCCGGTGCATCGGACGGCTGAGGTAGTTATTGCTCAATAACTTTCTGGGGCCGAAAAGGGGCCGCGCGGCGCCACCGCGCGGCCCGACTACTCGGCCTTGTCGCACGTGTTCTCGAAGCCGCTCCAGATCCGGTGGTCCGGCGGATAGCCCAGGGCCACCAGGGTGTTGATCAGCATCCCGTGCGCGAAGAACTGCGTGGCGTCCTTCATGTCGCCGCCGATCCTCATCCTGACCCGGTCGAACAGGCCCTCCCACAGCCGCCGGGCACCCTCCCCGATCCCCTCCTCGCCGGCCGCCCTGGCCGCGAACACCGAGACGTACAGCTGCATCTGCATCATCAGCTGGTCGCGGTCCTCGACCAGCCCCAGGTACGCCTCGGACATCGCCCGGGCGGCCGCCTCGCCGGTCAGCCCGGCCGAGGCCTCGTCGAAGACCCGCCAGGTCTCCTCGACGCAGCGCTCGGCGGCGGCCTCGAAGATCGCCTGCTTGCCGGGGAACAGCCGGAACAGGTACGGCTGCGAGACGCCCACCCGGCGGGCGATCGCCTCGGTCGAGGTGCCCCGGTAGCCACCCCGGGCGAACTCGATCATCGCCGCGCGGACGACGCTCTCGCGCCGCTCCTCCGCACTCATCCGCATGCTCGACCTCGCCATGCTTCCAAGTTAGTGGTCAATCACTATCCAGGCAAGGCCCGCGACCGCGGCCGGGTTCCGCCTGGGCGGCCCCGGTCGCGGCGGGCCGGCGAACCGGCCGGGCAGCGGCGGCTCAGCCGAGCCGGACGACCGCCCGGGACATCCCGAGGACCTTCTGGCCGCCCGTGGTCGCCAGCAGGTCGACCTGCACCTTGTGGTCGTCCAGCTTCTTGGCGACCTTGGCGGAGACCTCGATCACCGCGCCGACCCCGTCGTTCGGCACCGGCACCGGGCGGGTGAACCGCACCCCGTACTCGACCACCGCGGCCGGGTCGCCGACCCAGTCGGTGACCACCCGGACGGCCTCGGCCATGGTGAACATGCCGTGCGCGATGACGTCCGGCAGGCCGACCTCCAGGGCGAACTTCTCGTTCCAGTGGATCGGGTTGAAGTCGCCCGAGGCGCCCGCGTAGCGCACCAGTGTGTCGCGGGTCACCGGGAAGGACTGCGCCGGCAGCTCGGTGCCGACCTCGACCTCGTCGTAGCTGATCGCCATCGCGCTCACTCCCCCGCCTCGTCGGCGGCCCGGGCCACCAGGGTCATGACCGACGTCACCACGTGCTCGCCGGTCGCGTCCGTCACCTCGCCGCGCACGGTGAGCACGTCGTTACCCGCCAGCGACTTGATGTTGTCGATGGTCACCTCGACCGAGAGCCGGTCGCCGGCCCGCACCGGGCGGGTGTAGGCGAACTTCTGGTCACCGTGCACGACCCGGCTGAAGTCCAGCCCCAGCTCCGGGTCCTCGACGACCTGGCCGGCCGCGCGGTAGGTGATCACGAACGGGAAGGTCGGCGGGGCGATCACGTCCGGGTGGCCCAGCGCCTTCGCCGCCTCCGCGTCGGTGTACGCCGGGTTGGCGTCGCCGATCGCGATCGCGAACTCGCGGATCTTCTCCCGGCCGACCTCGTACGGCTCGGTGGGCGGGTAACTGCGCCCGATGAAGGAGGGGTCGAGTGCCATGGCAGCTCCTCGGAACACGGATGGATACGAAGCGGACGGATATGAAAAAGACTCCGGGCCACACCCCTCGTGAGGGATGCGGCCCGGAGTCGAAGACCTGATTTCACACAGGCCCGATGCCCTGCGAGGGGGTCAGCGGGTCTCGCGGTGCGCGGTGTGCGAGTTGCAGCGGGGGCAGTGCTTCTTCATCTCAAGACGGTCCGGGTCGTTACGCCGGTTCTTCTTGGTGATGTAGTTCCGCTCCTTGCACTCCACGCAGGCCAGCGTGATCTTCGGGCGGACGTCGGTGGCAGCCACGGGAGTGCCTTCCTTGGACAACGAATAAGAACACAACAAGAGTAGCCGACCGGGAGTGCGATCTCCCGACCGACTACGCGGGGTAGCGGTGACCGGACTTGAACCGGTGACACAGCGATTATGAGCCGCTTGCTCTACCAACTGAGCTACACCGCCACAGTGATCCGCGGCACAGCCGGAGCTGACCGTTTCTCACCAGAGCCCCCATGCGGAATCGAACCGCAGACCTTCTCCTTACCATGGAGACGCTCTACCGACTGAGCTATAGGGGCGAACGAGGAAGAGATTACACGTTTCGCGCCCGGAGGTGAAATCCGTATCCCGCGGCGAAGACCGCAGGTGGGCGAGGTGCACGGACGAGCGATCCAAGGCAGGGCGTTCGATCGGCCCGCGAGCCGTGCGGCCCGACCCGATACGACTATTGCCCGCCTCCCGGCACCCCGCCCCCGCGCGCCATAGGCTCGACGCTCATTGACCGGGTTGATCGGGATCGACTGGCCGACCGCACGGGCGGCGCGAGAGGGGGCCGGCGATGGACAGCCCAGCCGCCGACGGGCCGCACCACGGCCCCGGCCCGGCGGCCAACCCGCTCGGGCACGGCCCGGTTCTGCTGCTCACCGGTGCCCGACTGGCCGACGGGCGGGTGGTGGACGTCCGGATCAGCGGCGACCGGATCCAGGCCGTCGGCACCGTCGGCAGCCTCGGCCCGCTGCCCGCCCTGCCCGGCGCACCGACCGTCACCACCGGCGCCAGGATCGACCTCAAGGGCTACCTGCTGCTCCCGGCCCCCGCCGAGGCCCACGCCCACTACGACACCGCCTTCTCCGCCGCCCTGCCCGCCCCGCCGCCGGACACCCAGAGCGACCTCACCCGCCGGGTCACCGAAGCCGCGCTCACCTCGCTCGGCTACGGCGCCACCGCCCAGCGCACCCACGTCCGGATCGGCGACGTGCACGGGCTGCGCCGGCTGGAGGCGGTGCTCACCGCCCGGCAGGCGCTGCGCGGGCTGGCCGAGCTGCAGGCGGTGGCGATGCCCCGGCTGCTCACCGGCCGGGCCGGCGCGGACGGCCGGGCGCAACTGCGCGAGGCGCTCAAGCTGGGCGCCACGGCGGCGGGCGGCTGCCCGGAGCTGGACCCGGACCCGGCGGGGTACGTCCAGCTGCTGCTGGAGGCCGCCCGGGAGGCGGACTGCCCGGTGGACCTGCACACCACCGCCGCCGACGCACCCCAACTCGCCCGGCTGGCAGGCGCCTTGGCGCCACTGCGGCCGCGTGTGACGCTCGGGCCGTGCGGCGCGCTGGCCCGGGGCGCGTCGACGGTGCTGGCGACCAGCGGGGTGCGGGTGGTCTGCCTGCCGCAGAACGGCGGCTGCGCCGGCCTGGAGGGCCGGGCGGAGGGCCTGCGACCGGGCCTGCTCAGGGAGTTGGCGGCGGCCCGGGTGCCGCTGGCGGCGGGCAGCGGGGCGCTGCGCGACCCGTCCAATCCGGTCGGCCGGGCCGATCCGCTGGAGTCCGCGTACCTGCTGGCGGCGGGCGGCGAGTTGGACCCGGAGGCGGCGTACGACGCGGTCGCCAACCAGGCCCGGGCCGCGCTCGGGCTGCCGCCGGTCCGGGTGGACGCCGGGTTCCCGGCGGAGCTGCTGGCGGTGCGCGGCGACAGCCTGGCCGGCGCGCTCGCGGGCGGGCACAGCCGGCTGGTGGTGCACAGCGGCCGGGTGGTCAGCCGGACCAGCGCGGTACGGGAGTTCGCGGACACCGTGGCGCTGGCGCTGCCCCGGCAGTCCGGGAGCGCGGAGGACTGAGCCATACCGCCCGGCCGCACGGACGACGGGGCGCGGGGACGACGGGGCGCGGGGACGACGGGCGCGGGGACGACGGGGCGCACCGGCGAAGGCGCGCAGGCGGAACGAGACGGACAAAGGGGGCGCGCGGCACAGGGCCGCGCGCCCCTCCCCCACCTGCCGGCCGCCGTTCGACGGCGGCGTGAGCGGCCCCTGACCTCCCCCACACGGAGCAGGGCCCGCTCGGTTCGCTACCGACGCTACGCCCACGGAACACCGCGCCCCGCCGACCTTGACGCCCTCCTGTCGCCTCCGGCCCGGCTCTTGACGGCCCGTTGACGCACCGCCGCCCGGGGCTACGGCACGTAGCGGTACCCGATCCCCGGCTCGGTGATCAGGTGCCGCGGCCGGGCCGGGTCGCGCTCCAGCTTGCGGCGCAGCCCGGCGAGGTAGACCCGCAGGTAGTTGCCGCGGCCCTCCTGGGCCGGTCCCCACACCTCGCGCAGGATCTGCCGTCCGGGCACCAGCCGGCCGGGGTTGGCGAGCAGCAGGGTGAGGATCCGCCACTCGGTCGGGGTGAGCCGTACGGCGCCGGCGGGCCCGCTCACCACGGTGGCGGCGAGGTCCACGGTGTGGTCGCCGATCACCGGCCGGGCCGGCGGGACACCGCCCAGCGGTCGGCGCAGCACCGCGCGCAGCCGGGCCAGCAGTTCGTCCATCAGGAACGGTTTGGTGAGGTAGTCGTCGGCGCCCGCGTCCAGGGCGCCGACCTTGTCGGCGGCGTCGCTCCGGCCGGAGAGCACGATGATCGGCATCGCGCTGTGGGTGCGCAGACCGCGCAGCACGTCCATGCCGTCGAGGTCCGGCAGGCCGAGGTCGAGCAGGACGGCGTCCGGCAGCGCGTGCGCGGCGCGGTCGAGCGCCTCTCCGCCGCTGGCGGCGGTGCGGACGGCGTAGTGCCGGGCGCTGAGGTTGATCCGCAGGGTGCGCAGTAGGGCCGGTTCGTCGTCGACGATCAGGATTTCACTCATGCGCCGGAGGCTCCTCCCGGGTCGCGGCGGGCAGGGTGAGCAGCATCGTGGTGCCGCCGCCGGGGGTGTCCTCGACCTCCAGGCTGCCGCCCATGGCCTCGGCGAGGCCGCGGGAGAGCGCGAGGCCGAGGCCGACGCCGGTGGTGTTGTCGGTGTCGCCGAGGCGCTGGAAGGGCAGGAAGACCCGGTCGCGGTCCTCGGGGGCGATGCCCGGTCCGCGGTCGACCACCCGGATCTCGACCTGCTCGGCGTGGTGGCTGGCGGTGACCAGGACGGGTGCGCCGGGGGCGTTGTGGCGCAGCGCGTTGGTGATGACGTTGGCGAGCACGCGTTCCAGCAGCGGGGGGTCGGCGAGCACCGCCGGGGCGGTGTCCAGGTCGAGCGGCTGGACCGGTGCGTACGGGTCGGGGAGGCTGTCGAGCGCCCGGGGCAGGATCTCGTCCAGGTGGGTCTCGGTGAGGTGCAGGGTGAGGACGCCGGCCTGGAGGCGGCTCATGTCGAGCAGGTTGTCGACCAGTCGGGTGAGCTTGACCAGGGATTCGTCGGCGGTGGCGAGGAGTTCGGCCTGGTCCTCGGGCGAGAACTCGACGTCGGGGCTGCGCAGCGAGCCGACCGAGGCGCGGGCGGCGGCGAGCGGGGTGCGCAGGTCGTGGCTGACGGCGGCGAGCAGGGCGGTGCGCATCCGGTCGGCGGCCTTGATCGGCTCGACCTCGGCGGCGACCACGGCCAGCCGGTCGCGTTCCAGGGCGGCGGCGACGTGGGCGGCGAAGGCGGTGAGCACGCGCTGGTCGGCGGCGGGCAGCCGGCGGCCGGTGAGCACCAGGACGGCGTCCGGGCCGACCGGCACCTCGGTGGTCTCCTGCGGGCCGTCGTCCTGGTGCTCGCCCTCGCTGTGCGCGAGCACCTCGCCGTCGGTGCGGGAGAGCAGCGCGACGGCCCCCATGCCGAAGGCCGTCCGGGATTTCTCCAGCAGGGCGGGCAGCGCGTCGGCGCCGCGCAGCACGCTGCCGGCCAGGGTGGAGAGGGTCTCCGCCTCGGCGGTGGCGCGGGCGGCCCGGGTGGTGAGCCGGCCGGCGTGGTCGACCACGGTGGAGACGGCCAACGCGATGGCGGCGAAGACCACCAGGGCGACGATGTTGTTGGTCTCGCCGATGGTCAGGCTGTGGATCGGCGGGATGAAGTAGTAGTTCAGCAGCACCGAGGCGACCAGCGCGGCCACCAGGGCGGACATCGCGCCGCCGAGCAGGGCGACGATGACCACGCCGAGCTGGAAGATCAGCGCGTCGGTGGTGAGGTTGATCCGGTGGTGCGCCTGGGAGAGCGCGGCGGTGAGCAGCCAGGGCAGGGCGAGGCCGGCCGCGTAGCCGAGGACGGTGCGGCGCCGGGAGTGGCGGCGGCCGAGCGCGGGCAGCCGGCCGCGGCCGGTGAACTCGTGGGTGACCATGTGGACGTCGATGTCCTCGGAGGCGTCCACGGTGGTCTGCCCGGTGCCGGGGCCGGTCAGGAAGCGGTTGATCCGGCCGCGGCGGCTGGTGCCGAGCACCAGCTGGGTGGCGTCGTGGGCGCGGGCGAAGGCGAGCAGCGCGGTGGGGACGTCGTCGCCGACGACCACGTGGTAGCTGCCGCCGAGGGTCTCGACCAGCTGCCGTTGCTGGGCGAGCGCGCCGGAGGAGGCGCCGGCCAGGCCGTCGCTGCGGGAGACGTGCACGGCCAGCAGCTCGCCGCCGGCCGTGCGGTCGGCGATCCGGGCGGCGCGGCGGATCAGGGTCTCGCCCTCGGGGCCGCCGGTGAGGGCGACCACGACGCGTTCCCGGGTCTCCCAGACCCGGTCGATCTTGTGGCTGGCCCGGTAGTCGCGCAGCCCCTCGTCGACCCGCCCGGCGACCCACAGCAGGGCGAGCTCGCGCAGGGCGGTGAGGTTGCCCACCCGGAAGTAGTTGGAGAGCGCGGCGTCCACCTTCTCCGCCTTGTAGACGTTTCCGTGGGCCATCCGCCGGCGCAGTGCCTGCGGGGCCATGTCGACGAGTTCGATCTGGTCGGCCCGGCGGACCACCTCGTCCGGGACGGTCTCGCGCTGGGGGATGCCGGTGATCTTCCGGACGACGTCGTTCAGCGATTCCAGGTGCTGGACGTTGACGGTGGTGATGACGTCGATCCCGGCGGCGAGCAGTTCCTCGACGTCCTGCCAGCGCTTGGCGTTCCGGCCGCCGGGGATGTTGGTGTGCGCCAGTTCGTCGACCAGGACGACGGACGGGCGGCGGGCGAGCACCGCGTCGAGGTCCATCTCCTCGAACTCAACGTCCCGGTAGGAGCGGCGGGCCCGCGGCAGGACCTCCAGGCCGGCCAGCATGTCCTCGGTGTGGCGCCGGCCGTGGCACTCGATGTACCCGACCACGACGTCGGCGCCGCGTTCCCGTCTGCGCCGGGCCTCGTCCAGCATCCGGTAGGTCTTGCCGACGCCCGGCGCGGAGCCGAGGTACACCCTCAGCCGGCCGCGGCGGTGCACGGTGCCGGGGGTGAGGTCGCGGGCCATGGGCACTGTTCTTTCCATCGGGAGTGGTGCGCCCCCGGGAGGCGGCGCGCGCGGACACGGGTCGGGGCCGGGCCCGGGGGGGGGGGGGGGGGGGGGGGGGGGGGGGGTGTGGCTTGGTTTCTTTCTCTTCCCCCTGCCCTAGA
>NZ_JBVJJY010000001.1:736034-890765 GCF_055585785.1 Kitasatospora sp. NPDC053308 | reverse complement strand
AGACTCTCACCCCCGTTTCCCCCCCTTTTCTCTCCCCTCCCCCCCCCCCCCCCACCCCCCCCCCCCCCCCCCCCGGGCCGGCCCGATCACTCGGATGCCTGACGTGGCGTCACTTTTGCTCACTCAGTGCCTTGTTGAGCAGGACGACGTTGACGCCCTCCTGTCCGAGGAAGCCGAGCGAGCGGCTCTCGGTGTACGTGTCGACCAGTGCGGCCACCTTCTCCACCGGAAGGTTGCGGGCCTTGGCGACCCGGTCGACCTGCTCCTTGGCGTAGGCCGTGGAGATGTGCGGGTCGAGGCCGGAGCCGGAGGCGGTCAGCGCGTCGGCCGGCACGCTCGCCGGGTCGACACCGTCGAACGCGGCGACGGCGGCGCGGCGGTCGTTGACGGCCTTCAGCAGGTCCTCGCTGTTCGGGCCCTGGTTGGAGGCGCCCGACGAGGAGGCGTCGTACCCGGTGCCGGCGGCGGAGGGTCGGGGCTGGAACCACTTCGGGTCCGGCTGCGCCTCCTCCTTCGGGTCGTCGGGGTTCTTCTTCGGGAGGTTGAAGTTCTGGCCGATCAGGCTGGACCCGATCTCCTTGCCGTCGGCCTTCACGATCGAGCCGTCGGCCTTCTCGCTGAAGGCCACCTGGGAGATGCCGGTGACCAGCAGCGGATAGGCGACCCCCAGGATGACGGTCAGGACGAGGAGGACGCGCAGGGCGGTGAGATGGGTCCGCACGGCGGCGGGCAAGGGCTTGGACATGGTGTTCCTCTCCTTTCCCCTGCGTCAGCTGAGGCCGGGGACGAACTGGACGATCAGGTCGATCAGCTTGATGCCGACGAACGGCACCACCAGGCCGCCGAACCCGTAGATCCCGATGTTGCGGCGCAGCAGCGAGCCGGCGTCGGACGGCCGGTAGCGCACGCCGCGCAGGGCGAGCGGGATCAGGCCGATGATGACCAGGGCGTTGAAGACGATCGCCGAGGTGATCGCGGACTGCGGGCTGTGCAGGCCCATGATGTTGAGGTGGCTCAGGCCCGGGTAGACCCCGGCGAACATCGCGGGGATGATCGCGAAGTACTTGGCCACGTCGTTGGCGATGGAGAAGGTGGTCAGCGCGCCGCGGGTGATCAGCAGCTGCTTGCCGATCTCCACGATCTCGATCAGCTTGGTCGGGTTGGAGTCCAGGTCGACCATGTTGCCGGCCTCCTTGGCCGCCATGGTCCCGGTGTTCATCGCGACGCCGACGTCGGCCTGGGCGAGCGCGGGGGCGTCGTTGGTGCCGTCGCCGGTCATCGCGACCAGCTTGCCGCCCTCCTGCTCCTTCTTGATCAGCGCCATCTTGTCCTCGGGGGTGGCCTCGGCGAGGAAGTCGTCCACGCCCGCCTCCTCCGCGATCGCCTTGGCGGTCAGCGGGTTGTCACCCGTGATCATGATGGTCTTGATGCCCATCCGGCGCAGCTCGTCGAAGCGCTCCCGCATGCCCTCCTTGACCACGTCCTTGAGGTGGATGACCCCGAGGACCCGGGCGGGCAGGTCACCGATCCGGGTGGCCACGACCAGCGGGGTGCCACCGGCGGCGGAGATCCCGTCGACCAGGGTGGACACCTCGTCGGTGACCCGGCCGCCGTTCTCGGTGACCCAGGCGGACACGGCTGCGGCGGCGCCCTTGCGGACCTGGTGGACGCCGTCGGCCTCCTCCAGGTCGACACCCGACATGCGGGTCTGGGCGGTGAACGGCACCCAGGTGGCGTGCGTCAACTCGCCCTGGGCGCGGGCCCGCAGGCCGTACTCGGTCTTGGCCAGGACCACGATCGAGCGGCCCTCGGGGGTCTCGTCCGCGAGGGAGGACAGCTGCGCGGCACCGGCGAGCTCGTCGGTGGAGACTCCGCTCACCGAGAGGAACTCGGCGGCCTGGCGGTTGCCCAGGGTGATGGTGCCGGTCTTGTCCAGCAGCAGGGTGTTGACGTCGCCCGCGGCCTCGACGGCGCGCCCGGACATCGCCAGCACGTTGCGCTGCACCAGCCGGTCCATGCCGGCGATGCCGATCGCGGACAGCAGCGCGCCGATGGTGGTCGGGATGAGCGCCACGATCAGGGCGACCAGGACGATCATCGACTGCGGGGCACCCGCGTAGGTGGCCATCGGCTGCAGGGTCACCACGGCGACCAGGAAGACGATGGTCAGCGAGGCCAGCAGGATGTTGAGCGCGATCTCGTTCGGCGTCTTCTGCCGGGCGGCGCCCTCGACCAGGGCGATCATCCGGTCGATGAACGACTTGCCGGGCTCCGCGGCGATCTTCACCACGATCCGGTCGGACAGCACCTTGGTGCCGCCGGTCACCGCGGAGCGGTCACCGCCGGACTCCCGGATCACCGGCGCGGACTCACCGGTGATCGCCGACTCGTCGACCGACGCGACGCCCTCGACCACGTCACCGTCGCCGGGAATGACCTGTCCGGCCTCGACCACCACGTGGTCGCCGAGCCGGAGCGCGGTGCCGGGCACCTCCTCCTCGTCCTGGGTGGCGGGCCAGTTCGTCAGCCGGCGGGCGACGCTCTCGGTCTTGGTCCTGCGCAGGGTGTCGGCCTGGGCCTTGCCGCGGCCCTCGGCGACGGCCTCGGCCAGATTGGCGAAGATCGTGGTCAGCCACAGCCACACGGTGATGGCCCAGGCGAACACCGACGGACTGGCGACCGCGGAGACCGTGGTGACGACGGAGCCGACCTCGACCACGAACATCACCGGGTTCTTGACCATCACCCGGGGGTCGAGCTTCCTCACCGCGTCCGGCAGGGACGCGACGATCAGCTTCGGGTCGAGCAGCCCGCTGGACACTCTGTGCGGCGCGGCGGGCTCGGCGGCGGCCTGGTCGGTCGGGTCGGCCGGTGCGGGGTTGAGGGTGGGGGTGGACATCAGGAGGTGAGACCTTCCGCGAGCGGCCCAAGGGCCAGGGCCGGGAAGTAGGTGAGGCCGACGACGATCAGGATCACGCCCGACAGCAGGCCCACGAACAGCGGCTTGTGGGTGGGCAGGGTGCCCGGAGTGGCCGGCACCGGCTGCTGCTGGGCGAGCGAGCCGGCCAGCGCCAGCACGAAGACGATCGGCAGGAAGCGGCCGAAGACCATCGCCAGCCCCAGCGCCGTGTCGTACCAGTCCGTGTTGACGGTGATCCCGCCGAACGCCGAACCGTTGTTGTTCGCGGCCGAGGTGAACGCGTACAGCACCTCGGAGAAGCCGTGGGCACCCGCGTTGAGCATCCCGGCCCGCTCACCCGGCAGCGCCATCGCCACACCCGTGCCGACCAGCACGATCGTCGGCGTGGTCAGGATGTACAGCGAGGCGAACTTCATCTCCCGGCCGCCGAGCTTCTTGCCCAGGTACTCCGGCGTGCGCCCCACCATCAGCCCCGCCACGAACACCGCCACGACCGCCAGCACGAGCATCCCGTACAGACCCGAACCCACACCGCCGGGCGCGATCTCGCCCAGCATCATGTTGAAGATCGTGATCCCGCCGCCGAACGGCGTGAACGAGTCGTGGAAGGAGTTCACCGCACCCGTCGACGTCAATGTCGTCGAAGCCGCGAACAACCCCGACGCCGCGATGCCGAACCGCTGCTCCTTGCCCTCCATCGCCGCCCCCGCGGCCTGCAGCGCGCTCCCGGAGTGCTGCGACTCCGCGAACGTGATCAGCGCGGCCGAAGCCACCCAGAACAGGCCCATCACCGCGGCGATCGCGTAGCCCTGGCGGTCGTCCCCCACCATTCGGCCGAAAGCCCGCGGCAGCGCGAACGGGATCAGCAGGATCAGGAAGATCTCCAGCCAGTTCGTGAACCCGGTCGGGTTCTCGAACGGGTGCGCCGAGTTGGCGTTGAAGAACCCGCCACCGTTGGTGCCCAGCTCCTTGATGACCTCCTGCGAGGCCACCGGACCGCCCGGGATCCTCTGCACGTCGCCCGCGAGGCCGGTCACCTCGTGGAAGCCGTGGAAGTTCTGCACCACACCGTTCGCGACCAGCACAAGCGCAAAGACGAACGCGATCGGCAGCAGCAGGCGCAGGTTGATCCGGACCAGGTCGACCCAGAAGTTGCCCAGCCGGTCGGTCCGGTTGCGGGTGAAGCCCCGGATCAGCGCGGCGACGACGGCGATGCCGACGGCCGCGGAGACGAAGTTCTGCACCGCCAGGCCCGCCATCTGCACCAGGTGGCCCATCGCGGACTCGCCGCCGTAGGACTGCCAGTTGGTGTTGGTGACGAACGAGATCGCGGTGTTCCAGGCCTGGTGGCCCTCCATCTGCGGAACACCCAGGTTCAGCAGCAGGTAGCCCTGCAGGCGGATCAGCCCGTACAGGAAGAGGACGGAGACGGCCGAGAAGGCCAGCACCGAGCGCAGGTACACCGGCCAGCGCTGGTCGGCGTCACCGTCGACACCGATCACCTTGTAGACGCCGCGCTCGACTCTCAGGTGCTTCGAGGTGGTCAGAATGCGGGCGATGTAGTCGCCCAGGGGCCGGTAGCACAAGGCCAGCGCGCCGACGAGGGCGAGGGCCTGCAGCCAGCCCGCGAGAGTGGAACCCATGTCAGAACTTCTCCGGGTAGATCAGCGCCACGACGAGATAGCCGACCAGCGCGACGGCCACGATCAGACCTGCGACGTTCTCCGCGCTCACAGCTTCTCCACCCCCCGCGCGACCAGGGCGATGACGGCGAACACGGCGACCGTGACACCGACGTAGATGAGATCGGACATGGGCTCCACCAGCGTGGTTCGGGAGATGCCGCGCCCGGGCCGAGGGGCTCGCGCGGCACCGGCGGAAGACCGGCAGATGCAGCAAACCAGCCGTCAGGGGCGCGTTATCGGGCCCCTGACGCCCTCCATACGGGTGACGGCTCCGCGTTGACGCGACCTTGACGCGAACGGGTGGAGAAGCGGGTCGGCGGCCCCGGGCGGCAGCCTGCCGTCCGGGGCCGCCGTCGGCCCGGGTCCCCCCCCTGGTCAGCCGCGCTGGTCACCCGCGCTGAGTCACCTCCGCTGACCACCCGCGGTGCGTCACCCCCGCGCCGGCCGGTCGCCTCCCCGCGTCACATCCGCATCCGCAGCCGGCAGACCACCGCGTCGGTGTGCCGCCGCAGGGCGCGGTCGATCACGGCGCCGCGCCGGTTCTGCAGTGCCCGCTGCCACCAGCGGGCGGGCTCCACCTCGGGGATCAGCACGGTCAGCCGGTCGTAGGCGTGCTCCGACCCGAGCTCGTCGACGAAGTCGGCGATGGGCCGTCCCAGCCGCCGGTGGCCGTCCGGGATCTCCACCAGCGGGACGCCCGGCCGCCACAGCTCCCAGTCCCGGCGCAGCGCCTCCGCGGCGGTCGGCTCGTGCACCACGGTGACCGCCATGACCTCGTCGCCGAGCGAGAGCGCCGCCGACAGGCCGTCCCGGGTGAGCCGGGTGATCGCCGTCACCGGGACGACCACCAGGCTCCGCTGCCGGGTCACCGGGCCGGGCACCCGGCCCAGCTCCAGCCGCTCGCCGATCCGCGCGTAGCTGCGGTGGACCGCCTCGAACAGCACCACCAGCAGCGGCAGCGCGACCACGATGCCCCAGGCGCCCTCGGTGAACTTGGTGCCGGTGACGACCAGCGCGGCCGCACCGGTGAGCAGCGCGCCGAAGCCGTTCAGCGCGGCCTTCCACCGCCAGCCGTCCGGGCGGCGCAGGAACCAGTGCCGGACCATGCCGACCTGGCAGACCGTGAAGCCGACGAACACGCCGATCGAGAACAGCGGCACCAGGCTGTTGACGTCCCCGCCGGAGCCGACCAGCAGCGCCGCCGACACCGCGGCCAGGAACAGCACGCCGTAGCGGTACACCTGGCGGTCGGCGCGCAGCGCGAACACGTGCGGGAGGTGGTTGTCCCGGGCGAGCAGGTCCATCAGCACCGGCAGGCCGCCGAAGGAGGTGTTGGCGGCCAGGCCGAGCAGGACCACGGTGGCGCACTGGACGACGTAGAAGCCGGCGCCGTGGCCGAGCGAGGCGTCGGCGAGCTGGGCGAGCACGGTGACGCCCTCGACCGGCTGGAGGTGGAAGCGCCCGATCAGCACCGCCAGTCCGATCAGCATCACGCCGAGCAGCGCGCCGAGCGCGACTTCGGTGTGCTGCGCGCGCTTCACCCTCGGGGTGCGGAAGGAGGGGACGGCGTTCGCCACCGCCTCCACCCCGGTCAGCGCGGAGCACCCGGCCGCGAAGGCCTTGAGCAGCAGCAGCGCGCCCACGGCGGTGGCGTTCTCGGCGAGCGCCGAGGCGTGCCCGGCGGCGGCCGCGGTGTCGGCCGGGGCGTCCCGGAACAGGCCGACCACGATGATCGCCAGGATCGAGAGCACGAAGACGGCCGTCGGCGCCATGAACCACCGCGCCGACTCGGCTATCCCCCGCAGGTTCACCAGGGTCACCAGCGCGAGCACGCCCAGGCAGAGCCAGACCCGCTGGCCGTACAGGCCCGGCACGGCCGAGGTCAGCGCGGCCACGCCGGCGGTGACCGAGACCGCGACGTTCAGCACGTAGTCGATCACCAGCGAGGCGGCCGCGGTCAGCGCCGTCCGCCGGCCGAGATGCGCCTTGGCGACCGCGTAGGATCCGCCGCCGTCCGGGAACGCCGCGATCACCTGCCGGTAGGAGGCGACCAGCACCGCCAGCAGGACGGCGATCGCCGCGGTGACCGGCAGCGTGAAACCCAGCCCGTACCCGCCGGCGGCCGCCAGCACCAGGACGATCGACTCCGGCCCGTACGCGACCGAGGCCATCGCGTCCAACGACAGTGCCGCCAGCCCGCCGAACACGCTCAGCCGGTGCCGCTCGTCCCCCGCGCCGGTATCGGGCGGCTCGGGTTCGGCCGTGACGGCCGGGGTGGTGATGGCGCTGGACATCGGACGGAACCTCCGCGGTCGGTAGTTGCTCCGATCCTGCGGTCCGCGCTCCCGGCCCTCCCCGGCCCCTACGCGTTCCTGACGCGGCCACCAGCGGCCTTGACGCGCTCTTGACGCGCGGCCGACGGCGTACGGGGGCTGTTGGCGGGGGTGGGCGAGCCGTTGTCCCGGCGGGCGCCGGTTGGGAAGACGATCAGCTCAGTCGAAGGACTCCCACCCCCGGCCCCCACTCTGCTGCCTGCCCCGAGTAATTGCAAGCGATGCGCAATAACTCCACCCGTCCGCGCCGGGGAAAACAAAACAGGCCCTGATCCGCGTTTCCGCAGATCAGGGCCTGTTCTCTATCCTGTGGCTGGTGCAGGGTTCGAACCTGCGTAGCTTGCGCGACAGATTTACAGGCCGCTGACCAGGGACGTTCTGACCAGGCAACTCTTGATCACGGACCGGATCTGGTCCGCCACCGGTCCGGATCATGGTCTCGACAGCCCCCTGCCACCCCACCTCGACAAGCACCTGACGGGCCGCGTCGGGCAGCGATCTCCACCGCCCGACGCGGCCCCTCTGTGTTTCAGCTCACGCCCCGCCGGCCGGACCGCCGACACCGAGGTCGAGCCGGGCCTGCGCGTGGTAGGCGTTGAGCAACTCGATCAGGGCCGCCCCATTCGACACCTCGGTGTGCTCGCGGGCGGCTATCTCGGACTCCCACAGCACGACGTTCACCGCCCTCGCCGCCTCCACCGCGGCCGGACTGGCGAGCAGGACGAGCGTCTCGAAGAGCGCCGACCGCTGGATCTCCGCGCGCTCCATCGTCGCCAGGGACTCCGCCCGCGCCGTCGACCCCGCCTCGGCCTGCCTGGCCCGCTTGGCGACCGAGTCGATCTCCTTCACGCAGGTCGCGTACTGCACGTAGGTGTCGAGCTTCCGCTCATCCCACCGCGAGGCCATCAGCCGCCGGTGCTTGACCCGCTCCGCCCACCCGGTGGCCACGAACGAGGTGAGCGCCCCCAGCAGGACGCCCACCAGCGTGACGATCTGAGTAATCACCGCCCAGAACCTACCGAGCATGCCCGACCTCGGGAAGAACTCCCCCGCATCCAGGTCCCCATGGGACCTCCCTACTGCGGCCGAGTCCCATCCTGCGCTGCACGCCGTTGCTGGCGTACGCACTGAATCAGATCATGTGGGCTGTCCCGAGCCGGGACGTAGCCCAAATTGGCCCCATATATGTCGGCTGGACGGAGGACGCATCAGCTGCACCTCGGCAGGTCGCGGTGCAGCTGCCGGTCAGTTCAGGTTGACACGCCAGGGGTGTCAGGGCCCCGGACGAATTCGCCCGGGGCCCGGTCATGCATCTACCCTGAAAGAGCTGCGAAACCCCTTCACTGACGGATGTGTGAGCAGCCGTCAGGATTCTCGACTGCAAGGTGCGGTCGGAATCACGGCGCCCGCCTGGCCGGACGTCGCGATCCCGACCGCAAGGCGCGGTCCAGGGATGGCGGGAAGGGGTGGAGCATGACCGCGCTCGATCAGCAGCAGCCGGCCGATGAGGACCCGGAGGCGAAGCCGAAGAACGCGGGATGGCTCCGCAGGGATGGGGTGCGCCAACTGCTTGCCGCCTGGCGGGCAGTGAAGGTGGCGTACGACATCTGGCAGCTGCTCCAGGACCTCCTGAACTAGCTGCTCAGCACGATGGCCCAGCCGCGCCAACGGCTGAGCCATCACCAGTGCAACCGTGGAGCCACACCGTAGGTACGGAGGGTCCGTCTCGGAACCCCTGGTGTTCATACCACCAGCCGGGGCGGGCCCTTCTCTGCGCATCCGCTTGTGCTTTCACGCTGTCAAGCGTTGCGCTTCGATCGACGATACCAGGATTGATGTGTTTGATGTGGTATTGATCTTCCCGTCGGTTACTGGAAATGCATCATTTCCTCCGCCAAGATCGCGACCAGCCGAGAGGCCGCAGAACGTCTCAACGCCCAGTCCTTGAAGGAAGCTTGCGGGCCGCTCACAGCAACATCAAGATGCTGAAGATCGGCTCGGTGACAGGTTAGGCACCAGGCGCCGACCTCCCTTACAGTGAGGGTGGGCCCGCCTTCAGATCCGAGGTCCAGCGCGAGAAAGTCGCCCGGCCCACTTTCCTAGGGCAAGCCGGACGACCTTCTTCAACCAGTCACGTGGGGCCTGGTCCTGCTACATGGGGCCGGGCCCCATGTGGGTGTCAACGCCAAACGCGGCTGCGATCACGGCCACCACGATCTGCACGAGCAGGGTGACGGTCGTCGGAGCGAGCCGAGGCATCTTGCGGGACATGCGCTTGGTGACCGGGGCGGTGCGTGCCGTCTTCCGACGGCGGGAACGACGCGAGCGGGACAAGATGACCTCCACTGGCCAGGGGTGGCGGCCGTTCAAGCCGCCAGGGCACGGAAATGACGATCCGTCCGACTCTGGTGACCACGGAGGTCCTCTGCGCTTGCGTCAGGTCGAGTTTACGATCGCGCACCCCACCCACGGCAAGCTGATCATGCGGCGTGACCACTAATAGTGGGCACGGTGAGGACTGTAGCCACTAGATCTAGGCCCTGCGGCCAGTCGAGCAGATGCTCTACTCCCGGCGGTCTAGCATGGGCGCAAGCGGCCCGAAGGGCCCGCCCGCGAACACTCGATCAAGTCTCCAAGCAGGCAAATCTTTCACCCGATCCAGACTTGACTGCCTCACTTGAGGGGTCGGGCAAAGGACGAGCGACATCGCCAGATCAGGCGAGGGCATCGGCGATGAGCCCCATCGATTCCACTACCACCACTGCGCCGGCGGCAGTCAACCTGATGTCCTTTCCTGGCTTGTTGGCGTAGCCGATCGTCGAAACTCCGGCAGCCGTCCCAGCCTCGACGTCACGGGCCGCGTCACCGACGAAGATGCAGTGCTCCGGCCCAGCACCCGCGGCTTCCATCGCTTCGAGCAGCAGGCGCGGGTTCGGCTTCATGGACGAGGGGTCGCCCGGGGCGCGGCCGAAGACGCCAGCCACGTAGTCGCTGAGACCGTGCTCGGCGAGGTAGGCCTCGATGGCCGTGCCGGCGTTGTTGCTGACGATCGAGACCAGCCGACCGGAGCGGACACAAGCATGGAGAACCGATTCTCCGCCGAGGGTCGGGCGGGCGGCCCGAACGACTTCGGTCTCCAGCGCGGCCAGCGCGGCGTCCGTGCTCTCCGTCAGATCGGGCCGGGCGTCCGAGATCAGCCGGAGCAGGGCGAGCGGGTCGTTCTCCTCCTCCGCCCCGGCCGGGGCCTGCTCGCCGGCGGCGACCAGGCCCTCACGGAGTCGGCGCGCAACCTCCGGGGCGGGGAGGCCGGCGAAGACCGAGCACACCGGGCCGTCGAAGTCGAGGAGGATGTGCTTCACCGGCCGCAGCACGTCGGCGAGTTGCTGGGGGCTGGGGGTCATGGCTGCCGCTCGTAGGCGATCGTGCTCCACACGCTGTCGAACCACATCTGGGCCTGCTGCACGTACTGCGAGCCGAGCGAGGCGTCATCCGGGCCGGCGGCGTGGTGGAACAGGGTGGTGTCCTTGCCGGTGACGTCGTAGAAGGTGTGGGCGGCGTCGTCGATCGTCATGGTGCGCTCGCGGAGCGGGTAGAAGCCGAAGAAGGCCTCCGTACCGTTCAGGATGTACAGCTTGAACAGGCTGGACGCCCGGTGAACCCTGACCTGGACGCTCGCCTTCTGGACCAGGCCCAGCTCCGCCAGCATCTCCACCGAGTGCGCGATCCCGCCGGCGTTCGTCAGCGCGATGTTGCGGGCGCGCTCTCGGAGGGCGGCCTCGTCCTGGAGCCCGTCGACCAAGACCGGCACCGCCATCGGCGCCGTGGTGTCCGGCAGCAGCAGGCGGACCGTGATGGACTCCGGCGCCAGCCGGCCGGAGCGGACCTTGTCGAGCGGCTCCTGCAGCGCGTTGTGCAGCGTCTCGCTGGAGAACCCGGCGAAGTCGAGGGTCACCTGCTGCTGCTCGAAGGCCGCTTCGAGGTGAGGCCGCAGCCCGACCGGCCGCGAGGTGCGCTCCCGCACGAAGGAGCCGCTCCCCTGCCGGGTGACGATCAGTCCCTCGGTGCGGAGCAGGTCGAGCGCCTTGTCCACCGTGCCACGCGCCACGCCGAAGTGCTTCGCCAGCTCGGGGCCGGACGGGAGCTTGTCTCCGGCTTCGAAGCCTGGCTTCTTCGTGAGGATCGAGGCCCGCAGAGAGCTGCCGACCTGCTGATACGGGGGGCGAGAGTCATCCGGGTCCAAGGCCATGGACCAATGCTAGGGGAGGTGCCCAACAGGCGCGAGAAACCCAACTCTCTTGACCTGCCTAAGCAGGTTGCCTATGTTGTGCGTATCGCACCAAGTGAGACAGGGGCGACACGGAGGGGCCTTCTTTGGGCTGCTCTGAGCTGCACAAATGCGCCTATGGGATAGGCGAAGGGGCCCGGGACAGATCGGGCCGAGGTCACCGCGCCTTGTCAGACGGATGGCATGGACCGAAAGGTCTGCGTCTGCCTTGAAAGACGCACCCCCGCCAGTTCGCCGCCGACTCCTCGGCGCCGGACTGGCGCGATCTCAGCGAACGAGTGTCTTTGGTCCCCGATCCGCGCAGTCTGCGGCGGATCGGCGGCCATGGCTGCTCGTGGCGAGTAGCCGGCCCCGAGCTCGGGGCCGCCGCGCTTTCCTTGGCCGGGCGCGCGGCGGCCCCTGGGGCTCACCTCCCACTGGAAGAGGTAGACCCGTGAAGTCGATTGTTGCAGGTCAACACGCCATGGACTCCAGGGAGTTCGCAGAGCTGGCGTTGGGCGTGGACGAGGAGCTGTTCGCCGGGGTGCCCGGCGAGTCGGCCCCGGAGTACCACGCCCGGATGGACGCGGCGCTGGCTGTCCTCACGGACCTGCAGCGAGAGGACCCGGAGCTGGCCGCTCACGCGGAGCGGCTGCTGAGCATGGCGCCGGTGCCGCTGCAGCGCCCCTCGGTGATCCGCCGCACCGCCCACGTCGGGCGGGTGGCCGCGTGATGACGGACTGCACGCTCACGGCCGCTCACCCGTCGCTCACGACGCGCTCACCGGGCGCCGGACGGTGCTCGCGGTGAGGGCGCCGACGAACCTGGAGCAGATCCGCTCGGCCGAGAAGGCGTTGGCCGTGGGGACGTGGACGATCACCCTGGGCGCGGTCCTCTACAGCATGCTCACGGTGACCCCGCTGATGTCCGGACACACCCCCAAGGGGTGGCAGTGGACGGCGCCGATCCTGCCGCTGGTCGTGGACGCGGCGGTGGTGATCGTGGTCCGGATGGACAGCACGCTCGCCTACTTGGACGGCGACGGCGGCCGGTGGCCGGTCATGCTGCGCTGGATGACCGGCGCGATGACGGTGCTGCTCAACGTGGGTCAGAGCGCGTTGGATCACGACGCGGTCGGGGTGGCGGTCCACGCGGTGGCGCCGCTGCTGCTGATCGTCACGACGGAGACCTCGTTGGCCTACCGGCGGGCGATCGCCGCCGCGCTGGCCGCGCGAGCGGCCGGTGAGCGCGATGAGCGGGCCGAGCGCGAGCGCCTCCAGGAGGAGCGCCGGCGGCGGGAGCGCGAGGACCGGTTGGCCGAGTACGAGCGGGCCGACAGGGTCGAGCGTGAGCGCCGTGAGCACGAGGAGCGGATGGCCGACAAGCAGCGTGAGCACGAGGAGCGCATGGCCCGCGAGAAGCGGGACGAGCAGGCCCGCCGGGAGGCCGCCGACCGAGACGAACGGCAGCGCCGGCAGGACGCCGAGCGGGCCGACCGCGAACGTCGTGAGCGCGAGGTGAGCGAGCGTGAGCGCCTTGAGCGCGAGCGTGAGCAGACCGCCGAGCAAGCCATTGAGCAGCTCCGCCAGGAACTCCTCGCCGCACCCGCCGTGGACGAGCGCCTGCCCGAGGAGCAGGCCCGCCTCACCGTCCAGGACTGCGTCGTGGCCCGCGTTCCGCAGCGCCGGGCGGTCGAGCTGACCGGCTGGTCCGCCGGCTGGATCGCCAACCGCTACCAGGAACTGCGCGCCGCCGAGCGCCCCGCCCTCGCGGCCTGATCTCTCCCCACTCAGCTCGGCTGAATCTCAGCAAGGAGACCTCTGTCATGGCCCTGACCATGATCGCACCGCTCATCCCCCCGATCACCCCCGAGGACCGCGCCCGCGCCGCCGCCGGCGCCGACCGCATGCTGACCGTCCAGGTCGGCAAGAACGGCGGTGCGAAGTGAAGCCGATCACCACCCTCCCGCTGGTCGGCCTCGTCCGCCGCGACGGCATCGCCTACCGGGCCGCCGCCCCGGTGCCGCTCGACGTCGTCAGCGGCCTGCTCCGCGAGTCGTGGTGCAGCCGCGTGGCCGTCACCGACGCCTCCGCCGACGGGGCCTTCCCCTCCGAGTTCCGCGCGATGTGCGTGGTCGAGGGCCAGCCGTTCGTCCTGACCGGCCTGATCGGGCGGAGGAGCGACTGATGCTCGGCTTCGGCAAGAAGGCCGCCGACACCCGGTCCGGTCAGCAGCGCAGGGCCAAGGCGGTCCGCGACGCGGACCGCGCCGGCCACGCCGCCATGGACGCCAAGACCCGCCGCACCACGGCCCTGGAGGCCAACCCCGTCCGCGCCTGGTGGCGCTCCTCCTGACACTCCCCGGCCCTGGCCTCCCCGGCCGGGCCCCTACTCGGAGAACTGACCATGGACTGGCTCCTGAGCCTGCTCTACCCGATCCTCGCGGTCGGCGCCGGCATCGCCGTGTGGCTCCTCCGGCGGGAGGAGAACCGATGACCGTCCCCCCTCCCCCTACCGTTCCACCGACCGTCGGTGGCCCTCCCGGCGCCAAGTGGTGGAGCAAGAGCGGCCCGTGGAGCCAGCCGGCTCCCGAGCCGGTCAGCCTCCGCAAGACCGAGCCGACCGGTCCCGCCGACGAGGTCGAGGACCAGGCCGTCGAGGACGACGACCAGGACCAGCCCGAGGCCACCGTCGAGGCCGGCCAGGAGCGGTACGACCTGCAGACCGTGGCCGAGAGCCTGCGCCTGCTGATCAGTCAGACGCCCGAGGAGCAGGCCGAACGCGCCCGCAGGGACCGTGAGGAGAAGTACCGGGAGCAGGGGGAGACCCCCGACGAGCGCGAGGACCGCCACCGCGCCGAGCAGCTCGTCGAGCAGCGCCGGGCTTCCGTGCTGTGGCGTCAGCCCCAGTCCGAGCGCGCCCGCCGGTTCCGCCGCTGGTGCATCCTCACCACCACCTCCGCCGTACTCGGCTACCAGATGGGCGCCGTCCAGCTGGCCGCCCGCGTGCCCCTGACCGTCGCCGCGCTCGCTGCGGCCGGCGCCTGGCTCGTCGACCTGCGCATGCGCGGGTGGGGCCACGTCCGGGTCTCCGAGGTCCGCGGCTTCCCCGGCCTCACCATCTTGATCCTCGTGCGGGTGCCGTTCGCCTCCGCCCTGGTCGGTGCCCTCGGCCTGGCCCCCTTGATCACCCTCCTCTCCACCAGCCACCACTGACCGCAGGAGATCGACCATGGACACCCAGTTGCTCGGCTCGTTCGGCTCCGGCGGCCTCTGCCTGGCCATCGCCGTGTGGATCATCCTCGGCAGCCGCAAGGCCGACAAGCAGGGCAAGCTCGCCAAGAAGCACAAGGACGAGCACACCGCCTGGCTGATGATCGTTTTCGGCATCTTCGCCGCCGGGGCGGGTCAGGCCTTCTCGGCGCCGGGCACGGTCGGCGAGAGCCTCACCCACGCCTTCACCTCGCAGAGCACCGCGTTCGGCAACGTCGGCGCCGGCGCGGTCGCCGCGATCCTGACCCTCGTCCTGTTCGGGACCAAACCGGCGCCGATCAAGGACTCGGTGCTCGGCGCGACCGTGCCGTCCGTCTACGCCGCCGCCGGCGGGATCTGGGCACTGCCGCTGACCGTGATCGGATCCGTCATCAAGGGCCTGGTGGGCGCCTGATGAAGCCCCGCCAGTACCTCGCGGGCGTATCGGTCACCGCATTCGGCCTGGGCAATCGCCTGATCATCCGGACCCTCCGGCCCCGCGCCAAGGACATCAAGGTCACCCGCCAGCAGGTCGGAGGAGTGCTCGCCCTCGGGCTGTTCTTCTCCCCCGTCCTGGCCCGCCCCGTCGCCCGGTACGCGCCGACCACGATCACCGTCCTGCTCGTCCTCTGGGTGGTCGCCGCCGTCGTGATCGGCAACACCGAGGCCGCCGCCGAACTCGCGACGGCCGACGCCGAGAAGCGTGCCGAGGCCGCCGCCGACAAGGCGAAGAAGGCGAAGGCCGGTGACCGGGCCGAGACCGGTGAGCCCGCCGAGGCGAAGCAGGCCGACGAGCTCCAGGACACCCCCGCCGACGCCGACCTGTACGCGCTGATCCGGTACGTCGCCCAGATGTCCGACCAGGGCACCGCCGCCCACCTCGCCCACGTGCTGGAGGAGGGCCAGGCGAGGGGCCTCTTCGAGGGCTGGCAGCTGCCCGATCTGAGGGCCCACCTGGAGGGACTGGGGGTGGCCCTGGTAGAGGGCAAGAAGCTCACCTTCAACGGCCGCCAGCGCAACCGCCTCGCGGTGGCCGTGAACGCCCTCCCCGAGACCGCCCCCGGCACCGTCCCCGCGGTCGTCCAGGACGCCGCCTGACCCCGCTCCCCCGGCCGCTCCCGCGGCCCCTCCCGGGTGGCGGTAGGGCGGTAGGAACCGCAGGTCAGCGCGCCCCTACCGCCCTCCCTACCACTCCCCTACCTACCGCCCTACCCCCTTCCGCCGGCACCCGCCGGAAGGGGAAGTCGATCACCAGAAGGAGATCTCCATGGACCAGGACCTCGACGCCGGCGACTGGACGCCGGGCGAGTGCGACCACTGCACCGGCGGCGAGCCCATCGAGACCCCGTTCGGACTCATCTACTGCGCCTGCCAGATCGGCCAGGGCGCCACCCCCGAGAGCTGCCTCTGCGGCCCCGAGGACGACTGACCGACACAGCACGAAGCCCCGCAGCAACCGCCGACCTTGCCGGGTGACATGCGGTTGCTGCGGGGCCAATCCGATTCCTCTCAGAACCAGAGGTCCAGCATGCCCGGAAACATCACCTCGCCGCAGCCCCGCTGCGAGGCCGCCCACCTCGGCGACGCCAGCCCCTGTGAGGGCCCGCGCGACGCCGTGACCGTCGTCGACCGACACGGCGACGCCGCCAAGGCCTGTGTGCACCACGGCATCCGCCTGTACGCCAGCCTGGTCGGCCCCCAGATCTACCCCGGCAGCGTCTCCGGCGCGGACGCCGAGGTCCGCAACCGTGCCCAGAGCACCTCCGCGTTCGCCTGGCTCGACCACCACCAGCTCCCCACGGAGGACGAGCGGTGAGCGAGTACGCCCCGAACGTGATCCCGTTCCGGCCCGAGCCCGCCGAGGTGAAGGCCGCCGAGCAGGCCGTCATCGGCGCCGCCCTGCTCGACCCCGTCCAGGTCCCCGTGCTCGCCGCTCAGCTCGGCGACCCCGGCGCCTTCTACCACCCGGCCCACGAGACGATCTGGCGTGCCATCACCCGCATGGTGAACGGGGATCGACCGGTGGACCCGATGCTGCTGGCCGAAGTGCTACGCGCCCAGGGTGACTTGGCCCGCGTCGGCGGAGCCGGCTACCTGCACGCCTGCGTCGAGGCCACCCCGACCTCCGCCAACGGCGAGTACTACGCCGAGCTCGTGCGCGTGGCCGCCGAACGGCGCCGCATCAACACCGCCACCAGCCGCCTCGCCCATATGGCCGGCGACGACCAGACCGACCTGGAGGCCGTCCGCACCGCCGCGTTGTCCGCCCTCGCCGATCTCGCATCGGGCGAGACCTGGCTCGACCCCGTTCCGCTCGGTTCCCACGGCGCGCTCCCGGTCTTCCCGGTGCACGCGCTCCCGAAGTGGGTCGGCGCGTACGTGGAGGCGGTCGCCGAGTTCACGCAGACGCCGCCCGACATGGCGGCCACCATGGCCCTGGCCGCGTTGTCGACCGCCGCCGGCGGGCGGGTGAACGTGGAGATCCGGCCCGGCTGGCGCGAGCAGTCGAACCTCTACCTGGTGTGCGCGATGCCGCCCGCCAGCCGGAAGTCAGACGTGTTCGCGTTCATGACCGCGCCGATCTACCGGATCGAGGACGAGCTCCGCGCCGAGGCCCGCGCCCGGATCATCGAGGCCGAGACGGCCAAGGAGGCCGCGCTCGCCGAGGTCGAGGCGCTCATGGCGAAGGCCCGCAAGAACCCCGACCTCGACCGCGCCCACCTGGTCGCCGAGATCTCGGCGGCCCGGATGCTGGCGGAGGAGATCACCGTCCCTCCGAGTCCGCGGCTGACCCTGTCCGGGGACATCACCCCGGAGACCGTCACCCATCAGCTCGGCGTGCACCGCTGCCTGGCCGCGCTCTCGCCCGAGGGCGACCTGTTCGACAGCATCGTGGGCCGCTACAGCAGCAAGCCGAACCTCGGCGTGTTCCTCCAGGCGCACAAGGGTGAGCGCCTGCAGGCCGACCGGATCACCCGCGAGCAGCCCACTGTGGACAAGCCCGCGCTCACCATCGGCGTCACCCCGCAGCCGGCCGTCCTCCAGGAGCTCGGCGCCGCTCCCGGGGCCCGGGACCGGGGGTTGCTGGCCCGGTTCCTGTACTCGCTCCCGCCGTCCAACCTGGGCTACCGGAAGATCCGTACGGCGCCTGTCCCCGACACCGTCGCCACCACCTACGACGTGCGCCTATCCGCTCTCCTGCGCACGCTCACTGCGCTGGACGAGCCGGTCACCGTGGTGCTCACCGAGGCCGCCGACCTCGCCGTGGAGAAGCTCCAGGAGAGGTTCGAGGTCCAGCTCCGCCCCGACGAGCCGCTCGCCCACATCAAGGACTGGGCCGGAAAGCTCGTCGGCCACATTGCCCGGATCGCCATCCTCCTCCATCTCGGCGACCAGGTCGCTGGCGACTGGCGCGCGCCTGTCCAAGCCGCCGCCGTCGACCGGGCCGCCGAGATCGCCGAGTACTTCACCGCCCACACCCTCGCGGTCTTCGACCTCATCGCAGCCGACCCCGCGACTGAGGACGCCCACGCGCTCCTCCAGTGGCTCCAGCGGCCGAAGCGGGACGGCACCCACCGCACGCACATCAAGGCCCACGACGCCGTCGCCAGTAGCCGCAGGTTCAAGAAGGTCGCGGACGTCGAACCTGCCCTTCAGTTGCTCGAACAGCACGGTTGGCTCCGCACCGACCAGCCGCCCGCCAACGGCGGGCGCGGCCGCCCCCAGGCCATCACCTACCGCGTTCATCCAGCCGTGAGCACTCCCACAGGCGCGGAAGCGATCAGGTAGCCGTCAGGCAAGCCAGGGCAAAGCCCTGACCAGCCAAGACGCCGCCGGACGGCCGGTCAGGGAACGTCAGGGCTGTCAGGGATACCTGAGATCCCCTGACAGCCCTGACAGCCCCTGACATCTCGCCAGGCACAGTTTCCGCAGGTCGCCGGGTTGCCCTGACAACCCTGACGGCTTCCGCCCCTCGCGCCCGCCCGCGCCACACTCCGCGACCTTCACTCACACCCCCAGCAGGAGACTTCGCCATGCCCAAGCGCGAACTGCTCAAGCTCCCCGTCGTGCTCGCCGAACTCGGCATGTCCCGCGCCGCCTTCTACCGCATGCGCGCCCGGGGCAAGGCCCCGCGCCTCATCAAGCTCCCCAACGGCCAGGTCCGGGTCGACCGGGCCGACCTGAACGCGTGGCTCGAAGCCTGCGAGGTCGCCGCCTGATGGCCACCTCGTACAAGGTCAAGTTCTGGGATCACCGGCACCGCCCGGACCGGCGGGCGCCCTGGATGGTCCGCTGGACCGTCGCGGGGCGGGAGTTCTCCGAGTCCTTCCTGACCAAGACCGCGGCCGACGGCCGGAAGTCCGAGCTGATCTCCGCGCTCCGCGACGGGCAGCCGTTCGACATCGATCGTGGCCTGCCGCTCTCCGAGCTCCGCAAGGAGAAGCAGATCAGCTGGTACGAGCTCGGCCGGCGGTACGTCGAGGCCCGTTGGGAGGGGGCTCCGGCCAAGACCCGCACGACCTGGGCCGACGCCCTCGCCACGGTCACGTTCGAGCTGGTGAAGTCGAAGGCCGGCATGCCGGACAAGCGGATCGTCCGGCGGGCGCTCTACAGCTGGGCCTTCAACGTGAACGCGTGGGGGGATGAGCCGCCGGCGGACTGGGCCAAGGCCTTGGCGTGGGTGCAGAAGCAGTCCGTGTCGGTCTCCGCCTTCGAGGAGCCGCCGATGGTGCGCCGTCTGCTGAACGCCCTCGCTGTGAAGCTCGACGGCAAGAAGGCCGCCCCCTCGGTCATCCTGCGCAAGCGCCGCATCCTCGGCCACCTCTTCGGCTACGCCGTGGAGGAGGGCTACCTGGCCGCCAACCCCCTCCCGACCGTCCAGTGGCAGCCGCCGGAGTCCGAGGAGGAGGTCGACCCGGGCCTGGTGGTCAACGAGGACCAGGCCGCCGCGCTCATCGAGGCGGTGGGACGCCAAGGGAAGCGAGGCGCCCACCTCCGGGCCTTCTTCGCCTGCCTCTACTTCGGCTGGCTCCGGCCGGCCGAGGCGGTGTTCCTCACGCTCGCCCGCTGCCACCTGCCCGCCGAGGGCTGGGGCTACGTGGTCCTGGACGAGACGCGGCCGCGGGTCGGCTCGTCCTGGACGGACGACGGGACGTCGCACGACAAGCGTGGGCTGAAGCACCGGGCCGAGAAGGCGACCCGCCGCGTTCCGATCCCGCCCGAGCTGGTGGCGATCCTGCGGGAGCACGTCGCCGCCTTCGGCGCCGCGCCCGACGGGCGGCTGTTCCGGACGTCCCGGGGCGGGATGGTGCAGGAGAGCGGGTACGGGGTCGTCTGGCAGCGGGCCCGCGCCGAGGTGCTGTCGCCCGCCGAATGCGCCACGAAGCTCGGCAAGCGGCCGTACGACCTGCGGCACGCCGGGATCTCGCTCGGCCTGAACTCCGGGGTCGATCCGACCGAGGTCGCCCGGCGGGCGGGGCACAGCGTGGCTGTCATGCTCCGGGTCTACGCGAAGTGCCTGCACGGCACCGTCGAGTACGCCAACGAGCTGATCTCGAAGCGGCTCAACCGGAACCGTCTGGCGCCGCCGGCCCCGGATCCTGGTCCGTAGCTGGTCCGTGTGCCCTGGTCAGGGCTGGGATTCGGGTGGCGCAAAGTGAGACAAGCCACCCAAAAGGGGTCCCGGCGGCGTTGCATGTCAACCCAACGAAAAAGCGGTCCCTCACCTACGTTTCCGCAGGTCAGGGACCGCTTTTCTATCCTGTGGCTGGTGCAGGGTTCGAACCTGCGTAGCTTGCGCGACAGATTTACAGTCTGCTCCCTTTGGCCGCTCGGGCAACCAGCCAGGATGTTCGCCGCCCGGGGTGTTCGCCCCGTTCGACGTGGTAAACCATACCCGATGTCGGGGGGTGCTCCGCCACTCGATGGGTCATCCGACGATCGACGCGACGATCAAGGACGGGCACGCCGCCGCGCGGGCGGGGGCGGGGCGGCGCTGGATAGGCTGGGGCGGCGGACGCCCGGTGGGGCGGGCCGTGCCAGTGAAGCCAGAGCATCAAGGAGACCAACACCCATGGCCGACTCCAGTTTCGACATCGTCTCGAAGGTCGAGTGGCAGGAGGTCGACAACGCGATCAACCAGACCTCCCGTGAGATCGCGACGCGCTTCGACTTCAAGGGCGTGGGCGGCGAGATCAGCCGCTCCGGCGAAAAGATCGAGATGAAGGCCAACGGCGAGGAGCGCGTGCGCGCCATCCTCGACGTGCTGCAGACGAAGTTCGTCAAGCGCGGCCTGTCGCTGAAGGCTCTGGACGCCGCCGAGCCTCAGCTCTCCGGCAAGGAGTACAAGATCTTCGCCAACATCAAGGAGGGCATCACCACGGAGGACGCGAAGAAGGTCGCGAAGATCATCCGTGACGAGGGCCCGAAGGGCGTCAAGGCCCAGGTCCAGGGCGACGAGCTGCGCGTCAGCTCGAAGAGCCGCGACGACCTCCAGGCCGTGCAGGCCCTGCTCAAGGGCAAGGACCTGGACTTCGCGATCCAGTTCGTGAACTACCGCTGACGGCGGGCCGGCCCGTCGGTCGGTCGGCGGACGGCCCCGCTCCCCGGTGAGGGAGCGGGGCCGTCCGCGTCCACAGGGAGGTCAGCGAGCGGCCGCCGGGTGGGAGCGGGCCGCGGCCAGGGCCTGCGCCCGGGCACGGAGGGCGTCCAGCTGGTGCTGCACGGTGGCGGCGTCCACGTGGGTCGAGGTCGCGGTGCCGGGGAGCTTGGGCGGCGTCGGGGTGGGCACCGGCGGCAGGGACGGCAGTTGCCCGAGCAGCCCCTGCAGGATCGTCTGCAGGGAGGCGATGAGCTGCTGGAGGGCCCCGAGGTCGGGGACGGCGGAGGTCACCGTCGAGAGCAGGCCGGTGACCAGCTTGACGATGTCGTCGACCGCCCCGAGGGCGGCGCTCGGGTCCGGCGTGGCCGGGAGGGCCGGCAGGTCGGGGACGGCCGGGTCCGCGACCGGGAGCGCCGGGGTCGCCGGGTCGGCGGCCGGGAGCGTGTCCGGTGCGGCCGGGACCGTCACGGGGCTGACGGACGAGGCGAGCGCGGCGGGCATCGCGGGCATCGCGGGCAGCGCGGGCATGGCGGGCAGCGCGGGCATGGCCGGAACGGCCCGGGTGGAGGCGGTGGTACGGGAGGCCGGGGCTTCGCTGCCGGCGGCGGTGGCGGACGCGGTGGCGACCGTGGTCAGCGCGAACGCTGCGGTCAGCACGACGGCCATCCGGATGGCACGCATGGGTACTGCTTCCTCTCACTGTGGATCAGGCGAGATCGCCTGCATCACACGCTCGGGCAGCAGTCCTGCCCCGGCCACCGCTGGTACGCCGAACGGTGCGCGGCGCCTCAGCCGGCGGCGGCCCAGCCCGCGGTGCTGCGGTACGCGCCCAGGCCGACCGAGTCGAACTCGTCCGCCCGGCCCTCCTCGGTGCGCGCGCCGAGACGGCGCAGGGCGCGGGAGATCGGGGCCCCCTCGGGCGGCGCGGCCTCGAACTCGCCGAGGGCGAGCGGGCCGAGGACGACGCGGCCGTCCGACCACACCGCGGCCCGCTGGCTGCCGCTGCCGCCGACGTACGCGGCCTCCACGCACGCGACCGGACCGGCCTTCGACCAAGCGGCGAGCCGGAGTTCGAAGCCGTCCGAGTACCAGCCGGACCCGGCCCCACCGGCCGGTTTCCGTACGCTGTCGTCGCCCTGGAGCGCGGCGAGGACTCCGGAGGTCACCGGGATCAGCGCCAGCCCCTGGGCCAGCGGCACCAGCCGGGCCGCCGGAACCTCTGCGGCAGCCACCCGCAGCAGCTCCAATGTTCCTATCAGCGCCTGGAGTTCGTAGGACATGCCGGACATGCTGTCCCACCGCACTGACAGTCGGCCCGGAATTTATGATTCCGTGCCCGGCCGGAGACCGTAGAGCAGGCTGAGCACCGTCATGTTCCGGACGGACCGCGGCCAGGAAGACGCGGTGCCCACGGCCCCCACGACCGGGGCGCACCGGCACCCCGCCGACGGCCGCCGCCCCCACGGTCACCCGCTCGGACGTGCCCGCATGCGGTCGCTCCGGCGCCCGGATGGACTGGCCGCGATGCCCGTTGCTCGGGTGATCGGAGCCGGCGTTCTTACGATCCGGTCATACTTCATCCAGAGTCCTTCAAGTTTGGCTTGCTAATTTCGGTGCGCATGACCAAGACCCTCTCCCCGGCCCCGCGGACCCCGCGGACCGGGCAGCCGCGCCCGGTGCCTCCGCCCCGCCCCCGCGTGACGGGCTGGTCGAGACTCCGCTTCCTGGCGTGGCCGCTCTACCTGGCCGGCCTCGCCCGGTTCCTGAGCGTCGAGGGCATCCCGTCCGCCAACGACGTGCTGTTCCTCTGGCTGATCGGCGCCCTGCTCACCGCCGCCGTGCACAGCGGGCACGGCCGGCGCGGCTTCCTCCTGGTGCTGCGCGACTGGGTGCCGGTGATGGCCGTGGTCTGGGCGTACTCGCTGCTGCGCGGCTTCGGCGCGCACACCCCGTGGGCCCCGCACTGGCTGCCGCAGCTGCGCTTCGACGAGGTGCTCGGCTTCGGCGAGACCTGGACCGTCCGGCTCCAGCACGCCCTCTACACCCCCGGATCGCCGCACTGGTACGACTACGCGGCGGTGTGCGTCTACCTGTCGCACTTCTTCGTGGTCTTCCTGCTGCTCGCCGTGCTCTGGCGACGCGCGCACCACCGGTTCCGGCAGCTGCTGGGCTGCTACCTGACGCTCACCTTCGCGGGCTTCGCCACCTACCTGCTCTACCCGGCCGACCCGCCCTGGCTGGTCGCCCAGGAGGGCAACATGCCGCACCTGTCCCGGGTGGTCTGGGAGGTGATCTCGGTGAGCGGGCTGCCGCAGGCCGACTCGCTGCTGGAGAACGGCAGCCAGTTCGCCAACGACGTCGCCGCGATGCCCTCGCTGCACTCCGCCTACCCCGCGATGCTGCTGTTCTTCTTCTGGCCCACCGCCCGGCCCTGGCTGCGCGCGGTGCTGGTCGCCTATCCGCTCGCGATGACGTTCACCCTGGTCTACGGCGCGGAGCACTTCATCATCGACGTCTTCGTCGGCTGGGCGTACGCGGCCGCGGTGGTCTTCGGACTGCGGTGGCTGCGCAACCGCCGTACGGCGGCGGTGGCGGTGGCGGGCACGGCAGACTTGGCCCGGTGAAGCCGCAGACACCGACGAACCCCTCCGGAGAACCGGTGCAGCCCGCCCCGGTCCAGCCCGCCCCCGCCCCTGGAACCGTCCCGGCGCGGAAAGCCGCCCCGGCGCCGATGAAGCCCACCGCCGAACAGCTGCTCGCCGCCAAGGACACCACCATCCCGGACGTGATCGGGCCCGGGCTGCGGGTGCTGTTCTGCGGCATCAACCCGGGCCTGTGGTCCGGAGCCACCGGGCACCACTTCGCCCGGCCCGGCAACCGCTTCTGGCCGGCCCTGCACCGCTCCGGCTTCACCGAGCGCCAGTACCGCCCGGACGAACAGGACCAGCTGCTCGCGCTCGGCCTGGGCATCACCAACGTCGCCCCGCGCACCACCGCCAAGGCGGACGAGCTCACCGTCGAGGAGCTCCGCGAAGGCGGCGCCGCGCTCCGCGCGCGGGTGCTGCGGCTGCGCCCGCGCGTGCTGGCCGTCCTCGGCATCGGCGCCTACCGGACGGCCTTCGGGCAGCGGCGGGCCGCGATCGGGCGCCAGCCGGAGGGCATCGGCGACACCGAGGTGTGGGTGCTGCCCAACCCCAGCGGCCTCAACGCGCACTACACCCTGGACGGGCTGGCGGCGGAGTTCCGGACCCTGCGCGAGGCGGTCGACGGCTCAGCCGACGACGAGGACTGAGCAGCGGTGCGGGGCAGCAGCGCTCCGGGGCTGAGCAGCGGTCCGGAGCTGACCGGCCGCCGAGGGCCCGGCCGTCGGCGAGTGCTCACCGGCCGTCGCTCGCGGTGCGGGCGGGCGCGGTGCGGGCGGGCGCGGTGCGGGCGGGCGCGGTGCGGGCGGGCGCGGTCCGGGCGGGCGGGGCCCCGGCGGGCGCGGTGCGGGCGGGCGGGGCCCCGACGGGCGCCAGCCCCGCCGGCAGCCGGACCTCGCGCAGCTCGCGGATCAACGCCCGGACCGCCGCCGACCCGGCCAGCTCGGGCGTGGTGACGTACCCGACGAAGCGGCTGGGCGGGCGCGGCCCGAGATCGGTGACGGCGAGCCCGGCCGGGGCACCGAGCAGGGCCGTCCGGGGCATGATCGCCATGCCGAGGCCCTGGGCGACGAGCGACAGGGCCACCGTGTCGTCCTCCACGTCCACGGTCGCGGGCGGGATCCAGTCCTGCCGCTGCCACCAGTCCCGGGTGTACGAGCCGCAGTTCTCGTCCCAGTCGACCAGGGGGAGCTCGCGCGGCGCGGGGTGGCCCTGCGGGTGCGCCAGCGCGTACGTCTCCTCGTACAGGCGCACCGCGACCAGGCCGGGGACGGGCGACGGGCCGTCGGCGTCCAGGGTGGCCAGCCCGAGGTCGGCGCGGCCGTCGGCGACCTCCCCGGCGGTGCCGCGGCCGATCTCCCGGACGATCCGGACGTGCGCGCCGATCCCGGGGTGGCTCTCGGCGAGCCGGGCCAGGACGGCCGGCAGCAGGTGGGCGGCGACACTGCGGAAAGCGGCGATCCGCAGGGTGCCGGTCAACGGACCGTCCGCTCCGGCGCGCCGCACCTCGGGGCCCATCGTGTCCAGCAGCCGCAGGATCCGGCGGGCGTACGCGACCGCCCTGGCACCGGCCTCGGTGGGGCGCGCGCCGTGGCGCCCGCGGTCGAAGAGCACCGCGCCGAGCTTCCGCTCGCAGACGCGCACGGTGTGCGAGACGGCGGACTGGGTCGTGGCCAGGCGCGCGGCGGCCGCCGTGAAGCTCTGCTCCTCGTCGACGGCGACCAGGATCCGCAGCTCCTGCGGGGCGAGATCGGTCATGCGCCCGAATCTAGCCCCGGTCCATCGATGCCGATCCTTCGGTCCGATCCGTCGGTCCCGATCCGCCAGTCCCGATCCTTGGGTCGATCCATCGATACCGTTCATGGAAGGCGCCGTTCCATCGACCCGGCCCCCTGCCCGGCCGCTCCCCCGCTTCCTACGGTGATCACGTCCCGCCGTCCTGAGCAGCCCGGAGCACCCGATGTCCCGCCCCACCGCCCGCGCCGTCCACCTGGTCTCCCGCCCCGCCGGTGCGCCGACCGCCGAGAACTTCGCCTTCGTCGAGGAGACCGTCCCGGCGCTCGCGGCCGGTGAGGCCCTGGTCGAGAACCTCTACCAGTCCGTCGACCCGTACATGCGCGAGCTGATGGACGAGGGCGGCTGGGAGCTGCACGCCCCGTTGGAGGGCCGCACCCTCGGCCGAGTGGTGGAGTCCCGGTCGGACGCCCTGCCCGTCGGGGCGGTGGTCTTCCACCGCCAGGCCTGGCGCACCCACTCGGTGGTCACCGCCGAGCGGGCGAACCTGCTGCCCGACTTCGCCGGGGTCCCGCTCAGCGCCCACCTGTCGGTGCTCGGCGGCACCGGCCTGTCCGCCTGGGTCGGCCTGACCAGGATCGCCCGCCTCCAGCCCGGCGAGACGGTGTTCGTCTCGGCGGCCGCCGGCGGCGTGGGCACCGCCGCCGGACAGCTGGCCCGGCTGCTGGGCGCGGGGCGGATCGTCGGCAGCACCGGCTCCGCCGCCAAGGCCGCCCGCCTCACCGAGCACCTCGGTTACGACGCCGCCTTCGACTACCACGACGGCCCGATCGCCGAACGGCTGCGCGAGGCCGCCCCCGAGGGGCTGCACGTCTACCTCGACAACGTCGGCGGCGACCACCTGGAGGCGGCCATCGGCGCCCTGCGCGACCACGGCCGGATCGCCTGGTGCGGCGCCGTCGCCCAGTACAACCACCTGCAGGACCCGCCGTCCGCGCCGCGCAACCTCTACGACGTGGTCGGCAAGAGCCTGCGGCTGGAGGGCTTCCTGGTCAGCAACCACCTGGACGCCCGGCCCGAGCTGTACGACTTCCTCGTCCCGCACCTGCGGTCGGGCGCCGTCGTCCCGGACGAGACGGTCGTGGACGGCTTCGACCGCGTGGTGGAGGCCTTCCTCGGCATGCTGCGCGGCGCCAACACCGGCAAGATGCTCGTCCGGATCGCGGACTGAGCCGCCCGCGCCGTCCACCGGCCGGGCAAGGCGACGGTGACGGCTGCAGCCGGGGCCGCCATCCACAACGAGATGACGGCTGCAGCGGGGGCCGACACCTACTGCGGGATGACGGCTACAACGGGCCGACGCCTTACAGCGAGGTGACGCCTTACAGCGGGGTGACGGCCTTCAGCACCACCAGCAGGGCCACGGCGGCGTTGAGCGCGCACAGCGCCGACGCCGCCGTGCCGATCGCGGCGACCATCGCCGCCAGGCCCGCCGGGGTCTTGGCCGGCGGCCAGTTGCGGGAGGTCGGCACCGGCCCGAGCAGCGCGGCGACCCGGCGCGGCACCGGCCCGGCCGCCGCGCCCGGGGCGGCGAAGGCCGCGAAGCCGGGCGCCGGGGCGGTGCGCGAGACCAGGGCCGCCCGGGCCACCGCCCGCGCGGTGATCCGGCGGTCCCCGACGACCTGGGCCGAGTCCTCGTCCGCCCACCGCTCCGCGCTGTACGCCACCGCGTTCTGCAGCGGCCGCAGGAACGGGTTGACGCAGGCGGCGAGCTGGGTGGTCAGCAGGTACCGGTGGTGGCGGTGGCGCAGGTGCGCCCGCTCGTGCGCGAGCAGCGCCTCCCGCTCGTCCGCCGCCAGGCCGTCCAGCATCCCGGTGGAGACCACCACCCGCCCCGGCGAACCGGGCAGGGCGTAGGCGTAGGGGCTGAGGTCCGGTAGCACCGCGAGGTCGTCGCACGGCGCGGCGGCCGCGGGCAGCCCGGACAGCGCCCGCCGGGCCCGGGCGCGCACCCGCAGGTGCCGGACGACCGTCCGGCCACAGGCGATGCCGACCAGGGCGAGCAGCCACATCGCGGCCGTGCCGACCGTCTCGTGGTACGGCAGCGCGGCCCGCACCTCCGGATCGGACCAGCTGTCCGGCAGCGGGTTCCCGGGGATCTGCGCGGTGCCCACCACGCCGATCAGGCCGAGGCAGAGCACGCTGCACACCGCCATCACCGCGCTGATCGCGGTCATCAGCCGGGTCGCGCCGCGCGGGTGCAGGTGCTGCTCGGTCAGCCGAGCGATCGGGACCGCGGTGAGCGGCAGGACGAGCGGGAGGAAGACGAAGAAGCCCACGGGTCAGCTCTCACGGTCGGTCGCTGCCGGATCGGCGGAGGCGGCGTCGAGCAGCGCCCGGAGCAGTTCCTCGTCGTGCGGCAGCAGCGCGCTGACGAAGCTGGCCAGGACGGCGTCCCGGTCCGCCTCCCCGTCGAGCATCCGGCGCATCCGCAGCGCCGCCAGGCCGGCGGCGTCGGAGGAGGCCTGCCAGAGGTAGGAGCGGCCGGAACGGCTGCGCGAGACGGCGTTCTTGGCGTGCAGCCGGGACAGGATGGTCATCACCGTGGTGTACGCCAGGTCGCCCTCCAGACGTTCCTGGACCCACCCCGCGGTGGCCGGGCCCGGTGCCTGCTGGAGCACCGCCAGCACCTGCGCCTCCAGCTCGCCCTGGCCGCGGCGTCTGGCCGGCGCGTCACCGGCGGCCGGGGCGTCCCTCTCGTCTGCCATGGCGGCCCACTCCCTCCGGATGCCGCGCCCGGACCGACGGGCGCAGCTTCATCCTAACGAGCGAGGGTCGGCACCGGACCGGTCGGCGCAAGGGCCCTGGGGCGCACGGGCGGTGGGGCGCACGGGCGGTGGGGCGCACGGGCGGTGGGGTCGGCGCCCGGCGGGACGCCCCTGCGCGCTCCCCCGGACGGACCGGGCCCCGTCGCCCGGACCGGACGGAGCCCGACCGGCCCCCTGTCACCGGCCCCGGTCACCGCTCCCGCCCCGCCCCCGCCCCCTGCTCAGCACCGCCCCCACCAGTCCCGTATCCGCCCCCGCCGCCCCCGGCTCAGGCCCGGGCCCGCTGGGTCACCGCGATGCAGACCAGCACCACGGCGGCGGTGACCGGCGCGGCGGCCGGCAGGTCCTCGCCGAGCAGCAGCACCGACCACACCAGCGTCAGCAGCGGCTGCCCGAGCTGCAGCTGACTGGCCCGCGGCACGCCGATCGCGGCCATCCCCCGGTACCAGAGCACGAACCCGCCGAACTGCGACACCGCCGCGATGTACGCCAGCCCGGCGAGCGCCTTCGGCCCGATCTGCACCGGCTCGGTGGCCAGCCCGAACGCGGAGGTCAGCAGCATCACCGGCAGCGCGGCCACCACCGCCCAGGCGATCACCTGGGCGCCCGGGAGGTCCCGGGAGAGCCGGCCGCCCTCGGCGTACCCGGCCGCGCAGACCACCAGCCCGACGAAGAGGAAGAGGTCCGCGACGGTCGGCCGGCCGTGGCTCTGCACCAGGGTGAAGACGAGCACGGCCGCCGCGCCCGCCAGCGCCGCCGCCCAGAACGCCCGGGACGGCCGACGGCCGGTGCGCAGCGCCGAGACCACCGCGGTGGCCAGCGGCAGGACGCCGATCACCACCGCCGAGTGGGCGGTCGAGGAGGTCCGCAGGGCGAGCGTGGTCAGCAGCGGGAAGCCGAGGACGCAGCCGCCGGAGACCACCAGCAGGGCGGACCAGTGCCGCCGCTCCGGCAGCCGGGCGCCCGCAGCCAGCAGGTAGAGCGCGGCCAGCACCCCGGCCAGGGCACCGCGCAGACCGGTGGCGGACCACGGGCCGAAGCCGCTCAGGGACCACGCGGTGGCCGGGAAACTGAGCGAGAAGGAGGCCACTGCGAGAGCGGCGAGGGCGGTGCCGGAGGCCGCGCCGTACCGAGGGGCCGTCGACGGTGCTATCGCCCGGACGGGGATAGCGCTATCTTGTGTCTTCATGACCGAGCGTAGCAGTGTGGCCGAACTCGCCGAAAGCCTGCGGCGAGAAGTGGAGCGCTACCCGGAGGGGCGGAAGCTGCCCGCCAGCCGGGTGCTGATGGAACGCCATCAGGTCAGCCCGGTGACCGTCTCCCGGGCCATCGCGGTGCTCGTCGCCGAGGGGCTGGTGGTCTCCCGGCCGGGTGCCGGGGTCTTCCGGGCGGCCCCCTTCGCCGCCGCCCCGGCCGCCCCCGCCGCGCCGCCCGGCCGCAGCGGCGACCTCTCCTGGCAGGAGATCGCGCTCAGCGCCGACTCCGGCCCGCGGGACCTGTTCGCCGAGCCGGTCCTCGCCACCCTCCGGGTGCCGCCGCCCGACGTCATCGACCTCAACAGCGGCTACCCGCACTCCTCCCTGCTGCCCGAACGCCTGCTCGCCGCCGCCCTCGCCCGGGCGGGCCGGCGCCCCGGCGCCTGGGACCGCCCGCCCGTGGACGGCCTGACCGAGCTGCGCGGCTGGTTCGCCCGCGACATCGGCGGCCACGGCGGGCCGATCGGCACCGGGGACGTCCTGATCACCTCCGGCGGGCAGGGCGGGCTCACCGTGGCCATGCGCTCCCTGGCCGCCCCCGGCTCGCCGGTGCTGGTGGAGTCACCGACGTACTCCGGCATCCTGGCGGTCGTCCGGGCCGCCGGGCTGCGCCCCGTCCCCGTCCCGGTCGACGCCGACGGCGTCCGCACCGACCTGCTGGCGGACGCCTTCGCCGCCACTCGGGCGCGGGTCTTCGTCTGCCAGCCGCTGTTCCAGAACCCCACCGGTGCGGTGCTCTCCCCCGGCCGACGGGAGGAGGTCCTGCGGATCGCCCGGGCGGCCGGGGCGTTCGTGGTCGAGGACGACTTCGCCCGGCTGCTGGTCCACGCGGACGCCCCCGCGCTGCCGCGCCCGCTCGCCGCCGACGACCGGGACGGGGTCGTGGTGCACCTGCGCTCGCTCACCAAGGCCGCCTCCCCCAACCTGCGGATCGGCGCCCTCACCGCCCGCGGCCCGGCCCTCGCCCGGTTGCGGGCCACCCAGGTGGTGGACAGCTTCTTCGTGCCCCGCCCGCTCCAGGAGGCCACGCTGGAGCTGGTCTCCGACCCCGGCTGGGCCCGCCACCTGCGCGCCCTCGGCGCCGAACTGCGCGACCGCCGCACCGCCGCCGTCGCCGCCCTCCACCGCGAGCTGCCCGGCCTCCTCGACCACCACCGCCCCGGCGGCTACCACCTGTGGCTGCGCCTCCCGGACGGCACCGACGACGGCGCCCTCACCGCCGCCGCCCGGCGCGCCGGCGTCCAGGTCACCCCCGGGCGCCCGTACCACGCCGCCGAGCCCCCGGCTCCCCACCTGCGCCTCAGCTACGCCGCCGCCGACAGTGCCGCCCAGGTGGCCGAGGGCGTGCACCGCCTCCGGCTGGCGTACGAGGAGACGAGGGGCTGACCGGCTCACACGAGGACGACGGGCCGAGCCGAGCCGCCCCCGGCGCGGGAACGCCTCGGCGGACCGCTACCGCCCGTACCCCGCCATCCGCTCCAGGCGGGCGATCCGCTCGGCCATCGGCGGGTGGGTCGAGAAGAGCCGGGCGCCGGCCTCGCCGGGGCGGAACGGGCTGGCGATCATCATGTGGCTCGCCGTCTGGAGCTGCGGCTCGGGCGGCAGCGGAAGCTGCCGGGTGCCGGCGTCCAGCTTGCGGAGGGCGCCGGCGAGGGCCAGCGGGTCCCCGGTGATCCGGGCGCCGTCGGCGTCGGCCTGGTACTCGCGGGAGCGGCTGACCGCCATCTGGATCAGCCCGGCGGCGAGCGGCCCGAGGATCATGATGGCGAGCATCCCGACCAGGCCCGGCCCGTCGTCGTCCTCGTCGCGGCCGAACGGCACCAGCCAGGCGAAGTTCACCAGGAACATCACCACCGAGGCGAGCGCCCCGGCGACCGAGGAGATCAGGATGTCCCGGTTGTAGACGTGGCTCAGCTCGTGCCCGAGCACGCCCCGCAGCTCGCGCTCGTCCAGCAGGCGCAGGATGCCCTCCGTGCAGCAGACCGCGGCGTTGCGCGGGTTGCGGCCGGTGGCGAAGGCGTTCGGGGCCGGGGTCGGGGAGATGTAGAGGCGGGGCATCGGCTGGCGGGCGGCCGTGGAGAGCTCGCGCACGATCCGGTACAGCTGGGGGGCCTCGAACTCGCTGACCGGCCGGGCCCGCATGGCCCGCAGCGCGAGCTTGTCGCTGTTCCAGTACGCGTAGGCGTTGGTCCCGAGGGCGACCAGCAGGGCGATCACGAAGCCGGTGCGGCCGAAGAAGCTGCCGATCACCAGGATCAGCGCCGAGAGGCCGCCGAGCAGGACGGCGGTCCTCAGTCCGTTGTGCCGGCGGTGCACGTCAGGCCCTCCAATGGTGCGGTGGGGAAGCCCTTTCTGCCTCGTCCCTCTTGCCCGCTCAACGGGTGGGGCCGGGGACCTTGTTCCCTTGTGACCGAGGCGACACCGCCGCCGCCACACCGCCCGAGCGGCACCGCCGCCGACGCGGCCCCACCGCTGCGGCACCACCGCCGCGGCACCGCGACGGCATCGGGGCCACGCCGCACCGCCGACCGGGGCCGGGGGCAGCCCGGCGGAACGACCCCCTCGTCGGACGGACGGCGCCGCCCGGGAGCGGCCCCGGTTCGGACGAGGCGCGCCGGCTCAGAACAGCGAACCGCCGGCGACCTGCAGCACCAGCTGCGGCGCCGCCGAGAGGACCACCGCCACCGCGGCGGTGAGGCCCAGCGTCGCGGTGAGGCTCACCGGCAGTCGGCCCTCGGCCGCAGTGACGGTCGCGGTCGCGGTCGCGGCCCCCGCCGGCTCTCCGGCGGGGGCGAACAGCCGGGCCGTCCAGAGCAGGTAGTAGTACAGAGCGACGACCACGTTGACGGCCATCACCACGGCCAGCCAGCCCAGTCCGGCGTCGACCGCCGCGCGGAACACCACGACCTTGCCGAACAGGCCGATCACGCCCGGCGGCAGTCCGGCCAGGCAGAGCAGGAAGAAGGCGAGCGCCAGCGCCGTCCAGCGGCGGCGGGCGAACAGGCCGCGGAAGTCGTCCACGCTGGTCCCGGCCCGCCGGCCGACCGCCGCGACCACCGCGAAGGCTCCGAGGTTCACCACGCCGTAGATCAGCGCGTACGCGGCGGTGGCGCCGAGGGCGTCGGCGCCGGTGGGCGCGTAGCCGGCCGCGGCGAGCGGCACCAGCAGGTACCCGGCCTGGCCGACCGAGGACCAGGCGAGCAGCCGCACCGCGCTGTACCGGGTGTCGAAGCGCTGCCGCAGCGCGCCGACGTTGCCGACCGTCATGGTGACGGCGGCCAGCACCGCGAGCACCAGGCCCCAGGTGTGCGCGTACGGCCGGAAGGCGATGGTGGTGGCGAGCGCGAGCCCGGAGAGGCCGGCCGCCTTTCCGACCACCGAGAGGTAGCCGGCCACCGGCAGCGGGGCGCCGGTGTAGGTGTCCGGCACCCAGAAGTGGAAGGGGACGGCGGCGACCTTGAACGCGAAGCCGACCAGGGTCAGCACCGCGCCCGTCTCGGCCAGCGGTTTGAGCTGTGCGGGGGCGTGCTCCAGCCCCTGGGCGACGGCGCCCAGGTGCAGGCTGCCGCCGGCCGCGTAGACGAAGCCGATGCCGAGCAGCATCACGGCCGTCGCGGTCACCGAGGAGACGAAGAACTTGAGCGCGGCCTCGGCGCCCCGGCCGTCCCGGCGCAGCGCGACCAGGGCGAAGGCGGGCAGCGAGGCGACCTCCAGGGCGATCACCAGGGTGGCGAGGTCGCGGGAGGCGGGCAGCAGGGCGGCGCCGGTGGCGCTGGAGAGCAGCAGGAACCAGTACTCGCCGCGCGGGAGCTTCTCGTCCTCGACCGTGTGGGCCGACAGCAGCGCCGCGATCAGCGCGCCGCCGAGGACGAGCAGCTGGAACACCAGCGCGAAGTGGTCGGCGACGTACGAGCAGCCGCCGATCGACGGAGTGTCAGTGGCCCCTGTTACGTTCTGCACGCAGAAGGTCGCTCGGGGTGAGCCGCCGGTGAGGGGGAGGAGCGCGATGAGGGCGAGGGCGAGTCCGGCCGCGGTGATGCGGCCGAGCCACTTCTTGTGCCGCTCGGGCAGGAACAGGTCCGTGACCAGCACGGCGAGGGCGGCCACGGCGGCGATCAGCGGGGGCGCGATCGCCACCCAGTCCACGGACTGGATCAGGCTGCCCGGGTTGGCTACGGCGAGGGAGGTCACAGTGTGCTGCCCCGTGGAGTGAGGTCCGAGTGCGGCGGTCTGGGCGGCGAGCACGGTCAGCCACCCCCGAGGAGGTGCTTGACGGCGGGGTTCGAGAGGCCGAGCAGCAGCGCGGGCCAGAGGCCGGCGAGCAGGGTGAGCGCGGCCAGCGGCGTCCAGCTGACGGCCTCGTACGGGCGCACGTCGGCCACCTCGGCCACCGGCGCGGGCTGCTCGGGGTCGCCCATGCAGACGCGCTTGACCATGATCAGCAGGTACGCGGCGGTGAGGAGGGTGCCGAGCCCGGCCAGGACCATGTAGGTGACGAAGGCGGGGCGCGACAGGCCGGCCGCCGGGTCGAACGCGCCGAACATGGCGAGCAGCTCGCCCCAGAAGCCGGCCAGGCCGGGCAGGCCGAGGCTCGCCACGGCGGCGAAGGCGAGCAGCGCGCCGAGTCGCGGCGCCCGGCCGTACAGGGCGGCGCCGGTCGCCCCGGAGAGGGTGTCCAGGTCCGCCGTGCCGTAGCGGTCCTTGAGCGAGCCGACGACGAAGAACAGCAGACCGGTGATCAGACCGTGGGCGATGTTGGCGAACAGCGCGCCGTTGACGCCCACCGGGGTGAGGGAGGCGATGCCGAGCAGCACGAAGCCCATGTGGCCGACGGAGGAGTACGCGATCAGGCGCTTGAGGTCGCCCTTGGCGCCGGGGCGCGCCAGCGCCAGGCAGGCCAGCGATCCGTAGACGATGCCGACGGCCGCGAAGGCGCCCAGGTAGGGCGCGAGCGTGGTGGTGCCCTCCGGCACGACCGGGAGGAGGACGCGGACCAGACCGTACGTACCCATCTTCAGCAGCACGCCGGCGAGCAGCACCGAGCCCACCGTCGGGGCGGCGGTGTGCGCGTCGGGGAGCCAGCTGTGCAGCGGCCAGGCGGGGGCCTTGATCGCGAGCCCGACCAGGATCGCCAGGGCGGCGACCACCTGCGTGGTGTGGCTCAGGCCGCTGCCGTGCGCGGCGGCCAGGGCCTGCATGTCGAAGGTGCCGGCCTTGCTACCGATGAGCAGGAAGCCGAGCAGCATCACGGCTGAGCCGAGCAGCGTGTAGAGGATGAACCGGTTGGCGGCCGGGGTCTTCGCGCCGCTGCCCCAGCGGGCGATCAGGAAGTACATCGGGATCAGCACGATCTCGAAGGCCAGGAAGAAGAGCAGGAGGTCCAGCACCGCGAAGGTGGCGAGCATGCCCACTTCGAGGAGGAGGAACAGCCCGACGAAGGCCTGCGCCGAGGGGACGCCCTCCCCGTCCGGCAGCCGCTTCTCCGAGTACAGCGCGCAGAGGAAGGTGAGCAGCGCGGTCAGCACGACCAGGGGCAAGGAGATGCCGTCCACGCCGAGGTGGAGGCGCACGTGCAGGGCCGGGATCCAGGACACGTCGGTGGTGGCCTGCATCCGGGCGGGTTCGTCGTGGTCGAAGCCGGCCGCGAGGGCGACGGTGAGCAGCAGCACCGCGCCGGTGACGACGCTGTTCAGCCGCAGGGCCCGCCGGTCGGCGACGGCCCGGTCCGGCCCGAACACCGGCGCCAGGGTGAGCGCGGCGCCGAGCAGTGGCAGCACCAGGAGGGCGATGAGGACCGCGTTCATCGGGGGCTCCTAGGTGCTGCGGCGGTCGAGGGGGCGGGGGTGGAGGACGGCACCGGCTACACCGCCACCAGGACGGCCAGCAGGACGACGCCGGCCAGCAGGGCGCTGAGGTAGGTCTGCGCGTTGCCGGTCTGCGCGAGCCGGACGGCCCGGCCGAGCAGGTTGGCACCGATGCCGCTGCCCTGCACGTAGCCCTCGACGACCTCGCGGTCGAGGAAGCGGACCAGGCGGGCGGCGCCCAGCACCGGGCGGACGAACACTGCCCGGTACAGCCGGTCGACGCCGAATCCGTGCCGCGCCGGGCCGAACAGCGGGCCGAGCAGGGTGCGCCCGGGGTCGGCGACGATCACCTCGGCGGCCGGGGCTCCGGCCTGCTCGGGCACCCGGCCGGCGGCGGCCGGGGCGGGCCTGCCGGTGCCCAGCCGGGCGGTCGCCGAGCGCCAGGCGCCGTACGCGGCGAGCACGCCGACCACGGCGAGCCCGGTGCCGGTGACGGCGGTGACTCCGGAGGGCCGCAGCGTGCCGCCGTCCAGCAGGGCGGGCAGCCAGTCCGAGCGCAGGCCGGCGACGCCGAAGCCCATGGTCGGAACGGCCAGCACCCAGAGCGGCCAGCGCATCGCGGACGGCTCGGCGCTGCCCGGGTCGGCCTCGTCGAGTTCGGGCGAGTACGGCGCGTCCGCCTCGTGGTCGCCCACCACGGTGGCCCGGTCGGCGGCGGGCAGCACCTGCGGTGCGGCCGCGGCGGCACCGGTCGGGCTGTGGAACGCCACCAGGAAGAGCCTGGTCGCGTACGCGGCGGTGAGCAGCGCGGTGAGCGCGGCGGAGATCAGCACGATCCACCCGGCCGTCTGCGGCACGGCCGAGGCCGGGCCGAGGCCGTTGGTGAGCGCCTCGCCGTTGGCGGCGTGCTCGGCGGCGGAGAGCACCGCCTCCTTGCTGAAGAAACCGGAGAACGGCGGCAGCCCGACCAGGGCGACCAGCGCGATGCCCATCGTCCAGTAGGCGTCCGGGACGCGCCCGCGCAGCCCCGGGATCCGGGACATCGCGGAGATCGAGTTGGTGTGCGCGGCGTGGATCACCACGCCGGCGGCCAGGAACAGCAGGGCCTTGAACGCGCCGTGGCTGACGAGGTGGAAGACGGAGGCCTCGCGGTCGCCGCTGGCCAGCGCGCCGGCCATGTAGCCGAGCTGGCCGACGGTCGAGTAGGCGAGCACCCGCTTGAGGTCGTCCTGGGCGAGCGCGCACAGCGCCGAGCCGATCATCGTCACCGCGGCCATCACCGCGAGCACGACCAGCGCGGCCCCCGACAGCAGGAAGACCGGCAGCAGCCGGGCGACCAGGTAGATGCCGGCCGCGACCATGGTGGCGGCGTGGATCAGGGCGGACACCGGGGTCGGGCCGGCCATCGCGTCCGGGAGCCAGGTGTGCAGCGGGAACTGCGCGCTCTTGCCGGCGACTCCGGCGAGCAGCAGCAGCGCGATCAGCGTCGGGTGGCCGAGCCGGCCCTCGCCCGCGGCGGCCAGCACGTCCGGGATCCGGAAGCTGCCGGCGTCCGCGCCCAGCAGGAAGATCCCGAACAGGAACGGCACGTCGCCGAGCTTGGTGACCAGGAACGCCTTGAGCGAGGCCGAGCGGGCGTCCGCGGTCTCCCAGTGGTGGCCGATCAGGAAGTACGAGCAGAGGCCCATGACCTCCCAGCCGACCAGCAGCACGATCAGGTCGCCCGAGTAGACCACCAGGAACATCGCCGCGGTGAACAGCGAGACCAGTGCGGCGTACGAGGGGTAGCGCGGGTCCTGCTTCAGGTAGGCGGTCGAGTAGACCTGGACGCAGGTGGCGACCAGCCCGACCAGCACCGAGATCAGCGAGCTGAAGCCGTCCAGGTGGAGGGCGAGCGCGATGTCCGGGCCGCCGGTCGGGGTGAGCCGGGTGGCCGCGTCGAGGGTCTGGCCGGTGCCGAGCCGGAGGGCGACCACCAGGGCGAGCACCGCCGAGACGGCGACCGGGACGATCGCCAGCGGCCTGGCCAGCCCGGGTGCCTTCTTGCCGGTGGCCAGGGTCGCGGCCGCGCCGAGCGCGGGCAGCGCGGGGACGAGTGCGGGCAGGGCGAGGTTCATGCGGCGGCCTGGCCCTTCAGCGCCTCGGCTCCGGTCGGCGCCTCCTCGGTGGCGAGGGTCTCGGCCGGGTCGCCGAGCGCGGTGGCCCGGTCGATGTCCGCGGTGCCCCGGGCCCGGAACAGCAGCAGGACGATGGCGAGCCCCAGGCCGATCTCGGCGGCGGCGACGGTGATGGTGAACAGGGTGAGCGCCTGTCCGGCGTGCAGCGAGTCGCGCAGCCAGGCGTCGAAGGCGACCAGGTCGAGGTTGACGGCGTTGAGCATCAGCTCGACCGACATCAGCACCAGGACGGCGTTGCGCCGGGCGAGCACGCCGTACACGCCGACGCTGAACAGCAGCGCGGCGAGGACGACGGGGTAGGCGAGGTGCATCAGCTCTTCTCCTCCGACTCGGCGGAGCCCGACCCGGCCGAGCCCGACCCGGCCTGCGCGGGAGCCGTCGCGGCCTGCGCGGGAGCCGTCGAGGCGACGGTCCCGTTCGACCCGACCGGCCGCCCGGCCCGCAGCCGGCCCGCCCGCGGCGCCGGCACCCGCCGCTTGTCCCCGCGCGACAGCACGATCGCGCCGACCAGCGCCGCCAGCAGCAGCACGGAGAGCGCCTCGAAGGGCAGCACCCAGTTCCGGAACAGGGCGGCCCCGGTGACGGAGGCGGAGCCGCCCCCCGCACCGAGGTCGATCCAGGAGCTCCGGAAGGCGTCGACCACCAGCGTGACCAGGGTCCCGGCCGAGGCCAGTGCCACGACCAGGGCCACCCAGCGGTTCTTGGAGTCGGCGTCCGGGGAGCGGCCGATCGGCGCCTTGGTGAGCATCAGCCCGAACAACACCAGGACGACCACCGAACCGAGGTAGATCAGCACCTGCACCCAGGCGATGAACTCGGCCGTGAGCAGCAGGAACTCCACCGCCAGCCCGCCGAGCGCGACCACCAGCCAGAGCGCGGCGTGCACCAGCTGCTTGGTGGTGACGGCGACGACGGCCGAACCGAGCACGGCGATGCCGACCAGCAGGAAGACGATCTCCTGGCCGGTCGGGGACAGGAACGAACGGGCGGCCGGCTCCAACGAGCCGGTCGCCGCGAGAAGCGTGCCGGCGGGACTCATGCGTCGTCACCCTTCTCCTCCAGGGCCGCGGCGGCGGCCGCGGCCAGCTTGTCCGCGGCCTTGCGCGCGGTGGCGATCTCCTTGGGCTCCTCGGCCGCCGGGTCCAGCGCCGGCGGCGCCGGGACGGTCCACATCCACTCGCGGAGCTTGTCCCGCTCGTGGGTGAGCTCGTGGATGTCCGTCTCGGCGTACTCGAACTCCGGCGACCAGAACAACGCGTCGAAGGGGCACACCTCGATGCAGATCCCGCAGTACATGCAGAGCGAGAAGTCGATGGCGAACCGGTCCAGCACGTTGCGGGTGCGGGCCCGGGCGTTCGGCTCGGCGGCGGGCAGCGTCTCCTTGTGGGAGTCGATGTAGATGCACCAGTCCGGGCACTCGCGCGCGCAGAGCATGCACACCGTGCAGTTCTCCTCCAGCAGCGCGATGACGCCGCGCGAACGCGGCGGCAGCGCCGGCTGCACGTCGGGGTACTGCGCGGTGACGCTCTTCTTCGTCATCGTCCGCAGCGTCACGGCCAGGCCCTTCGCGAGGCCGGCACCGGGAAAACTCATGAGATCGCCACCTTGATGATGCCGGTGAGGGCCAGCTGGACCAGGGCGAGCGGGATCAGCACCGTCCACGCGAAGCGCATCAGCTGGTCCTCGCGCAGCCGCGGGTAGGTGACCCGCAGCCAGATGACCACGAAGGCCAGCGCGAAGGTCTTGAGGATCATCCAGAGCCAGCCGAGCTGGTCCGCCATCGGCCCGTGCCAGCCGCCCAGGAAGAGCACCGCGGTCAGCGCGGACACCACCAGGATGCCGACGTACTCGGACAGCAGGAACAGCGCGAACCGCAGACCGGTGTACTCGGTGTACGCACCGAAGATGATCTCCGAGTCGGCCACCGGCATGTCGAACGGCGGGCGCTGCAGCTCGGCCAGGCCGGCCGTGAAGAACACGAACGCGCCGATGATCTGCCAGGGCAGCCAGTACCACTGCCAGGAGTCCAGGATCCCGGGCAGCGAGAGCGTGCCGGCGGCCATCGCCACCGACGCCGCCGCCAGCACCATCGGCAGTTCGTAGGACATCAGCTGGGCGGCCGTCCGCAGACCGCCGAGCAGCGAGAACTTGTTCGCCGAGGCCCAGCCGGCCATCAGCTTGCCGATCACGCCGACGCCCATCACGGCCAGCACGAAGAACAGTCCGGCGTCGATCGCCTGGCCGACGAGGCCGTTCGGGCCGACCGGGATCGCCAGCAGCACGAACAGGTACGGCAGCAGCGAGACGGCGGGCGCCAGCTGGAAGATCCGGCGGTCCGCCCCGGCCGGGACGATGTCCTCCTTCTGCGCGAACTTCACCCCGTCCGCGACGAGCTGCGCCCAGCCGTGGAAGCCGCCCGCGTACATCGGGCCGAGCCGGCCCTGCATGTGCGCCATGACCTTGTGCTCGGTCTGGCCGATGACCAGCGGGAACACCAGGAAGACGACGAGGGTCGCGACGCAGCGCAGCACCGTGTCGAGCAGGTTCACGCGCCGTCTCCGTCCCGGTCGGCCGGGGCGGCCGCCGTCTCGTCCTTCTGCTCGGGGGCGCCCGGCTCGGCTGCGGGCTCGCCGCCCGAGGGCGCGTCGCCCGAGGGCGCGTCGCCCGACGCCCGCTCACCCGAGGGCTCCTCGGCCGACGGCTTGCCGCCCGACGGCTTCTCGTCGTGGGCCGGCACCGGGTTGTGCCAGGGCGCGTCGGAGGACGCGGGCCGCGCGGGAGCGGGACGCACCGGCGTCCTCGGCTCGTCGGCGGCCTGGCTGACCGACCCGTCGGAGACCGACCTGGTCCGCCGCGGCCGGTCCGCCCGCACCGCGGGCGCCTGCTCGGGGCCCGCCGCGCCGACGGCGCCGACAGCAGCGGCGTCGGAAGCAGCGGCCTCGGCGGCGTCGGAAGCCGCCTGGCTCGCCGACCCCTCCGACACCGAGCGGGTGCGCCGCGGCCGGTCCGCCCGTACCGGCGCGCCCTCGCCGGCCGAACCGGCGGCCCCGGCACCGGCACCCGCGGCGGCCGCAGCCGCCCGGGGCGTGCGCGCCGCCGCGCCCGCCGCCCGCGCACCGCGCGCGGGCCGCTCGGCGACCGGCGGCAGGGTGCCCTTGAGCGGCCCCCACTCGTTCGGGTCCGGCACACCGGCCGGCTGCATCTTGCGCCGGGCCGGCCCTCCGCCGTGGTCCGACTCGCCCGGCTCCTTGGCGCCCGGCCAGTCCTTGGCGACCCGGGCCGCGAGCACGAACTCCTTGCGCAGCGGGTGCCCCTCGAAGCCGTCCGGCAGCAGCAGGGTGGCCAGGTGGGGGTGCCCGGGGAAGTCGATGCCGAACATCTCGTGCGTCTCGCGCTCGTGCCAGGCGGCACCGGCGTAGACGGGGACGGCGGTCGGCAGCGCCGCCCCGTCGCGCGGCACCCGGGTGCGCAGCGCGAGGTGCCGCACGCCCGGCGCGTCGACGGCGGCCAGGTGCGCGACCACCGAGAAGCCCTCGGCGAGCTCGTCGACGGCGCTCAGCCAGTCGAAGTAGGCCAGGCCGAGGACGTCCCGGGCGTTGGTGAGCGCCTCGATCCAGTTCTCGGCCGGGACGTCGACGGTGACCAACCCGTACGCCTCGGCGCCGGTCGCCCACTGCCCGACCGACGCCGCGTACTGCTCGGCCGTGAGCCGCTCGACGGTTCGCTCGCGGTGCTCGCTCACGAGACCCCTCCCTGCTCCGAAGGCCCCGCCACCGGCGGTCGGCGCAGCGCCGCCGCGGGCGCGGTGTAGCGGCCGGGCAGGGACTCCTCGGCGATCTTCTCCTGCAGCTTGAGGATGCCCTGGAGGAGCGCCTCGGGCCGGGGCGGGCAGCCGGGCACGTAGACGTCGACCGGGATGATCTGGTCCACGCCCTTGGTGACCGAGTACGAGTCCCAGTAGGGGCCGCCCGAGTTGGAGCAGGCGCCGAAGGAGATGACGTACTTCGGCTCCGGCATCTGCTCGTACAGGCGCTTGACGGCGGGCGCCATCTTGTCGGTGACCGTCCCCGAGACGATCATCAGGTCCGCCTGACGGGGCCCGGGCGCGAACGGGATGACGCCCATCCGGATGAAGTCGTGCTTGGCCATGGACGCCGCGATGAACTCGATCGCGCAGCAGGCCAGGCCGAAGTTGAAGCACCAGAGGCTGTAGCGGCGGCCCCAGTTGAGGACCACCTTGACCGGGTCCGGCGCGAGCCGGGCCAGCGGGCCGATGCCGCGGCGCTCGACGGCGGCGCCCGGGCGCGCCGGGTCCGGCAGGCCGAGCGGGACGGGGCCGCCCTGCGCGCCGTGCGAGTGGGAGTGCGTCACGTCCATTCCAGAACGCCCTTCTTCCAGGCGTAGAGCAGCCCGACCGCGAGGAAGCCGATGAAGAGGAACATCTCGATCAGCGTTCCGGCGCCGTACCCGGCGGCGGCGAAGACGGTCGCCCACGGGAACAGGTAGATCGCGTCGACCGCGAAGATCACGTACAGGAAGGCGTACACGTAGTAGCGGATCCGGGTGTGCGCCCAGTCCTCGCCCACCGGGTCCACGCCGCACTCGTAGGCGAGGAGCTTCTCGGGCGAGTGGACCACCGGCCGCAGCAGACGGTTGGCGGTGAACGCCACGGTGACGAAGAGCACCCCGACGACGGCCAGCAGGCCCATCGCGGCGTACGCGTCGAAGTAGCCGCTGCCGACCGCGGGGTCGGCCACGACGGCAGCCGCGTGCTGCCCCTCCATGTCTTCGCCTCCACCTCGGTCGTGAACCCGCCCCTCAAGGCAGTTCTACGACGTTTCCTCGCACGGTCATAACCACGATCACAACCATGGCCAATGCGTGAGTCTAAGGGGACGGCTCCGGTCCGCCCGAACCCTGCCCGCTCCGCAAGACGGCCCGTGGACACCCCGGTGGACGCCCGGCGGGCGGGACGGGGGGTGGGGATAACCCCCGGCCGGGAAGATGTATCACCCCCATGGCATCCACCGCCCCCGGTTCGGGAAGCTTGGTCCAGCCGCACGATCAAGAGGGACGGTAGAACCGGATGAAGCCGCTGCACCGCCGCGCCGTGGACGCCATCAAGGAGCAGGACGCCCGGATGGAGCGCCCGCCGCTGTACGGCGCGCGGATGTGGCGCCAGGCCGGGCAGCTGCTGCTGAACCTGCCGCTGGGCATCGCCGGCTTCGTCCTCGCCGTCCTGACGCTCTCGGTCGGCCTGGGGCTGGCCGTCACCGTGGTCGGCCTGCCGCTGCTGGCCGCCGGGTTGTCCGCCCAGCGCACCCTGGGCGCGCTGGGCCGCCGCCGGGCGCGGACCGCCTACGGGTCCGCGATCGACGAGCCCGAGCCGGTGCGCCCGCGCCGACCGGGCGTGGTCGGTTTCACCATCGCCCAGGTCACCGACCTGCTGAACTGGCGCACAGCGCTCTACAACGTGCTGATGCTGCCGTGGGGCATCCTCAGCTTCACCCTGACCCTGGTCTCGGTCGTGGTGATGTGGCCGGTGCTGCCCTGGATGATCCGCGCGATGGCCGCGACCGACCGGATCCTGATCGAGTCGCTGCTCTTCCCCGGCGCCCTGGCCGAGCGGGTGCGCGAGCTGGAGGACGACCGCGGCACCGTCGTCGACACGGCCGCCGCGGACCTGCGCCGGATCGAGCGCGACCTGCACGACGGTGCCCAGGCCCGGCTGGTCGCGCTGGCGATGGACCTCGGCATGGCCAAGGAGCGGCTGCGCGAGGTGGAGTCCGAGGAGGACATGGCGGCCGCCGCGAAGATGGTCGACAACGCGCACGGCGAGGTGAAGCTGGCCCTGCAGGAGCTGCGCGACCTGGCCCGCGGCATCCACCCGGCGGTGCTCACCGACCGGGGTCTGGACGCCGCGCTGTCCGCGGTCGCGGCCCGCTGCACCGTCCCTGGCGGGGTCCGGGTGAACGTCGACCTGAGCGACGGGGACGGCGAGCCCGAGCGCCCGGACTCGGCGGTCGAGGGGATCGCCTACTTCACCGTCAGCGAGTTGCTGACCAACGTCTCCAAGCACGCCGGCGCCCGCACCGCCTCGGTCGACGTCTGGCGCTCCGACCACCAGCTGATGGTGCTGGTCCAGGACGACGGCAAGGGCGGCGCGGCCCCCTACCCGGGCAGCGGCCTGGCCGGGCTGGCGGAGCGGATCCGCGCGGTGGACGGGGTCTTCCTGGTGGAGAGCCCGGAGGGCGGACCGACCACCGTGACCGTCGAGCTGCCCTGGCGCACCCACGGCGGCCGCCGCTGAGCCCTCCGACGCGGCCGACGCGGCACCCCCGCACACGGCGCCGGGCCCCCGTCGAGGCAGTGACGGGGGCCCGGCGGCGGTCCGGTACGGCGGCCGGCCCGCGGAACCCTTGCGCGGCGTGCGGCCCGGCGGCGCCGTACCGGGGTTACGGGGTTTCCAGCTGGCCGAGGGTGACGTCGGCGGTCTGCGTCTTGCCGTCCCGGGTGTAGGTCACGGTGACCTTGCTGCCGGGGGTGAGCGAGGCGAGGGCGGTGGTGAGCGCGTTCAGCGAGTCGACCGGGGTGTCGCCGAGCTTGGTGATGACGTCCCCGGTCTGCAGCCCCGCCGAGGCGGCCGCGCCACCGGGGGTGACCGACACGATCACCGCTCCGGCCGGCTGGAACTGCTGGTTGAAGGTGGTCCGGGCGGTGATGCCGAGCGCGGCCCGGCCGGAGTTGGTGACCTTGCCCTGCTTGATCAGCTGGTCGGCGATGTTGGTGATGGTGGACGCCGGGATGGCGAACCCGATGCCCGGGGCGGCCGCGCCGTTGGCCTGGGGCTCGGTGGCGGCGAGCGTGTTGATGCCGATCACCTGGCTGTCCAAGTTGACCAGCGCGCCGCCGCTGTTGCCCGGGTTGATCGCGGCCGAGGTCTGCACCATGTTGCCGATGGTGGCGCCCGGCGAGCCGCCGCCCTGGGGTTCGGAGACGGTCCGCCCGGTGGCCGAGACGATCCCCTGGGTGACGCTGCTGGAGAGGCCGAGCGGGCTGCCCATGGCGAGGGTGATCTGGCCGAGCTCGACCTTGCCGGAGTCGCCGAAGACCGCGGGCTTGAGCGCGCTCGGCGGGCTGGTCAGCCGGATCACCGCGAGGTCGGAGTCGGGGTAGCTGCCGACCAGGCTGGCGTCCAGCGCCTTGGTGCTGTTGGCGAGCAGGACGGTGAACGTGGTCGCGGAGCCGACCACGTGGGCGTTGGTGACGATGTCGCCCTTGTCGTCGTAGACGATCCCCGAGCCGAGGCTGTCGCCGGTGGTGATCTGCACCACCGAGGGCAGCACGTCGGCGATCACCTTCTGGTAGGCGTCCTGCAGCTGGTTCCCGCTCTGCGAGGGCGCCGGGGAGGCCTGCTTGGCGGTGGAGCCGGACGCGGCCGAGGACGGGGAGGAGGCGGAGGTGGTGGAGGAGCCGCTGCTGCACCCGGCCAGTGCCACCGCGGCGGCCACGGCGGCCGCACCCGCCGCCGGCAGCCGGGTGTGCGCCGCCTTCGGCCCGGTAGGCCGGGGCCCGGCCGGGACAGGGCGGGTGTGTTCCTTCTTACGGCTCACCTTGGCTGCCTCCGATTCGTCACCACGCCGAGGGCGCGGGGCATGAGAGCACGGAAATCTTTGTCAGCATTTCACCGTTTTGTCCGGTTCGCTGGCCGGACTCGCCCGGAAGGCCCATCGGAACCGGCATCGAGGGCCCACCTAGGATTCGCCGCATGACTTGGTTGATCACTGGCGGTGCCGGATACATCGGCGGGCACGTCGTCCGCCGGCTGCTCGACGCCGGTGAGCGCGTCGTCGTCCTGGACGACCTGAGCACCGGTGACGCGTCCCGCCTCCCGGCCGGCGTCGCCCTGGTCGAGGGCTCCACGCTCGACCGGGCCGCGCTGGACGCCGCGATCCGCGAGCACGGCGTCCAGGGCGTCCTGCACTTCGCCGCCAAGAAGCAGGTCGGCGAGTCCGTCGAGCAGCCGTTCCTGTACTACCGCGAGAACATGATCGGCCTGCAGACCGTCCTGGAGGCCGCCGCCGAGGGCGGGGTCAAGCGCTTCCTGTTCTCCTCCTCCGCCGCGGTCTACGGCATGCCGGACGTCGACCTGGTCACCGAGTCCACCCCCTGCGCCCCGATGAGCCCGTACGGCGAGACCAAGCTGGCCGGCGAGTGGCTGGTCGCCGCGGCCGGCAGGGCCCACGGCATGTCCACCGTCGCGCTGCGCTACTTCAACGTGGCCGGTGCCGCCTCCCCCGAACTCTCCGACGCCGGGGTGTTCAACCTGATCCCGATGGTCTTCGAGCGGCTCACGGCCGGCGAGGCCCCGCGGGTCTTCGGCGACGACTACCCGACGCCGGACGGCACCTGCGTGCGCGACTTCATCCACGTCTCCGACATCGCCTCGGCGCACGTGGCCGCCGCCGCGCGGCTGGCCGCCGACCCGGCCGGGGCCACCTCGCTGGTGCTCAACATCGGCCGCGGCGAGGGCGTCAGCGTCAAGGAGATGCTGGCCGTGATCGGCGAGGTCACCGGCTACGACACCACCCCCGAGGTGACGCCGCGCCGCCCCGGCGACCCGGCCCGGGTGGTGGCCTCCGCCGACCTGATCCACCGCGAGCTGGGCTGGAAGGCCCGCCACGGCGTGACGGAGATGGTCGCCTCCGCGTGGGACGGCTGGTGCAGCCGTCACCCGCGGGCCCGCAAGGCCTGACGGCCCCCGGCACTGACGTGGCGGCGGGGCCGGTGCCCCGCCGCCGGCCGGCCCCGGCTCAGCGGGCGGGCACCGCCGTGCCGTAGAAGGCGTCCAGCGCGTACACGCAGCGGTCCTTGGAGCCGACGAAGACCCGCCCGCCGACCGCCACCGGCGAGCCGGTGAGCTCGCCCTTGGTGCCGAGCTCCCAGCGCAGCTGACCGCTCGCCAGGTCGAGGGTGTGCAGCGAGTGGTCCCGGCTGCCCAGGTGCACCAGCCCGTCGGCCACCGCGGGGGAGCCGACGATCTCGCCGCGCGCGGTGTAGCGCCAGCGCTCCCGGCCGGTCGCCGCCTCGAAGGCGTACAGCACCTCGCCGCTGCCGACCAGCACCATGCCGTCCCCGACCACCACCGGCTCGGCGCCCTGACGGCTGCCGGTGACCCCGCGCCAGCGGTCCCGGCCGGTGGCCGCGTCCAGCGCGTAGACCGTGCCCAGGTAGTCGGCCACGTAGACCGCGTCGGCGTCCAGGGCGGGCGGGGTGAAGAGCACCACCGGGGCCTCGAAGCGCCAGCGCTCGGCCCCGCTGGCCGCGTCCAGCGCGTACACCCGGGTGCCGGCCGTCACGTACAGCACGCCGCCGCGCTCGACCGGGTGCGAGGGCACGTCCTCGCCGACCGGGAAGGACCAGCGCAGGCCCGCGCCGCGCGGGTCCACGCAGCGCAGCCGCCCGGCGCCGTGGTAGTAGGCGGCGCCGGCCACCAGGACCGGGCCGGACTGCGGGTTCTCGTAGTCCTGCTGGGCGTCGTCGGCGCGCCACAGCTCGGCGCCGTTGGCCGCCGAGCGGAGCTGGACGCCGCCGCCCCTGATGCCGCAGCAGAGCACGCCGTCGGCGGCGGACAGCGAGTACACCCAGCCGTCCAGCGAGGTGCGCCAGCGCTCGGTGCCGTCCGCGGCATCCACGGTGTACAGGTGCGGGCCGTCGGCGGCGTGCACCCGGCCCGCGTCCACGGCGAGCGCCCAGGCGACGTCCCGGGTCTTGTAGCGGCGCTCGCCGGAGCCGATGTCCAGCGCGTGCACCTCGAAGCTGGAGACGAAGAGCGTGCCGTCGGCGACCACCGGGGTGCCCCAGACGTCGTTGGACATCCGGAACCGCCAGGGGCGCCAGCGGGCGGCCGGAACGGGCGGGGGCGGCGGGGTGGCGGCCGCCCGGCGGACCCAGTCGGTCGCGGCCGGGGCGGTGTTCGCGCCCGACTGCTCGTGCTCGGCCCGCGGCCCCGGGCCTATCCGCACCGAGGCTCCGGACAGCTGCACCTCCACGGCGCCGCCACCGCTCGGCGCGCGGTGCCGGTTCGGGGAGGCGATCTTCGCGGTCGGGATCTCGGCGTCCGAGGCCTGGCCGGGCGGAGGCCCGGCGTGCACCGGGCCGGCCGGCGGCTGGGCATGCCGGCCCGGGTTGGTGCGCGGGTCGGCGGGCCCGGCCTGCGGCGGGACCGGCGGGTGCGGCGGGTACGAGTGCGGGGGCTGCGGCGGCTCGGCCGGGCCCTGGGGCGGGCGGGGCGGCGGCGCGGTCTGACGACGGCCCCGCTTGCGCTCGATCAGCTCCAGCGCGTCGGCCGGCAGCCAGTCCCCCACCTCGCCGGCGGCGTCGTCCCGGGAGAACAGGTGCGGGGCCAGCTCGGCCTGGATCTGCGCCGGGGTGGGCCGGCGCTCGGGCGCCTGCTGCATGCAGGCCCGGACCAGGTCCATCAGCTCCGGCGGCATGCCGGTCAGGTCCGGCTCCTCGCGCAGCAGCTGGAACACCGTCTCGACCGGGTTGGAGCCCCGGTACGGCGGGTGCCCGGTGGCGCAGAAGACCATCAGCGAGCCGAGCGAGAAGACGTCGCTGGCGCCCCGGACGGTACGGCTGTCCCGGGCCTGCTCGGGGGACATGTAGGCGGGGGTGCCGACCGCGACGTTGGTCATGGTGAGCCGGGTGCTGGAGACCCCGGCCGCGATGCCGAAGTCGATCACCTTCGGGCCGTCCTCGACCACCAGCACGTTGGAGGGCTTGAGGTCCCGGTGGATCAGCCCGGCCGCGTGGATGGACTGCAGGGCCTCCGCGATGCCGGCGACCAGCCAGCGGGTGGCGTCCACCGGCAGCGGGCCGCACTCCTCGACCAGGTCCTCCAGCGAGGGCGCCGGGATGTACGCGGTGGCCAGCCAGGGCACCCGCGCGTCCGCGTCCGCGTCCACCACGGCCGCCGTGTAGAAGCCGCCGACCGTCTTGGCTGCCGCGATCTCCCTGGCGAAGCGGACCCGGAACAGCTCGTCCTCGGCCAGCTCCCCCCGGACGGTCTTGATGGCCACCCGTCGCCCGGACGCGGACCGCGCCAGGTAGACCAGGCCCATCCCGCCCGCGCCGAGCCGCCCCAGCACCTCGAAGGGCCCGATCCGCCTCGGATCGTGCGCCGTCAGCTGGTCCACTCCGCTGCCACCTCCCCGTTGTCCGCACCCGCCGCGTGGTGCCGGAGCCGATTCTCCAATGCCGCCCGGCGCATCTCCAACCTCCCCCGCCCGCAGAGCACCGCCGGGCGCCCCCCGGTCAGCCCGGACGGAACGGCCGGATTCTGACGCCGCCTCCGGCTGCGACTTGCAACCGGACCTCCGGACCGTCCACGTCGTGACCGGTTCGGACCCGCCCTCAGTCGTCACGCTCTGTCACTCGACCATCCCTCAGCGGACTCGCCGTCACGCTGTGAGATCAAAAGCACACGGGGGGGCTTCAAACAAGGGCTTCGGAGCGTGGTGAATATCCGTCCGAAGTGGTTGATGCCGCTATAGCAACCCCCGTGCGGAGTAATAGTCGCATCACCGAATCGCGCCAAGATCGTGCCACGGTAAGCTGACGGCATGACAGGACAAGTTCGCACCGTCGACGGTCGCGTCGCCGGGCGACGCGGACAGGAGACGCGGCAGAAGCTGCTCGACTGCCTCCGCGAGATGCTCAGCACGTCGCCCTATCGGGACGTCAAGGTCATCGACGTCGCCCGTATGGCGGGTACCTCCCCCGCGACCTTCTACCAGTACTTCCCGGATGTCGAGGGCGCTGTCCTCGAAATCGCCGAGGAAATGGCCAAGGACGCCGACACCCTCAAAGAGCTGGTGGCCGGAAAGTCCTGGGCAGGGAAGTCCGGACCGACCACTTCGGAAGAACTGGTCGACGGATTCCTCGCCTTCTGGCGCAAGAACGACGCCATTCTCCGAGTGGTCACGCTCGGTGCCGCCGAAGGGGACAAGCGGTTCTTCAAGATCCGCATGACCGTCCTCAACGCGGTCGCCAAGCCGCTCGCGGAAGCCGTCAAGGAACTCCAGGCGAAGGGTCAGGCGGACAAGTCGCTCGACCCGAACGCCGTGGCCGGGGCCCTGGTCTCGCTGCTCGCTTCGGCGGCCGAGCACCAGAAGGCCTTCACCTCCTGGGGCGTCAAGGTCAAGGACCTCAAGCCCAACCTCGCTCCCCTGGTGTACCTGGGCGTCACCGGCAAGAAGCCGCCCAAGTAGACCGACCAGCCACCCACCATCCGCTCCGCGCGCAGCCCCGGCCTCCTGTCCGGGGAACGACGGACGGCGGCCGTGTCCTCGGGGGAGGTCCGCCGACGTACCGCACGCGCGCCAGACATGCCGGTGGGCGGGCACCCTCCACGGGTGCCCGCCCACCGGCATGCGTCGTTCAGGCCGATTTTCCGCCCCGGATCCGCGACGGACCGTCGGGCGGGCGGGATCACGGACAGCGGACCACCTGGCCGGCGTAGGCGAGGCCGCCGCCGAAGCCGAAGAGCAGGACCGGGTCGCCGGGCGCGAGTTCGCCGCGCTCGACCAGCTTGGAGAAGGCCAGCGGGATGGAGGCGGCCGAGGTGTTGCCGGAGTCGACCACGTCCCGGGCCACCACCGCGTCGGCGAGGCCCAGCTTGCCGGCGATCGCGTCGATGATCCTCAGGTTGGCCTGGTGCGGCACGAAGCCCTTGAGCTCGGCCGGATCGATCCCGGCCCGCTCGCAGGCCTGGCGGGCCAGCGGGGCGAGCTGGGTGGTGGCCCAGCGGAACACCGACTGTCCCTGCTGGCTGATCACCGGGTCCCAGCCGGTGATCACCACGGCGTCGCCCTTCTCCGGCTCGGAGCCCCAGACCACCGGCCCGATGCCGGGCTCGGCGCCCTCCTCCTGGGCCTCGACCACCGCGGCGCCCGCGCCGTCACCGAAGATCACGCAGGTGGAGCGGTCGGTCCAGTCGAGCGTGTCGGACATCCGCTCGGCGCCGATCACCAGCGCGCGGCGGGCCGCGCCGGCCCGGATGGCGTGGTCGGCGGTGGCCAGGGCGTACGAGAAGCCGGAGCAGACCGTGTTGATGTCGTACGCCGCGGGGGAACGCACGCCCAGTCGGGCGGCGACGGCGGCGGCGGTGTTGGGGCTGCGCTCGATGGCCGTGCAGGTGGCGACCACGACGAGGTCGATCTGCGCCGCCGTCCGGCCGCTGTGGGCGAGGGCCTTCTGCGCGGCCTCGGCGGCGAGGTCCACCAGGGTCTCGCCCTCGGCGATGTGCCGGGTACGGATGCCCACCCGGCTTCGGATCCACTCGTCGTCGGTGTCGACGAGCGCCGCCAGGTCGTCGTTGGTGAGGACCTTGGGGGGCTGGTAGTGCCCGAGTGCCACAATGCGCGAACCGCTCATGCTGCCATGGAACCGGGTTACCCGCTGGTCAGCCGGGCACGACCGGCGACAGGATCCACGCTCGTGATCTGTAGGAGATCGACAAGGCCCGTTGGGGGGCCCGGGTCGCGGGTGCGCCGGGGCGGACGAGGCCGGCGGCGGGCGGGCGGCCGGGCGAGCGGCCGGGCGGTCCGGCGGGGTCAGGCGGCCAGCGAGGTCGCGTCGCCCATCACGATGACCGGGTGGGCGGCCGGGTCCAGGGTGCGGATCAGCTGGGCCATCTTGTCCTCGGGGATCGACACGCAGCCGTGGGTCGGGCCGTCGTGGTCCACGTGGAGCCAGATGCCGCCGCCCTTCTTGGCACCCATCGGGCGGCGCGGGTCGAGCGGGGTGGTGCCGGTGACCCGGTTGTAGTTGATCGCGACCACGTAGTCGAAGGAACCGGCCAGCTGGTCGCCGAAGAAGCCGGTGCCGGAGACGACGAAGCTCGGGTCCTTGTCGTAGGGGAGCTTGCTGCCCGGGTCGTCCTTGCGGCCGCCCGCGTCGGTGAGGCTGAAGACGCCGATCGGACTGCGCAGGTCGCCCTCGTTGTGGTCGGTGGTCCAGCCGTTCTTGCCGTTGTGGCCGTGCCAGGTCTCCCCGGCCAGCCAGCGGCCCTCGGGGGTGCGGGTCCAGAGGACGACGGTGTTCTTGTCGGTGTTCTTGTCCACTCCGGAGGCGACCACGACCTGGGTGGTCTCGGCGGGGATCTTCGCGGTGAAGGCGGCACCGAGGCCGGGTATCGCGGCCACCGAGGCGTCCGGGCGGGCCTCGCCGCGGGCGGCGGACTGGGGGGCGGCCTGCCGGTCGGCGGCGGCCTGGACGGCAGCGGGCGCGGGGCCGGGCTGGTCGGGCTTGCTGACGCCGTCGGGGCCGGGGCCGTCGGCGGCGGTGAGGCCGGGCTTGGCGCCGTCCTGGCCGACGGTGTACCAGCCGGCGGCCGCCGCGACCAGCAGGGCGGTGCCGGCCATCACGGCCTTGCCGTGACGTTTCTGCTTCACCTTGCGCCGCCGACCGCGGGCGGCCGCCCGACCCCCGGCGACCGGGGCCGCGGGCACGACGGAGGCGAGGAGCGCGACGGACTCGGGCTCCGCCTCGTGCGCGAAGGGGTCGGCCTCGTGCGCGAAGGGCTCCGGCTCGTGCGCGAAGGGGTCGGCCTCGTGCGCGAAGGGCTCCGGCTCCCGGCCGTACGGCTCCGGCGCGGACCCGTACGGCTGGAACGGCTGGTCGTACGCCTCGGCGTACCCGTCAGGGGCCTGCCGGTACGACGGTCCGGAAGGCTGCCCGTACGACTGCTGGTAGAGCTGCTCGTGGGACGGCTGCTCGTGGAACTGCTGCTCCGGGAACCGCTGCGCGTCGGACTGCTCGAAGGGCTGCGCGAAAGGCTGCTCGAAGGACTGCCCGTACGACTGGTACACGCCCTCGCCGTACTCCTGCGGGCCCGGCTGCGGGTACGGCTCGTACCCGCCGTACGGCACCTCGTGCGACTGCGGCGGCACCCCGTACACCGGCTCCTGCATCGGCTCGTACGGCGGGTACTCGGTGGCGCGATGAGAACCGGACATGGCGTCGATCCTGCCAAACGCCGTACCCGTTGGTAAACCCGGGTCGCGTGCGGAGGCCGTGAAGACCGCGCCGCCCGGGCCCAACAGGGCCCGGGCGGCAGGGGATTCCACAGGTCGGAGGGCAGGTCAGAGGCGCATCGCCTGCGGGGACTCGCGGCGCATCGGGTCCGGGCCCTCGTACTCGCGGATGATCTCGTAGCGGGTGTTCCGCTCGACCGGGCGGAAGCCGGCGTCGCGGATCAGGCCGAGCAGGTCGTCGCGGCCGAGCTTGTTCGGGGTGCCGAAGTTGTCCGCGTCGTGGGTGATCTTGTACTCGACCACCGAGCCGTCCATGTCGTCCGCGCCGTGGCTGAGCGCCAGCTGGGCGGTGGTGACGCCGTGCATCACCCAGAAGACCTTGACGTGCGGGACGTTGTCGAAGAGCAGCCGGGAGACCGCGAAGGTCTTCAGCGCCTCGGCGCCGGTGGCCATCTCGGTGCGGGCCATCAGCTTGTTGCGCACGACGCCGTCCTTGGAGTCGTGGAAGTCGTGCTGGTAGCGCAGCGGGATGAAGACCTGGAAGCCACCGGTCTCGTCCTGCAGCTCGCGCAGCCGCAGCACGTGGTCCACCCGGTGGCGGGGCTCCTCGATGTGGCCGTACAGCATGGTGGCCGGCGTCTTGAGGCCCTTGGCGTGCGCGAGGCGGTGGATCCGCGACCAGTCCTCCCAGTGGGTGTCGTGGTCGACGATGTGCTGGCGGACCTCCCAGTCGAAGATCTCCGCGCCGCCGCCGGTCAGCGACTCCAGGCCGGCGTCGATCAGCTCGTCCAGGATCTCGTCGGCGGGCAGGCCGCTGATCTTCTCGAACCAGTGGATCTCGGTGGCGGTGAAGGCCTTCAGCGAGACGTTCGGCAGCGCCGCCTTCAGCTCCCGCAGCGAGCGCGGGTAGTAGCGCCACGGCAGGGTCGGGTGCAGCCCGTTGACGATGTGCAGCTCGGTGAGGGACTCGACCTCCATCGCCTTGGCGAGCCGGACGGCCTCCTCGATGCGCATCGTGTACGCGTCCTTCTCGCCCGGCTTGCGCTGGAACGAGCAGTACGCGCAGGACGCGTTGCACACGTTGGTCATGTTGAGGTGGCGGTTGACGTTGAAGTGGACGACGTCGCCGTTCTTCCGCGTCCGCACGTGGTGGGCCAGCCCGCCCAGCCAGGCCAGGTCGTCGCTCTCGTAGAGCGCGATCCCGTCCTCGCGGGTCAGCCGCTCACCCGCGTAGACCTTCGCCTCCAGCTCGCGCTTGAGCCCTGCGTCCATGCGGTGCCCCGCCTCCTCCGACATCGGTTCCTTGCCGGAACGAGCGTACGTCACTCGCCCGCCCGCCTCCGGGCCGCTCCGACCCGGTGCCGACGGTCGGCCCTCCCCCGCTTCTCCCCCGGACATCGGCGTGCCCCTCGACTGGGGCGGAGGGGCACCGGGCGGCTCGGCGGGGCGGCTCGGCGGGGGCGGCGCCTAGGCCGAGAGCAGCTCGGCCAGCAGGGCGGGGTCGATGTTCCCGCCGCTGACCACGGCCGCCACCTCCTGGCCCCCGGTCTCGGCGGCGCGGTGGAAGTACGCGGCCGGGGCGACCGCCCCGGACGGCTCGGCGACCAGCCGGCCGCGGCGGGCCAGCAGGGCGACGGTGGCGCGGATCTCGTCCTCGGTGACGGTGACGATGTCGTCCACGTAGGTGGTGATGTGCTCGTACGGCAGCACGCCGACGGAGGGGGTGCGCAGCCCGTCCGCGATGGTGCGGTAGGTGTCGGCGACCGGCCAGGAGAGCCGGCGGCCGGCCCGCAGGCTGGCCCGGGCGTCGGCGGCCAGCTCGGGCTCCACGCCGATCACCCGGATGCCCGGGCGGGTCAGCTTGAGCGCGGCCGCCGTGCCGCCGATGAGTCCGCCGCCGCTGACCGGCACCAGGACGGTGTCCAGCCCGGCCGGGGCGTCCTCGGCGATCTCCAGGCCGACCGTGCCCTGGCCCGCGATGATGAACGGGTCGTCGTAGGGCGGCACCCAGACGTAGCCGTGCTTCTCGGCGAGTTCGGCGGGCAGGGTGTCCCGCTCCGCCGGGGGCACCAGCACCACCTCGGCGCCGAACCCCCGGGTCGCGTCCACCTTCACCGTCGGCGAGGTGTCCGGCATCACGATCACGGCCTTGATGCCCAGCAGCTGCGCCGCGTAGGCCACCGCCTGCGCGTGGTTGCCGCTGGACTGGGCGACCACGCCGCGGGCCCGCTCGTCCGCGGTGAGCGCGGCGAGCCGGTTGTAGGCGCCGCGGGTCTTGAAGGCCCCGGTCGGCTGGAGGTTCTCGGGCTTGAGCCAGAGCCGCCGCTCCCCCTCGGCCGCCCAGGGGGCGGGAACCAGCGGGGTGCGCACGGCGACCCCCGCGATCCGCTGCCGAGCCGCGCGCAGCTCCTCCAGACCGACCAGTGCCATGCGTCACTCTCCTACAGGGGGAAGTTCACTCACCCGGTTCTCCCACTTCGTGGAGAGTACGACGGTGGTGCGGGTCCTGGCCACGCCTTTCGTGCCGGAGATCCGCTTCACCACCGACTCCAGGCCGGCCACGTCGGCTACCCGGACCTTGAGCATGTAGGAGTCGTCACCCGCGATGAACCAGCAGTCCTCGACCTCGTTGAGGTCCTTCAGCCGGAACGCGACGTCCTCGTGGTCGGCGGCGTCCGTGAGCTGAAGGCCGATCAGGGCCGTGACGCCGAAGCCGAGCGAGGCCGGGTTGACCGTCGCGCGGTACCCCGTGATGACCCCGGCCTGCTCCAGGCGGTTGATGCGGTCCGTGACGCTCGGGCCGGAGAGTCCGACCAACCGGCCCAGCTCGGCGTAGGACGCACGGCCGTTCTCCCGGAGCGCCTGGATGAGCTGTCTGTCCACCGTGTCCATATACCGTCCGCGTCCTTCCGAACCTCACCAGACCCACAGATCATTATCCGGATTCAAAGGCGCCGTGCGCCGACCGACCCGGATATCGCAGAGAAGATACTCTCCCGCCCTCGCTCTCCTTACTCCCCCTCAGCCGCTGGGCCCGGATTTCCGTCGGTCCGGCGGGCCGCCGCTCCCAACTCCCCTTCCCAGCGCAGGTACAGGGAATGCGGGACGCCGACGGCGTCCAGCACCCGTCCCGCCACGAAATCCACGAGTTCGCGCACGGTGGAGCCGCCGGCGTAGAAACCGGGCGAAGCGGGCAGCACCACCGCGCCCTGCGCGTCGAGTTCCACCAGGTGCTTCAACGTCACCCCGTTGAGTGGCGTCTCGCGCACGCACACGACGAGCGGGCGGCGCTCCTTGAGGGTGACGCTGGCGGCCCGCTGCAGCAGGTCCTTGCTCAGCCCGAGCGCGATCCCGGCCACCGCGCCGGTGGTCGCGGGCACCACCAGCATGCCCTTGGCCGGGTACGAGCCGCTGGACGGGCCGGCCGCGAAGTCCCCGGCGGGCCAGTAGCGGACGTCGTCCAGGCCCTGGTCGCCGCCGAGCCAGGCCGCGAGGTCGGCGCGCCAGTGGGCGTCCCGGAAGGAGATCCCGGTCTCGTCCAGGATGGTCAGCCGGGCGGCCCGGCTGACGATCAGGTCGACCGACTCGCCCGCGGCCAGCAGCGCCCGGACCACCGAGGCCGCGTACGGCGTCCCCGACGCGCCCGAGACCCCGACCACCCACGGCTGACGCTTCGCAGTTCCCATGGGGCATTTCTATCCGGCTTCGGCCGACCGGGCCGCATCCGCCGTCCCCCCTGGGAGGATGGGGGCATGGCTGCGACCCTCGTCGACCTCACCCACCAGGTGACCACCGCGATGCCGGTCTACCCCGGTGATCCGGCCGTCCTGCTGGCACCCGCGCTCACCACCGCCACCGCCGGGGTGAACGTGCTGGCCCTGCACCTGGGCTCGCAGTCCGGGACGCACGTGGACGCGCCGTACCACGTGGACGTCACCTGGCCGACCCTGGACGGGCTGCCGCTGGAGCGGTTCACCGGCCCGGCCGTGGTCGCCGACCTGCGCGGGCTGGAGCCCCGGGCCGCCGTCACCCCCGAACTGCTGGCGCCGGCGCTGGAGCGGGCCGCGGACTCCGGCGAGGGCACCGTCCTGCTGCTGGCCACCGGCTGGGTCCGGCACTGGGGCACCGACGCCTACCTGGCGCACCCCAGCCTGACCCCGGACGCCGCGGAGGCGATCGTCGCCGCCGGGGTGCGGACCGTCGGGGTGGACGCGCTCAGCGTGGACGCGACGCCCGACCCGGGACCGGGCGACCCCGCGGTGGCCGCGCTGCTCGCCGACCTCACCGACGAGCACGACCAGTCCACCGCCGAGGAGCCCTCGCTCGCCGCGCACCGGGTGCTGCTCGGGGCGCCCGGGGGCGGGGTGATCGCCGAGAACCTGACCGACCTGCGGGCGCTGCTGGAGGCGCAGCGGGACGGCCGCCCGGTGGAGGTCTCGCTGTTCCCGCTGCGGCTGGTCGCGGCGGACGGCGCACCCGTGCGGGCGGTGGCCCGGCTGGGCTGAACCGACCGGCCGGACCACGCCGGCAGCCCCCGCCCGCACGCCACTTGGTCTAGACCATCCCCCGGTGGCGCCAGTACGCTGTCCGCCCATGGCTGAGATCATCGGAGTGATCGAGCGACTCTGGCGCTACCCCGTGAAATCCACCGGCGGCGAGCGGCTCGACTCCGTCGAGGTGGACGAGCGCGGCCTGGCCGGCGACCGCCTCTACGCCGTCCGCGACGCGGCCGGGAAGCTCGGCTCCGGCAAGAACACCCGCCGCTTCCGCCGGATGGACGGCCTGCTGCGGCTCTCCGCGCGCCTCGGCCGGCGGATCGACGGCCCCGAGCTGTTCGACCCGCTCGGCCGCCCGGTCGACCGGCCGACCGCCTTCCTGCGCGCCTACCTGCAGCTCGCGGACGTCGAACTCGCCCGTGAGGACGCCGTACCGCACGTCGACCGGCTGCCGGTCAGCCTGCTCACCACCGCGACGCTGGACTGGGTCCGCGAGGCCGTCCCCTTCGCCGTCGTCGACGAGCGCCGGTTCCGGCCCAACATCGTGCTGCGCACCCCGCCCGGCACCCCGCCGTTCGTCGAGGACACCTGGTTCGGCCGCCGGGCCCGCGGCGAGGCCCCGGGCAGCGCCCGGCTCGCCTTCGTCACCTCCAGCGAGCGCTGCGCGATGACCGGCGCCCCGCAACCGGGGCTGCCGCACGCGCCGGAGATCCTCAAGGCCGTCGTGCACGCGCACGACGGCCGGCTCGACGCCCTCGCCGAGGTCGCCGCCCCGGGCCGGCTCCGGCTCGGGGACCGGCTGATCATCGACTGACGCGCCGTCACTTCTCGGCTTCCCGCGGCCGCTGTCCCGGATGGTCGCCTTCGGCCCCCTCCCCGAGCACGCCCCGGCCTTCGCCCGCCGGCCGGCGGCCTGAAGCCCGGCGGGTCCGAAACCCCACTCCTCCCTCCCGAACCGGCCGTTCGGACGCGCCGGTTGCGGGGAAGAACCGCCGGCATGACGATCCCTCACCGCCTGATCGGCACGGGTGACCACCACGTCCTGGTCCTGCACGACTGGTTCGGCACCAGCGCGGGCTGGGGCCCCTTCCTCGACTACCTCGACGGCCGCGCGTTCAGCTACGCCTTCCTCGACTACCGCGGCTACGGCGCGCGCAAGGACGTCACCGGCGACTACACGCTCGCCGAGATCGCCTCCGACGCGCTCGCCCTGGCCGACCGACTCGGCTGGGACCGCTTCTCGGTGGTCGGCCACTCGATGGGCGGCAAGGCCGCCCAGCAGGTGCTCGCGGAGGCGCCGCTGCGGGTGCGCAAGCTGGTGGGCCTCGCCCCGGTGCCGGCCGGTGCCTACCCGCTGGACGAGGCCGGCGAGGCGCTGTTCTTCGGCGCCGCCGAGGACCGGGACAAGCGCCTCGCGATCATCGACCTGGTCACCGGGCAGCGGGCCGGGCGGGTCTGGCTCGACCGGATGGTCGACCAGTCCCTGCGCGTGTCCACCCCGGAGGCCTTCGGCGGCTACGTCCGGGACTGGGCGACGGCCGACCTGGAGCGCCGGATCAGCGGCAACCCGGTACCGGTCAAGGTCATCGTCGGCGCGCACGACCTGGCGATCACCGCCGACGTCATGCGCGGCACCTTCCTCGCCCACTACCCCAACGCGGAGTTGGAGGAGCTGGGCGGCAGCGGCCACTACCCGATGTACGAGGCGCCGGTCGCCCTGGCCGCCTCGTTGGAAGGCTTCCTGCACAACTGACGCCCGGGGCCCGGTGGTCCGGGCTCCGGGCATCGGCCCTAGACGATGACGCATGGACCCTAGACCCGTGCGCATTGGGCGTCTCATCATCCTCGCTTACGTTCGATACATGACACACAAGCGAGTTGAGGACGCGTCACCGGTCCTGGTGGTCGGCGCCTCCGGGACGGTCGGGCGGCACGTCGGGCTGCAGCTCGCGGCCGCCGGGGTACGGGCGCGGACGCTGCCCCCGCGGGCACTGCTCGACCCCGGGTCGCTGGAGGCGGCGGCCCAGGGGGTCGGCGCGGTGCTGCTGGGGTGGCCGCACCCGACGACGGAGGCGGCGACCGACGCGGTCGGCGTGCTGGCCCGGGAGGTCGGGCGGGTGGTGTTCCTGTCCTCGACCGTCCCCGGCCGAGCGGAGGGCGAGACCGAGGCACTGCTCGCCTGCAGCGGCGTACGGCACACGGTGCTGCGGGCGCACGGGTTCGCCGCCGCGCTGCGATGGGCGCAGGAGATCCGCACCACCGGCCTGGTGCGGGGCTACGGCGGCGCGGCCGGGCTGAACCCGGTGGACGAGCGGGACGTCGCGGCGGTCGCCGTCCGGGCCCTGGTCGAGGACGGCCACGACGGCGCCCGGTACGTGCTGACCGGCCCGGAGTCGCCCACGCAGGCGGAGCAGGTGGGCCTCATCGGCGAGGCGGCCGGCCGCCCGGCGGCCTGGCAGGAGATCCCCCGCGCGGCCGCCCGCCGCCGGATGCTCGGCACCGGCACGCCCCCGGCGGCCGTCGACGGCGCGCTGGACCTCGTCCACACCCGCCTCGCCGCCCCCGGGCCGGTCACCACGACCGTCCGGGAGGTCACCGGCCACCCGGCCCGCAGCTTCCGCGCCTGGGCGACGGACCACGCCGCCCTGTTCCGCTGATCGCTCGGTACCGCCGACAGACGTCACGGCGATCGCCCACCGCGAGCAGCCGGAGGTCAGCCGGCCGTCCTCGGTACAGGCTCGCTCAGGTCGCGGACGTGGCGGATGTCCGCCCCGTGCCCGGGCCGGTGGACATCAGATGCCGAGCCCGCGGACGACCAGGTCCAGCAGGGCGAAGCAGAACAGCGAGATCCCGACGAAGCCGTTGGTCTGGAAGAAGGCGCGGTTGAGCTTCGACAGGTCGTCGGGCTTGACGATGGTGTGCTCGTAGACGAAGGCCCCCGCGACGACCACCAGACCGATCCAGAAGGCCGCTCCGGCGTGCGTGAGCACCGCGAACCAGCCCAGCAGCAGCGTCGTCAGGACGTGGCACACCCGCGCGGCGCGGATGGCCGCCGGGACGCCGAAGCGGGCAGGCACCGAGCGGACCTTGCCGTGGCGGTCGGACTCGACGTCCTGGCAGGCGTAGATCAGGTCGAAGCCGCCGATCCAGATGCCGACGGCCACGCCCAGCACCACCGCCTCCCAGGACCAGCTGCCCGTGACGGCGAGCCAGGCGCCGACCGGGCCCATCGCCTGCGCCAGGCCCAGGATCGCCTGCGGGAAGTCGGTGAACCGCTTGCCGTACGGATAGACCACCATCGGCACCACGGCCACCGGCGCGAGCGCCAGGCAGAGCGGGTTGAGCATCGCGGCGGCGCCGAGGAAGACCACCAGCGCGATCGCCGAGCCGACGTACGCGGTCTTCAACGACACGGCGCCGGTGACCAGTTCGCGCCCCGCGGTGCGCGGGTTCCGGGCGTCGATCTCCCGGTCGATGATCCGGTTGGCGGCCATCGCGAACGTCCGCAGCCCGACCATGCAGACCGTGACGACGAACAACTGGCCCCAGTGGACCCGCTTGTCGGCGAGGAACATGGCCGTCAGCGCGGCGATGTACGCGAAGGGCAGGGCGAAGACCGAGTGCTCGATCATCACCAGGCGCAGGAAGGCCCTGGTGCGCCCCGGCGTTTCGACGGCGGCCGTGCTCACAGCCCGTACTCCTTCCAGCGGCGCGAGACCAGGGCGGCCGTCGCCGGGTCCGAGGTCACCATCTCGGGCCAGCCGCCGTCCCGGGTGTAGCCCTCCTCGGGCAGCTTGCGGGTGGCGTCGATGCCGGCCTTGCCGCCCCAGAACTGCTGGTACGAGGCGTGGTCGAGGTGGTCCACCGGGCCCTCGACCACGGTGAGGTCCCGGCTGTAGTCGACGTTGCCGAAGGCGCGCCAGGCGACTTCCTGGTAGTCGTGCACGTCGCAGTCGGCGTCCACCACGATGATCAGCTTGGTCAGCGACATCATGTGGGCGCCCCAGATCGCGTGCATCGTCTTCTGGGCGTGCTTGGGGTACTTCTTGTCGATCGAGACGATCACGCAGTTGTGGAAGCCGCCGGCCTCGGGCAGGTCGTAGTCGACGATGTCCGGGATGATGATCTTCAGCAGGGGCAGGAAGAAGCGCTCGGTGAACTTGCCCAGCGGGCCGTCCTCCGTCGGCGGCCGGCCGACCACGATGGACTGCAGGATCGGGCGGCGGCGCATCGTCACGCAGTCGATGGTGAGCGCCGGGAACGGCTCCTGCGGGGTGTAGAAGCCGGTGTGGTCCCCGAACGGGCCCTCGGGCAGCATCTCGCCGGGCTCCAGCCAGCCCTCCAGCACCACCTCGGCGTCGGCAGGGACCTGCAGCGGGACGGTCTTGCAGTCGACCATCCGCACCCGCTCGCCCGCGATGAAACCGGCGAAGAGGTACTCGTCGATGTCCCCGGGCAGCGGCGCGGTGGCCGCGTAGGTGACGGCCGGCGGGCAGCCGAAGGCGATCGCGACCGGGAGGCGCTCTCCGCGCTTGGCCGCCACCGCGTAGTGGTTGCGGCTGTCCTTGTGGATCTGCCAGTGCATGCCGATGGTGCGGCGGTCGTGCCGCTGCAGCCGGTAGAGGCCCAGGTTGCGGATGCCGGTGTCCGGGTCCTTGGTGTGGGTGAGGCCCAGGTTGAAGAACGAACCGCCGTCCAGCGGCCAGGTGAAGAGGGCGGGCAGCTCGTCCAGGTTGACGTCGTCGCCGGTGAGCACGACCTCCTGCACCGGGGCGTCGCCGGACTTCACGTTCCGCGGCGGGACGTGCGTCATCGAGGCGAGCTTGCCGAAGGCGTCCCGGAAGCCGGTGAAGCCCTGCGGCAGTTCGGGCTTGAGCAGGCCGGCGATCTTCTCGGAGATGTCGTCCGGGCCCTTGAGGCCGAGCGCCTTGGCCAGCCGCCGCTCGGTGCCGAAGACGTTCATCGCGAGCGGCATGGACGAGCCCTTGACGTTCTCGAACAGCAGCGCCGGGCCCTTGGCCTTCTGCACCCGGTCGACGATCTCGCCGACCTCCAGGTGGGGGTCCACCTCCGCCTTGATGCGCTTGAGGTCGCCCTCGCGGTCGAGGGCCCGGAGAAACGAGCGGAGATCGTCGTATGCCATGCCAGCCAGTATCCGCCACGGGATAGCCTGGCTTGCGTCAAGGGCCCGGGAAGGCGCCCGCCACCGTCGCCCGCTGGGGGGGAGATCGCAGCCATGTTGCGGATCCTGCTGACCATCGTCCTTCCGCTCGCGCTCTGGGTCTGGGCGTTCGTCGACTGCCTGACCACGCCCGAGGACGAGGTGAAGCACCTGCCGAAGGTGGTCTGGGTGCTGATCGTCCTGCTCTTCCCGCCGCTGGGCCCGATCGCCTGGCTGATCGCCGGCCGGCGGCGCGGCTTCCTGCCGGCCGGGTCCGCCGGCCGCCCGGCCGCCCGCGGTGGCCGCCCGCTCGCGCCGGACGACGACCCGGAGTTCCTCGCCTCGTTGAAGAAGAGCGACAAGGACCACGAGTCGATGCTCCGGCAGTGGGAGGCCGACCTGCGCCGCCGGGAGCAGGAGCTGCGGGACCGCGACGAGCCGGAGGACGGCCGGAAGAGCTGATCACCGGGGGATTCGCGCACTCCCTCCAACAGCCCACCCGGGCAGGCCAGGGTGGGCTGTGGCCTTTTTGGCGCTTCCCTACGACTGGATGCCCTCTCACCCGGATGGTCACCGCTCCGGCGCCCGGCTTGAGCGACCCTTGAGCGGCGCCCAAGGCAGGCGGCCTACCTTACTGAGGGACGGCCCTGACCTGCGCTTTTCTTGATGCTCAGATCATCGGACCATCACCTGTCCGACAACCCCCGGTATTCGAACGACCACCGAGCGCTCGGGCCCCGCCCCGGCCGCTTCTGTGCAGGCCTGACAGCTAAACGAACCCGACCTTGTACGGAATCGACGCCGAAACCAGCGCACGGCCCCTCGTACAGTCATAAGTGAAGAAAGTGATTCGCGGCCGGGGGCACAGCAGACGTTGGCTGTCGGACAGTTCCCTCACCCTTGGAGTGGTTCGAGATGACGGTTGTGCATGAGGCGCCGGTCGACGGCGAGGTCCCGGAAGTCCCGGCCGACGCCCGCGGGCGGGTCGCCGAGCTGCACGAGCTGCGCGAGAAGGTCCGCCGAGGCCCCAGCGACAAGGCCACCGAGGCCCAGCACGCCAAGGGCAAGCTGACCGCCCGCGAGCGCATCGAGCTGCTGCTGGACGAGGGCTCCTTCCACGAGGTCGAGCCGCTGCGCCGGCACCGCGCCCAGGGCTTCGGCCTGGAGGCCAAGAAGCCGCACACCGACGGCGTCGTCGTCGGCTGGGGCACCGTGCACGGCCGCACCGTCTTCACCTACGCCCACGACTTCCGGATCTTCGGCGGCGCGCTGGGCGAGGCCCACGCGCAGAAGATCCACAAGATCATGGACATGGCCATCGCGGCCGGTGCCCCGCTGGTCTCGCTGAACGACGGCGCCGGCGCCCGCATCCAGGAGGGCGTGACCGCGCTGGCCGGCTACGGCGGCATCTTCCAGCGCAACACCAAGGCCTCCGGCGTCATTCCGCAGATCTCGGTGATGCTCGGCCCGTGCGCCGGCGGCGCCGCGTACTCCCCCGCGCTGACCGACTTCGTCTTCATGGTCCGCGAGACCTCGCAGATGTTCATCACCGGCCCGGACGTCGTCCAGGCGGTGACCGGCGAGAAGATCACCCAGAACGGCCTCGGCGGCGCGGACGTGCACGCCGGCGTCTCGGGCGTCGCCCACTTCATCTACGACGACGAGCAGTCCTGCATCGAGGAGGTCCGCTACCTCCTGTCGCTGCTCCCGCAGAACAACCGCGAGATGCCGCCGTCCGTGCTGAGCGAGGACCCGGTCGAGCGGCGCAACGACAGCCTGCTGGACCTGGTGCCGGCCGACGGCAACCGCCCGTACGACATGCGCAAGGTGATCGAGGAGATCGTCGACCACGGCGAGTACCTGGAGGTCCACGAGCGCTGGGCCACCAACGTGCTGTGCGTGCTGGCCCGCGTCGACGGCCACGTCGTCGGCATCATCGCCAACCAGCCGCAGTCGCTGGCCGGTGTGCTGGACATCAACGCCAGCGAGAAGGCCGCCCGCTTCGTGCAGATGTGCGACGCCTTCAACATCCCGCTGATCACCCTGCTCGACGTCCCCGGCTTCCTGCCCGGCGTCGACCAGGAGCACGGCGGCATCATCCGCCACGGCGCCAAGCTGCTGTACGCGTACTGCAACGCCACCGTGCCGCGCATCTCGCTGATCCTGCGCAAGGCCTACGGCGGCGCCTACATCGTGATGGACTCCCGCTCCATCGGGGCCGACCTGTCCTACGCCTGGCCGACCAACGAGATCGCCGTCATGGGCGCCGAGGGCGCGGCCAACGTCATCTTCCGGCGCGAGATCAACGCAGCCGAGGACCCGGACGCCATGCGCGCCCAGAAGATCAAGGAATACAAGAACGAGCTGATGCACCCGTACTACGCGGCCGAGCGCGGCCTCGTGGACGACGTCATCGACCCGGCCGAAACCCGTCAGGTGATCGCCTCGGCCCTGGCCATGCTCCGCACCAAGCACGCCGACCTGCCCAGCCGCAAGCACGGCAACCCGCCGATGTAGCAGCGCGGCACGCACCGCAGCAGGCCGTACCGAGCCACCTCAGACCACAGCCACCGGGGGAGAAACCAGGACATGAACGCTTCCGCCGAACCGCTCGTCCGCATCGTCCGCGGCAGCCTCACCGACGAGGAACTCGCCGCCCTGACCGCCGTCCTGACGGCGCGCGCCGCCGCCGCGCAGCAGGCGGGCGCCGTCGCGCCGATCGAGCCGATCGCCACCTGGCACCGCCTGGAGCGCCGCCCGGCGTACTTCTCGCCGGTCAGCTGGCAGCAGGCCGCCTGACGCACCGCGGCTTCCGCCGGACGGCCGGTCATCCCGCTCGGGTGGCCGGCCGTCCGGCGTTCCCGGCAGCGGCGGCGAAGGCCCCGCGCCGGGCGCACGCTTCGCGTCCCACCGGCTCCTCCGCGGCCCGGAACGGCCCGCGGGCGGCTCGGTAGGATGCCTACTGGACGGTATGCCTCCGACGCTCCGTCGGCCCCCGTAGGATCGGCCGCTGCCGAGGTACCAGAACTCTTCCAGGGAGGCTGCGATGGCCAGGCAGGCCCGCGCGCTGGCGACCCGCCAGGCGGTGCTCCTCGCGGCGGCCGAGGTGTTCGACGAGCGGGGCTACGCCGCCGCCACGATGTCCGACATCCTGGACCGCGCCGGCGTCACCAAGGGCGCGCTGTACTTCCACTTCCGGTCCAAGGAGGAGCTGGCGCTCGCCGTCATCGAGGGACAGGGCGCCTGGATCGCCGGCTGGGAGCCGTCCTCGGACAGCTCGGTGCAGAACCTGATCGACCTGGGGTACGCCTTCGCCCGCGCGCTCCAGGACGATCCGCTGGTGCGCGGCAGCATCCGGCTGACGATCGAGCACGGCAGCTTCACCCAGCCCCAGATCGCGGCCTACCAGGGCTGGATGGACCTGGTCCGGGAGCTGCTGGAGCACGCCCGGGACGCCGGCGACCTCCACCCGGGGATCGACCTGGTCGCCGCCTCCGGGGTGATCACCGGGGCCGTCACCGGGATCCAGCTGAGCTCCCAGGTGCTGGCCGACCGGCAGGACCTGATCCAGCGGATGGCCGACCTGTGGACGCTGCTGCTGCCCGGTCTGGTCCAGCCGCACGCGCTGGCCCGGCTGAGCGTGGCCGAGCGCGCCTGACCGGCAGGCCTCCGCGGGGCCGGCCCCGGTCGCGCCCCGCGGGGATCAGCCAGGTCGCGCCCCACGGGGATCAGACCCGGTAGCCGGCCCTCCGCTCCGCCGCCACCAGGGCGGGCAGCGTGGCCGTCCAGACCCGGCGCACGGCCTCCGGCCGGGGCCGGTCGACCTCCTCGCCCGCCAGCAGCACCTGGCCGGCCGCCACCGCGGTGAGCAGCTCGGCGGCGGCCCGCCGGTCCACCCCGGGGCACAGCTCGCCGGCCTCGGCGGCCCGGTCCAGCAGCCGGTGGACGACCGCGGTGAGGCTGCGCCAGGTCGCGTCGGGGGCGGGCGGGCCCGCGGGGGTGTCGTCCCGCCGGGGGCCCTGGCGGCCGAGCCGGACGCCGGCCCGCACCACCACGTCCTCGCGCAGCATCCTGGCCAGTTCGTGCGAGAAGTCGATCAGTCCCTGCAGGGCCGGACCTTCGGCGCGCAGGGCGCGCAGCGCGGCTGAGCCGATCTCCCGCCCGGCGGCGCGGCGCACCCCGTCGGCGAGGGCCTGCTTGGACACGAAGTGGAAGTAGAGGGCGCCCTTGCTGACCCCGGCCCGACGGCTGATCTCGACCAGGCTGGCGGCTTCGAAGCCCACCCGCGCGAAGCTCTCCGCCGCGGCGAGCAGCACGGCCTGCCGGGTCCGCCCAGCCCGTTCCTGCTTGACCACTGGCCCCCTCCGGACTCCACCGGGTGCGATCCCGCCCCGCCCGGCTGCTGTCGGCTCGCCCCCTGCCGGGAGCGACGCTCGCATGCGGACGGCCGCGACCGAAACCGCATGGTTGGTATCTAATCTAGCGCCTGCGTCGCCCCCGCCGTCCAGCGGGGACGGGCCCCCGTCCAAGGTCTGCGGTCGTCCGCAGGGCATTGCCCCAGCCCACCGGGCGGGTAGCGTGAACGGGCCGGGCTGGGCGGCCGGGGCACCCCAGTCGTCGAACACAAACCGGGTGGTATGTATGTTTTGCTCGGGCGTCCATGGCGGCCGCTCGACCGACACCCTGGGAGCGGGGGCCAGTCATGCCATCGATCGTAGAGCCGGACCCCCACGGCGCTCACGCCCACCCCGACGACGGCTTCGGCGCCGGGTACGACCCGGGGCACGGCATCGGCGCCGGGTACGACTTCCACGACCGCACCGTCTCCCGGCACCTGGTGCACCGCGCCTCGGTCTCCGAGGTCTTCCTCACCGGCTGGCAGGCCACCGGCCCCTACGACTTCCTGCTCGGCGCCCAGTGGCCCCGGCTGCACGGCTTCTACCGCCTGCCCGGGGACCGCTACCACGACCCGGTGCTGATGGCCGAGACCGTCCGGCAGGCCGGGCTGCTGATCGGCCACGCCGGGTTCGGGGTGCCGCGCGGCCACCACTTCGTCATGGAGGACCTCTCCTACGCGCTCGCCGAGCCAGGACTGTCCGGCCTGGCCGTCGCCGGCGGCCCGACCTCGCTGATGCTCGCCGTCGGCTGCGAGGACGTCCGGATGCGGCACGGCCGACTGGCGTCACTGCGGGTGCACGCCGAGATCACCCGGGACGGCCGGCCGATCGGCCGCGGCTCGGGCCAGCTGCGAGTGCTCTCCCCCGCCTCGTACGCCCGGCTGCGCGGCCCCGCCCGGCACGCCGTCGTCCCCTCCCGGCCGCCGGCGCCCGCCGCGCCCGAACTCGTCGGCCGCGCCCAGCCGGCCGACGTGGTGCTCAGCCCGACCCTGCGGCCGGACACCTGGCTGCTGCGCGCCGACGCCGCCCACCCCGTGCTGTTCGACCACCAGCTGGACCACGTGCCCGGGATGCTGGTGCTGGAGGCCGCCCGGCAGGCCGCCCAGCGGCTGCGCCACCCCGAACCGGTGGTGCCGGTCGAGCTGGTGACCTCGTTCGACCACTACATCGAGCTGGACCGGCCGTGCTTCGTGCGGGCGGTCCCCGAGCCCGCCGCGGACGGCCGCCGGACGCCCGTCCGGGTCCTGCTGGTCCAGGACGGCCGGACGGCGGCCGAGTGCCGGCTGCTCACCGAGCCCCTGGACGGCCCCCTGGACGGGCCCGCCGCGCGCCCGACGGTGCCGGCCCGGCGGGACGCGCTCGACGACCGCCCCGCCGCGCCGGGCCTCGGCAGCACCCGGCTGCCGCTGGCCAGCTGACGGCCGCTACGCGGCGACCAGCGCCGAGGCCGGCCGCCCGGCGTGCATCACGCTGAGGTTGGCCGCCAGTCTGACCGGGTCCTGCGCCAGCCAGAGCCGCAGCGCCGCGCCCAGGGCCGCGCTGGCCGACTCGATCCGGACGTCGGTGATCTGCGCGATGCGGGCCGCGCCGGGCACCAGCAGGTCGGCCAGCGCGGTGGGCAGCCACACCGTCAGGGCGCAGGGCGCGGGCGTCGCGATGGCCCCCAGCAGCCGGTAGGCGTCCCCCGGCGCGCTGAGCGTGGGGATGATGTCCAGCAGAGCGTCGGCCACCACCTCGGACACGTCGCTCCGGTGTCCCTGGGCGAGCCGGCGGAGCAACATGCGCTCGGCGGCGGTGATTCGGACGGTCAGCATGACCTCGTCGCACTCCATTGCGCGATTTCCTCCTCGTTCCTCCCCGTGCCGGCACGGACGGCCGACACGTACTACCCCTCTTGCACGTCGGCCCGGCTACCTCCTGCGGAAAGCCGGGCCGGTGGGTGTGTGCCCCCGGTCAGATCCCCGCGTACGAGTGCTTGCCGGTGACGAAGATGTTCACGCCGTAGTAGTTGAAGAGCCAGCAGGCGAAGGCCGCCAGCGCCAGGTACGCGGCCTTGCGGCCCTTCCAGCCGGCCGTCGCGCGGGCGTGCAGGTAGCAGGCGTAGGCGACCCAGGTGATGAACGACCAGGTCTCCTTCGGGTCCCACTCCCAGTACTTGCCCCAGGCCGCCTCGGCCCAGATCGCGCCCGCGATGATGGTGAAGGTCCACAGCGGGAAGACCAGCGCGTTGATCCGGTACGACAGCTTGTCGAAGGTCGACGCGGCGGGCAGCCGGCGCCAGATCGACGCCGAGGTGCCCAGCGGGCCGGTGGTCAGGCCGGCCGCGATCCGCTTGTCGAAGGAGTCCTTGCCCAGGTACAGCAGGGTGGCGATGAACGCCGCGTAGAAGGCGCCGCCGCAGAAGATCGCGGTGGACACGTGGATCGCCAGCCACGGCGAGTGCAGCGCCGGGACGAGCTGCTCGGAGTCGGTGTACAGCACCGTGGTGGCGATGCCGAGGGTCAGCAGCCCCGCCAGGACCACCGGCAGGCCGAGCCAGCGGACGTTCTTCTTCGACGCCAGCAGCACCAGGTAGGCGGCCGTCATCGCGAAGGCGAAGGCGCAGGAGAACTCGTACATGTTGCCCCACGGCCAGCGGGACACCGACAGGCCGCGGGCGACGATGCCGCCGCCGTGCAGCAGCAGGCCCAGGACGGTGAGCGAGACCGCGATCCGGCCGGCCAGGTCGGCCTTCTCGCTGGTGCCGGCCGCGCCCGGGCCGTCCTCGTCGTCGGCGCCGCGCCCGCTGGTGACCACCGTCGCGCCCTCGCCCGCGATCGCGGTGCGGGTGAGCGTGGTGGTGCCGCCGCCGGCCCCCGCCACGGTGACGGTGACCTTCTTGGCGGCCTTCTTCGCGCCGTTCGCCTCCGCCGCGGCGACGGTCTCGGCCAGGCTGCCCGCCTGCTCGGTCGAGCGGACGGCGACGGCGCCCTTGCTGCCGAAGGTCCACTCGATCATGTGGGCGAACATGGCGAGCGTGTAGACCACCATCGCCGAATAGATCAGCTTGTTGGAGAGGTCGGCCAGCTGGGGGTCGACCGCCGAGGCGAGTTGCACCGTCTACTCCTTGGAGTTCTGGTCGGCAGGGACTGCGGGGGCTGAGGCCTCGGCCTCGGGGTCGTCGGGCGCGGCGCCGGGGGCGTCTGGCACGGCGTCGGACGCTGCGTCGGGTGCGGCGTCGGATGCGGCCGGGTCCCCGGCCTCGTCCTCGTCCGCGTCCTCGTCCTCCGTCGCCGGGGCGTCGTCCTGGAGGTCCACCGCGAGTTCGGCCAGCTCCTCGGCGATCTTCGCCGACTCGCTGCGGGCCAGCCCGGCCAGCTCCACCTGGGTGCCGCCGCCCGGCAGGGCGACCGCCCGCACCCAGATCCGGCGGCGCTGGATGAACAGGGAGCCGATCAGGCCGAGGATCGCCAGCACGGCGCCGGTCAGGGCGATCGCGTTGCCGGGCCGGTGCGAGACGTTGAAGCTGGCCCACTGCTTGTAGCCCTCGAAGGTGACGGAGCCGTAGCCGTCGGGGAGGTTCCAGCCCTGGCCGGGCTTGAGCCGGGCCTTGGCCGGCTGGCCGTCCTGGGTGAGCTGGGTCAGCTTGCGGGTGTTGAGCTGGTAGACGTTCTGCGGCAGGCCGGAGTCGGTGCCGAGGTCGCCCGCGAAGGCGTTCAGCACCAGCTCGGGGGCGGCGTCGCCGGGGAACAGCGAGACCGGGCCGGTGCCCTCGAAGCTCAGCGGGGCGGTCGGCAGGAAGAACCCGGAGAAGCCCATCTGGGTCTTGGTGCCGTCCGGCCCGACGCCGTAGTCGGAGACCTTCACCACGCCGGTCGAGGTCAGGTTGCCGTCCTGCGGGAGGAAGGGGACGGCGCCCTGGTAGACGACGTCGCCCTTGCCGTTGCGGACGGTGATGACCGGGGCGTAGCCGTGGCCGATCAGGAAGACCTTGCTGCCGCCGATCTCCAGCGGGTGGTTGACCTCGATCGTGGACTTCTTCAGCTTCGAGGCGTCGCTGCCCTGGTAGTACTCGACGTTCGCGGTGAACTGCCGGGCGGCGCCGATCTGGTCGCCCCGGTCCTGAAACTTGGACGTGAAGCCGTCCAGCTTCAGGTAGAAGGGGTCGAGGTCCTGGCTGCCGTAGAACCGGGTGCCGTTGAAGTCGTCGAGCTGGGTGATGGTGTTCGAGTAGCCCTCGCCCTCGACCATCAGCTTGCCGCCGGTGCCGGAGGCCAGGCTGGCCCAGGCGAAGCCGCCGAGCAGCGCGAACAGCGACAGGTGGAAGAGCAGGTTGCCGACCTCGCGCAGGTAGCCCTTCTCGGCGGCCACCGCACCGCCGGACAGGTCGGCGCGGAAGCCGCGCTTGCGCAGCAGCCGGTGGGCGGCGGCGTTCACCGCCTCGGCGTCCGCCTCGGTGCGCCAGGCGGCGTGCACCGGCATCCGGGTCAGGTTGCGCGGCGCGGCCGGCGGCTTGGCCCGCAGCACTCCGACGAACTGCCAGGTGCGCGGGACGATGCAGCCCGCCAGCGAGACGAACAGCAGGATGTAGATCGCGGAGAACCAGACCGAGCTGTAGACGTCGAACAGCTGGAGCTTCTCGTAGACCGGCGCGACCGTGGTGTGCTGCGCCTTCCAGGCCTCGACCTTCAGTTGCCCCTGGCCGTTCTGGTACTGCGGGATCAGCGAGCCCGGGATGGCGGCCAGCGAGAGCAGGAAGAGCAGGATCAGCGCGACCCGCATCGAGGTCAGCTGGCGCCACATCCAGCGCGCCCAGCCGAACGCCCCTATGCCGGTGGGGCCGTCGGACTCGACCGGCGCGGTGCTGAGCCGCTCGGCGGCGGCGTCGTCCGGCGCCGGCGGCTGCTCGGTCTCGGTCGTGGTGTTGCTCACGGTCAGATTCCGATCGACGAGTCGGCGGTCCAGGACTGCAGTTCGCTCATCCAGGAGTCCCAGGTCCCGGTGACGAGCAGCAGACCGACCACGACGAGCATGCCGCCGCCGATCCGCATCACGAGCGGGTAGTGCCGCTTGACCCACCCGAAGGCGCCGAGCGCCCGGCGGAAGGCCAGCGCGGCCAGGATGAACGGTACGCCCAGGCCCAGGCAGTAGAAGGTCGTCAGCAGGGCGCCGCGCTGGGCGTCGGCCTGGTTGAGCGCCAGGTTCTGCACGGCGGTCAGGGTGGGGCCCATGCAGGGGGTCCAGCCGACGCCGAAGACGACGCCGAGCATCGGGGCGCCCAGCAGGCCGACCGCGGGGCGGCGGTGCGAGCGCACCTCGCGCATGCTCAACCCGGGCACCAGGCCCATGAAGGCCAGGCCCATCACCACGGTGAGCGAGCCCAGCACGATGTCGATGGTCCGCTTGTAGTCCCGCAGCTCCTGGCCGAAGTAGCCGAACAGCGCTCCGGTGGAGACGAACACCGCGGTGAAGCCGAGGATGAACAGCAGCACGCCGAGCAGCATCCGGCCGCGCCGCGAGCCCCGGGCGTCCGCCAGGTCGGCCGCGGAGAAACCGGTCACGTACGACAGGTAGCCGGGGACCAGCGGCAGCACGCAGGGCGAGAAGAACGACGCCAGCCCCGCCACCAGCGCGACCGGCGCGGCGACCAGCAGCGCGCCGCTCTGGACGGTCGAGGTGGTGTCGGCGAGCTGTAGTGCCCCACTCACTGCTTCTGCTCCGCGAGCACCGGCTGCAGGATCGACTCCAGCGCGTCCTGGGTCGTGCCGCCGACGGCACGGGCGGCCAGCTTGCCGTCGCGGTCGACGATCAGCGTGGTCGGGATGGACTGCGGGTTGAGGCTGCCCTTGGGGAACTTCAGCAGCTGGGTGCCGGCCGGGTCGAAGATGCTCGGGAAGGTGACGCCCTGCTCCTGCTCGAAGCGCACGGCGTTGCCCTTCTCGGTGTCCCGGGTGTTGACACCGAGGAACTGGACGCCCTGGTCCCGGTACTTGTCCGCGACGGCCTGCAGGCTCTTCGCCTCGGCCCGGCACGGACCGCACCAGGAGCCCCAGACGTTCAGCACCACGACCTTGCCCCGGTAGTCGGAGAGCTTGACCTGATTGCCCTCCAGGGTCTCCCCGGAGATGTCCGGCGCGTCCCCGCGCTGCCCGGCGTCCGCCTTCGACAGGTTGGTGCCCTTGACCGTGACGAAACCGACCTGGCCCTCGCCGCCGCCGGTGGAGCCCGCGGAGGAGCAGCCGGTGAGGGCGAGCGCGGCGACTGCGGCCACGGCGGCAGCCGCTGCGGCGACACGGGGACGGGGGCGCGTCATGGCAGACATGTGAAAAGTTTCGCATGGAGTTCCGGGCAGGTTCGGGGGGGTCCTGCCTTGCGCGTCGCACCCCCGCTGACCTGCGACGAAATCGGGTCACCCGGCGCTCGCCGGGTGACCCGAAGTCATACTTACGCACCGCTTACGGGCCGTGCGCGCGGGCGTGTGACGCCGCTCGCACGCCCCTGCGGAAGCGGCCCGACCGAGGGGCGGGGCCGCCTAGGCGCCGAAGCTCTTGCCCACCGGCTTGTCGCCCTTGCGGCCCTTGCCCACCAGGTGCGCGGGCAGCAGGTCACGGGCCGGCTCGCGGTAGCCGACCGAGACGATCTTGTCGCCCTCGAAGGTGAAGCTGGTCAGCGAGGCCAGCGAGCACTGCCGGTTGCGCGGGTCGTGCCAGAGCCGGCGGCGCTCGACGAAGGAGCGGACGATCCAGATCGGCAGCTGGTGGCTGACGCAGACCGCCTCGTGCCCGCGCGCCGCGTCCCGGGCCGCGCCGAGCGCGCCCATCATCCGCACCACCTGGTCGAGGTACGGCTCGCCCCAGGAGGGCTTGAACGGGTTGGTGAGGTACTTCCAGTAGCCCGGGTTGCGCAGCGAGCCGTCGCCGACGCCGAAGGTCTTGCCCTCGAAGACGTTCTCCGCCTCGATCAGCCGCTCGTCCACCGCGACGTCCAGGCCGTGCGCCTTGGCGATCGGCTCGGCGGTCTCCTGGGCCCGCTCCAGCGGCGAGGCCACCACGTGGGTGATGTCCCGGTCGGCCAGGTCCTCGGCCACCCGGTCGGCCATCCGCCGGCCCAGCTCGGACAGGTGGTAGTCCGGCAGGCGCCCGTACAGGACGCCCTCCGGGTTGTGCACCTCACCGTGCCGCATCACGTGGACGACGGTGATCTCTTTGGCGCTCACTTCTCGACTGCTCCTGGGGCTCGGGGTGGACTGCTGGGCCGCGGGCGCGGGGCCGCGGACTAGGCCGTGGCGGCCGCGGCGGCGCGCGCGGCGGCCGGCAGGGCGGCGGCGATCCGCTCGATCGCCCGCTCGTCGTGGGCCGCCGAGACGAACCAGGACTCGAAGGCGGACGGCGGCAGGTAGACGCCCTCGGCCAGCATCGCGTGGAAGAAGGCGGTGAATCGGTACGCCTCCTGGGTCTTCGCCTCGTCGTAGTCGGTCACGGCGGCCTCGGTGAAGAACACCGAGAACATGTTCCCGGCGGTCTGCATCCGGTGCGCGACGCCCTCCTTGGCGAGCGCCGCGGAGACCAGGCCGGAGACCTCGGTGGCGACCTTGTCCACGGTCGCGTACACCTCGTCGGTGCAGCCGCGCAGCTGGGCCAGGCCGGCCGCGGTGGCGATCGGGTTCCCGGACAGGGTGCCCGCCTGGTAGACCGGCCCGGCCGGGGCCAGGTGGGCCATCACGTCGGCCCGGCCGCCGAAGGCCGCGGCCGGGAAGCCGCCGCCCATGACCTTGCCGAAGGTCAGCAGGTCCGGCGCCCAGCCCTCGTTCGCGGCCTCCAGGCCGTACCAGCCGGCCTTGGAGACGCGGAAGCCGGTCATCACCTCGTCGGAGACGAACAGCGCGCCGTTGTCCCGGCAGAGCCGGGCCAGGCCGGCGTTGAAGCCGGGCAGCGGCGGGACGACGCCCATGTTGCCGGGCGAGGCCTCGGTGATCACGCAGGCGATCTCGCCCGGGTGGGCCGCGAAGGCCTGCTCGACGGCGGCCAGGTCGTTGTACGGCAGCACGATGGTGTCGCCGGCCTGGGCGCCGGTGACGCCCGGGGTGTCCGGCAGGCCGAAGGTGGCCACGCCGGAGCCGGCGGCGGTCAGCAGGGCGTCCACGTGGCCGTGGTAGCAGCCGGCGAACTTCACCACCTTCGCCCGGCCGGTGAAGCCGCGGGCCAGCCGGATCGCGGACATGGTGGCCTCGGTGCCGGAGGAGACCAGCCGGACCTGCTCGACCGGGGCGACCCGGGCGACGATCTCCTCGGCCAGCTCGACCTCGCCCTGGCCGGGCGTGCCGAAGGAGGTGCCGTTGGCGACGGCCCGCTGGACGGCGTCGATCACCGCCGGGTGCGCGTGGCCGAGGATCATCGGACCCCACGAGCACACCAGGTCGACGTACTCGCGGCCGTCGGCGTCGGTCAGGTAGGGGCCGGTGCCGGACACCATGAAGCGCGGCGTGCCGCCGACGGCGCGGAAGGCGCGCACCGGGGAGTTGACGCCGCCGGGCGTCACCACGGAGGCGCGGTCGAACAGCGACTGGGACTGGGGGGCTTCGTAGGGGTAGCTCACAAAAGACATGGTCTCAAATCGTGTCCTGGCGCTCTGCATGTCGGACCCGATCATCTGGAACGATGATCCGGGCACCGTTGTCTGTACGGTTGTCCGTACAGTCCGTACGGACGGGGTCGCTGACTGCCCCGGAGGACGGACCAGTCAGACTGTGTGCACAGGGTGCGCGAGCGCTCCCGTTGTGTGCAGGGGTGTGGAGAGGACTGCTGTCGGCCGCGAGTGGGTATGGCCCGCGCGTGGGCACGGCGGCGCATGACGGGTAAGGAGCACGTCCGGAGGGACGCCGGGCGTGCGGGGGTCTGTCGATTCCGGCGAATTCCGGTGAGGATGGTCCGAGTGTCCGAGGCGCAGGACGGCTACGACGAGGCCGCGGGGGGCTCCCGCAGGCCCGCCGAGGCCGCACGCGGGGGTACGGGAGCGGGTACGGGACGTGGTCGCCGCGGCGGCGAGAGGCGGGGTGAGGGACGCGTGGGGGTGACGTACAAGTACTTCGGCGCCCCCGACCGCGCCACCGCCGCCAGGGTCCCCACCGCCCTCGGACCGGGCGGGCTGGGCCTGGACGCCGGCGAACTCGGCTCGCTGGGGCGGCTCGGCGACCTGATGGAGACCAGCGGATCCCCCACCGGCCACCTCTCCACCAAGATCAAACCGGAGACCATGAGCGCCATGGTCCTCACCGGCATCCAGGGCGTCCCGCTGCACCAGGTGCCCCCGCTGGAACTCGTGGTGCTGCACCCGGACTACGCCGTCGTCCAGCTCCCCCACAACGTCGTCGAACCGCTCCGCAAGGCCGACGAGACCGAACTCGGCGCCGCCGCCTTCATCTGGTCGACCGTCCCGGACCGGCGCGGACCGCGGGACGCCTTCGTGATCTACAGCATGCTGCACGAGTGGCAGGACTTCGCCAACCGCCTGCACGACGCCGGGCACCAGCTGTACTGCCTGGTCTGGCCCTAGGGTTCACCCCGAACAAGGCTTTCTCCCCCGGCGATTGACGGGTCGTCACGTCCGGGCGGGCGACCGGAGCACGAGCGTCGCGAGCACCAGGGCCGCCGCCAGCAGGCCCGCGGCCACAGTGAAGGCGAGCCGGAAGCCCGCCGTGAGCGCCTCGGCGCCGGGGTGCCCGGCCGCCGCGAGGGCCCCGGTGCGGCCGTCGGCGAGGGTGGTGAGGACGGCGACCCCGAACGCGCCGCCGATCTGCTGGTTGGTGTTGAAGAGGCCGGAGGCGGTGCCGGCGTCCGCCGGGCCGGCGCCCGACATGCCGAGGACGGCGAGGGTGGAGAGCACCAGGCCGCCACCGCCGGCCAGCAGCATGGTCGGCAGCAGGTCGACGGCGTAGTGCGCGTCGGCGGGCAGCCTGGCGAGCAGGCCGAGAGCGGCGAGCAGCAGGGCGAGTCCGGCGAGCAGGACGCGGCGCTCGCCGAAGCGCGCGCTCAGCCGGGCGGAGAACAGCAGGGAGACCGCACCGATGGCGACGGCGGCCGGCAGCATCGCCAGGCCGGTGGCGGCGGCCCCGTACCCGAGGACGTTCTGCAGGTAGAGGGCGACCAGGATCTGGAAGCCGAACATCCCGGCGATGGTCAGCACCTGGACGAGGTTGGCGCCGGAGACCTCGCGGGAGCGGAACATCCGCAGCGGCAGCAGCGGATGGGCGGCCCGGCCCTCGTGCCACAGGAAGGCGGCCAGCAGGGCGACGGCGAGGGCGCCCGGGCCGAGGGTGCGGGCCGAGGTCCAGCCGTGCTCGCCGGTCCCGACGACGGTGTGGACGCCGAGCATCAGCGCGGCGGTGATCAGTACGGCGCCGAGGACGTCGGCGCCGGCCCGCAGGCCGGGCCCGCGCTCGGGCTCCAGCACCCGGACGGCGAGCAGGGCGGCGGCGAGGCCGAGCGGCAGGTTGATCAGGAAGATCCAGTGCCAGTCGAGGGCCTGGGTGAGGACTCCGCCGAGCACCTGGCCGATCGAGGCACCGGCCGCGCCGACGAAGCTGAACGCGCCGATCGCGCGGCCGCGTTCGCCCGGCTCGGGGAAGAGCGTGACGATCATGCCGAGGCTGACCGAGGAGGCGAGCGCGCCACCGACGCCCTGCAGGAAGCGGGTGCCGATCAGCAGCCCGGGGCTGGTGGCGAGGGCGCAGAGCAGCGAGGCGGCGGTGAAGAGCGCGAGCCCGGCGACGAACACCCGCTTGCGGCCGATCAGGTCGCCGAGTCGGCCGGCCAGCAGGAGCAGACCGCCGAAGGCGATCAGGTAGGCGTTGACGGTCCAGGTCAGCCCGGACGGCGAGAAGCCGAGGTCCTCCTGGATGGCCGGCAGGGCGACGGTGACGATCGAGCCGTCCAGGATGATCATCAGCATGCCCGCGCAGAGCACCGCCAGGGCGAGCGCGCGGGAGCGGGTGGGGGTCACGGGGGCCGCGTCGGTCGCGGCCGGGGCGTGCGTGGTCATGGCGGTTCTCCCGGTTCGTCGAGTACCGGGAAGGACGCTATCAGATTGTTTTGTTCGGGACTATCTATCTCGGGAGTAGATCTGGGGCGGGGACTACCCCCGCGCCCGGCGGGCCCGGCGCACGGTGCGTTCGCTCTCCACGGGCTCCGCGAGGTGGCCGTCCACGAGGTGCGTCAGGGCCTCGACGAACACCTCGCGCTGGGGCTGCGGCAACGACTCCAGCAGCTCGCGGTGCACCCGGTCGGCGATCGCGGTGCCCTGCACGACGGCGCGCTCGCCCGCCTCGGTGACCGAGATGATCCGCGCCCGGCGGTCGGTCGCGGACGGGCGGCGCTCGGCCAGGCCCGCCTTCTCCAGCTCGTCGACGGTGACCACCATCGTGGTCTTGTCCAGGTCCGCCAGCTCGGCCAGCTGGATCTGGGTGCGCTCGGCCTCCTGCGCGTGGAAGAGCACGCAGTACGCCCGGGGGGTGATGCCGAGCTCGGTGAAGGCGGCCGCCATCCGGGTCGCCAGCACGTGGCTCGCGTGGTCCAGCAGGCCGGAGATGTCCCGGATCTCGCGCACGGGCGGGGTCGTCGTCATACGTCCGAGGTTAGCAACGGCCCGTCTGCTGCCGGATGATCCCGTTGACAACCAACGCGGGGTCTACGGGATGCCCAACTCGAACAGCGCATAGCCGGCGTACCAGCCCGCCGCGACGGCGGGCATCGCGAACATCCCGACCAGCGAGGACGTCCGCACCCGGCGCAGCGCGAACGCCAGGCCGATGCAGAGCGGGAAGGCCGGCAGCAGGTAGCGCGAGATGTTGCCGAAGATCTGGTTGCTGCTCAGCGCGGTGGCGATGGTGAGCGCGGTGTAGACCCACAGCACCAGCGGCGGGCGGGCCCGCCAGAGCAGCACCAGCAGGCCGGGCAGGGCGATCAGCAGGGCGATCGCGATCAGGTCCGGGACGGGGTTGGACTGCCAGAAGTCCCAGTGGCCGGTGATCACGTCCATGATCGTGCGGAGCGTGGAGGCGCCGCCGTCGAAGTAGCGGTTCCAGGCGCCGCGCTGGAGCTTGAAGTAGCCGCCCCAGTCGCCCATCTTCCAGCCGACCCAGGCGACGTAGCCGACCAGGCCCCACGGGGTGATCAGCATCGCGGTCAGCGGGCGGGCCACCCCGTCGGTGCGGCGGACCAGCGCGACCAGCGCGGCGATCGACACCGCGGCGATCAGCGCGGCGGCGGTCGGCCGGTTGAGGCCCGCCACCAGCGCCAGCAGACCGGCGGTCAGCCAACGGCGGGTCATCACGCAGTAGCAGGCCCAGGCGGACAGCGCGACGAACAGCGAGTCCGAGTAGACCGCCCACTCCACCCCGGAGCCCGGGAACAGGCCCCAGATCACCGCGGCGGTCACACCCGCCCGGAAGCCGCCGAGCCGCTCGGCGATCGCGAAGATCCCGGCCGCCGCGAACAGCGAGGCGAGCACCGAGACGACGATCCCGGAGCCGTACGGACCGAGCCCGGTCACCGCGCCGACCAGCCGCATCAGCCAGGGGTAGAGCGGGAAGAAGGCCGCCGAGTTCTCGTAGTAGGTGGCCAGCGGGAAGCCGTGCAGCGGGATCAGCTGCGGGTTGTACCCGTTCTCCGCGATCCGCTGGTACCAGACGCCGTCCCAGGTGCCGAGCACGTCCCAGGGGTTGGCGCCGCCGCCGCGGCCCGGCTGCTTCTTCAGGTAGTCGCCGGTGTGCGACAGCAGCAGCTGGAAGACGGTCAGGCCGGTGGCCTTGACCACCGCGTACGCGCCCAGCGCGGGGGCGAAGCGGTCCACCAGCGCCCCGAACCGACCGGGCGCCCGGTCGGTCCGCTCCCCGGCCGGTGCGGACGCGGCCGTCGCCCCGGCGGGCGCCCCGGGCTCGGTGCTGGACGACTCGGTGCTCGATGCCGTGCTCATCTGCTCTGGGTACTCCCCGCCCCGCTCGTGGTCCGCGCGGCTCCGGCGCAACGATGTTCCCGTGAGCCTACGGCACGCTGCCCGCCGCACCCGCCGTCCCCCGCCCGCCGGGAAAACCCCTGGCGCCCGGCCCACCGCGTCCCCGACGATTCCCGGCATGCCGCACGCCCCCGCCCCCCGCCGTATCCGGGCCGCCCACACCGCCGACACCGTCACGGTCCACCAGGGCGTGTCTGACAATTCGCGTCGGACCAGCGCGCGGCGTCGGGGTGCGTGCATCGCAAGGCGGAGGAGGGAGTCCATGCGGAGCATCGGCGACCGACGACAACGCGGCGAGGTGCGTGCCCCGGCGTCGGGCGCCCGGCGGGAATTGTCAGACACGCCCCGGCGTTCCCGTGGGAGATCGCCGGGCCGGCGGCGGCCGAGGGGCGGTTCCCGGACGCGTTCGAGCGCGACCGGATGACCTGGATCAAGCCGTCGTTCCTCTGGACGATGCACCGCAGCGACTGGGGCCGCAGCCCCGGCCAGGAGCGGGTGCTGGCGCTGGAGATCAGCCGCGAGGGCTTCGACTGGGCGCTGGAGCGGGCCGTGCTGAGCGCCTACACGGGCCGGGTGCACGAGTCCCGGGCGGCGTGGAAGCGGGAGCTGCGGCAGAGCCAGGTGCGGGTCCAGTGGGACCCGGACCGCGACCTGGCGCTGCGGCCGCTGGACCACCGGGCGATCCAGGTCGGGCTGCGCGGCGAGGCGGTGCGGCGGTACGCGGACGAGTGGATCCGCCGGATCCGGGACGTCACCGCGCTGGCCGGGCGGGTGCGGCAGGAGCGGGATCCGGCGCTGCTGCCGGTCGAGACGGCGTACCCGCTGAACGCGACCGTCGCCGCCCGGTCGGGGGCGGCGACGGACTGAGCGGCTGGTGATGCGGCCGGTGGTGCGGCCGGTGGTGCGGCGGGCGGGACGGCCGGTGGTGCGGCCGGATCAGCCCTGGACGTAGACGATGCCGAGCTTGGTCAGCTGCCAGAGCTGGCCGGCGGCTCCGGTGTCGGCGGCGAGTTCGACGAGCGGGTTGCCCTTGGCGTCGAGGGTGCTGCCGGCGGCCAGGACCTTGCTCGGGTCCTGGGAGTCGGCGATCTTGTAGCGGCCGTCGCCGGCCGGCTTGAACACCCAGTGCTGGTTGCCGCCGCCGTTGCAGCGCCACTGCTGGATCCGGGTGCCGGGGGCGGTCGCGGCGGCGTTGGCGTCCAGGCACATGTCGCGGTTGCCGCTGAAGTCGAGCTCGAAGCTGCCGCCCGCCTTGGCCTCCAGCACGAAGGACTGGTTGAGCCCGCCGCCCGCCGGGTAGCTGATGGCGGCCCGGCCGTTGGTGGAGTCGCCGTAGCTGCCGCCGCCGGTGAGGTCGAGCACGTTGCCGGTGGCCGCGTTGGTCAGCTGGTACCAGGCGCCGTCCTCCGGGACGTCGCCGAACGGCTTCCCGGGGGTGAGCGGCTGGATCGACGTGGTGTTCTGCTGGTTGAGCGTGCAGAAGGCCTGGGTCAGCTCGGGCCGGGAGTAGAACTGGCCGAGGCAGACGCCCTCGCCGCGGTACCCGGCCACCCGCAGGTGGTACGACTGGCGGACCATGTTCATGCACAGCCCGGGGATGCCGATCTGCGAGTCGCAGCCGTTGCGCGCCCATTCGGAGAGGTTGATGACGTCCCCGTTGCTGTACTCGTACGGGGAGCTGGTCCACTCCGCGCAGACCTCGTGTCCGAAGGCGACCCGCCGCTGGTCCAGGTAGCGGACGCCGGGCACCTGTTCGGCCGCGCCGCGCAGCGCGTCGCTGAACGTCGGGACCACCCAGTTGTGGCCCCAGGCGAGGTCCTCGGGGAAGGCCGGGCAGCCGTCGGCGATCTTGCCGAGGTAGTCGTTGCGGCGGATGTCCGGGGTGATCGGGTTGAAGTACGACTGGTAGACCAGCTGGTAGGCGGAGTCGGCGTAGCCCGCCCTGCGCATGGTCTGCCGGATGTTCTGCAGCGCCGCGACCACCTTCGGCTGGACGCGCTGGGCGCGCCGGCGGATCTCGTCGCTGCCGATGGTGTCGCGGCAGCCCTGGTCCTTGGGGACCGGGAAGTACTGCGCGAGGCAGTGCATCATGACGCCGCTGAAGTCGAAGTCGTCGTTGGCGCCGATCGTCACCACGACCAGCTTCACGTCGTACTTGGACGCCGTGTCGGCGAGCTTGACGTCCTGTTTGGGCTCGCCGAAGTCGCCGCTGCCCGGGCCGGTGATCTTCGCCAGCTCGGGGTCGCTGACCAGGTCGCCGGTCTGGGCGCCGGAACAGGCGAGGTCGATCGGGGTCACCCCGGGGATGTCGGTGACGAAGATCTCCGACTTGGGGTGCCGGTGGCAGTAGTTGGTGGGGCTGTCGGTCTCGGGGAAGTAGCCGTCGTTGGTGTCGGTGCCGGCGCCCTCCCCGGAGATGGCGCTGTCGCCGAGGGCGACGATCGCGGCCGGTTTGACCGCGGCGGGCGCGGGGGCCGGGGCGGAGTCGGCGAGGGCGGCGGGGGCGCCGGCCAGGCCGAGGGTGGCGACGAGGGCGCCGGTGGCGAGTGCCGCCGACAGCCGTGACCTGATCACACGCGACTCCTTGCAGGGGGTGGGGGCCGCCCGGGCGGGGGCGCCGAGCGGCGCGGAGCAAGAGAGAGGAGCTGAAAAGGTGAGCAGGACTCAGATTCTAGGTACTGACAAGTAACGCAACAAGACATGTGACAACGCCGGGAGCCGGCGGCCGCAGGATTCCCCGGACAGCAACGGGAGGATTCCCCTGCAAGCAAAGGAGCCGCCGCCCCGCGCCCCAGGAGGGAAGCGCGGAGCGGCGGCTCCTACCGGCCGAACCGGGTACGGGCTCAGCCCACGTTGGCGCAGTGGTTGCCGAACGCCGGGTTCAGCAGACCGATCACGTTGATGGTGTTGCCGCACAGGTTGACCGGAACGTGCACCGGGATCTGAACCTGGTTGCCCGAGATGACACCGGGGGAACCGGCGGCGACGCCCTCGGCGCCGGAGCTGGCCATCGCGGTGCCGGCGCCGGCGGCCACGATGCCCACCACGGCCGCGCCGACGGCGGCGGTCTTCTTGATGCTCATGCGAGCCTCCTGACTGTTCAACAGAGATGCACGGGGAGTGCGACATCAAGAACGAGACCCGTCCGGACGGGTTGCGACGGTGCGCGCAGTGTCACCCGTCCGGAGCAACGGGGCCTCCCGTCGGCATTCGGGTGATCGGCCTCGGCCGGGCCGTTTCCCCGCGCGCGATCCCTCGTTCTCCCTCACGGAACCCGGTCCACCGGCCCCTACACACGAATCGAGTACCGCCCATGTGCAAGCTCGCCCACGGCGTCGTCGGCACCGCGGCCACCGGCGGCTCGATCGACGTGGCGGGCCTCCCGAACGCGGCGTCCGGCAACCCCCGCCGGAACGCCTGACCGGGAATTCCACCTGGTCGCGCCTTTGTCCGAAGCCTTTCCCGGCCGTGCGGGAATCGTTTCCGGAGGCGCTGCAGAACGGCGGCTGCGTCCACGCCCGAGCCATGGGCGGAACACGCCGGTGTGCGCCGCCCGAGTGACAATCACGGCAATCCCTGAACCCTTCGGGTGAGTATTCGTGCTCGCCCGGACACCCGACATTCCCTTCCGTCGGGCAGAAACTCGGAGGAAAGACATGCGTAACTTCAAGAAGGCCGCCGCGCTGTCGCTGGCCGCCACCGGTCTGGTGCTCGGTGCCGCCGGCGGCGCGTTCGCCAGCTCCGGTGCCGAGGGCGTCGCCGCCGGCTCCCCGGGTGTGCTCTCCGGCAACCAGATCCAGGTGCCGATCCACATCCCGCTGAACGTCTGCGGCAACAGCATCGGCCTCGTCACCATCCTGAACCCGGCGTTCGGCAACAAGTGCGCCAACATCGGCTGAACCGGCGGTCGTCCTAGTGGCGACAGCTGATTCACCGAGCCCTGCCGCGCCCCGAGTCGACGGGGCGCGGCACGCTCCCCCCCGTGTGTGATCGAGGAGATCAACCCCCATGCAGAACGTGAAGAAGGCCGCCATCCTCTCCGCTGCCGCCGCCGGCCTGGTGCTCGGCGCGGCCGGCTCCGCCGCCGCCAGCTCGGGCGCGGAGGGCGTCGCCGCCGGCTCCCCCGGTGTCGCCTCCGGCAACCAGATCCAGGTGCCGATCCACATCCCGATCAACCTGTGCGGCAACAGCATCGACGTGATCGGCGCGCTGAACCCGGCCTTCGGCAACAGCTGCGCGAACATCGACGCGCACCCGCAGCCCGCGGACGACTGCTGATCCGCGATCGGCACGTGATCCGGCCGTCCTGCCCCCCGACCAGTCGGCCGGGGGGCAGTTCGGCATCCCCGGACGGCCGTCCGGGGCCCCCGATCCACCGAAGGGTGATCCGCATGCTTTCGAAGAAGAGCGGGGCCGGGCTGGCCGCCGCCGTCGGCGCCGCGGTGCTGCTCGGCGCCGGTTCGGCGCAGGCCGCGACCGCCCCGGTCGGCCAGCCGCCCGCGGGCCCGGCCACGCTGGCCAAGACCGACGTCGGCCAGGCGCTGAACGGGACGACCTCCGGCCTCGGCTACGGCGTCGCGCCGATCAAGAGCCTGCGCCTGGACCCCTGGGCGAACTCCTCCGCCGACGTGCTCAACAACGGCGCCACCGTGAAGCCGGACCAGGGGCTGGCTCCGATCGGCACCGACACGCTGACCGGCCCGCTGAGCGCGGGCGGCGGCGTCAAGGACCTGCCGCTGGTCGGCGGGCTGACCGGCGCCCTGCCGGGCTGATCCCGCGCACGCGCCGGAGCCCGGCACCCCTTCGTGCGAGCGGGGTGCCGGGCTCCGGCGCGTCGGAACGCCCCGGTCGGAGCGGGGTCAGAGCCGGGTCAGGTCGGTCAGCCCGGCCTGCTGGACCACGCCGGTGGCGGTGGCGGTGGTGGCCGCCGGGTCGGCCAGGCCGGTCTGCCCGACCACCTCGGTGGCGGTCGCCGCGGTCGTGGTGGTCAGGTCGTTCACCTCGTCGGTGACCGAGAGCCGGTGGTCCTCGCCGCCGAGGCTGGCATTGGCACCGGGGACGGCCTGCACGGCGCCGGTGACCAGCCGCGGGTCGAGCTCGTCCACCTTGAGCCGGCCGTCGGCGAGCTGGCCGGCGCCGTCCTTGGCGAGCGAGAGCGGCTTGCCGAGGGTGAGGCCGGGGGTGTCGGCGTGCAGCGGCGCGGCCGGGGCGTCCAGCAGCACCTGGCCGAGGTCGGCGCCCTGGTCGACCAGCGGCAGCGGCAGTTCGGCCTTGGCGCTCGGGCCGACCTTGCCGGTGCTCAGCTGGGGGACGATCCGCTCCGGGATCAGTTCGGTGCTGGTGCTGGTGGTGCGGCCGGGCACCGGCGGCATGACCAGCGAGGTCGGGATGCCGGCCGAGAGGTGGCTGCCCAGCGGGGTGAGCGGGATGTCCGCCGGGACCTGCTGGGTGGCCAGCGCGTCCTCCAGGGCTCCGACCTGGTCGGGGCCGACCGGGGCGGCCGAGGCCGATCCCTGGGAGGCGAGCATGCCCGCACCGACCGCCAGCAGCATCGCGCCGGCCCGCTTGGAGAACTTCATGCTTTTCACCGTTCTGCTGTCCGTACTGGGGATCACTGAGGAAGGGCTGCGCGGGCGCAGCCGGAAAGCAATCTGCCTCAACGAGTGAGCGGGAGCGCGGATTGCGGCGGTTAACCGGTTCGGCCTAATAATCCGACCGGAAACCATCCTTCGCCGCGCCTCCCGGACTCTTTTCAAAAATCCCCGTAACCTTCCGTGCCGTCATTCTTTGATCTGGACGTCAGTGACTGCAGACCGGGTCTGAGCGTTCTACGCGTTGCACGCAAGGAATCCAAGAGCATTTCAGAGAGGGATCTCCCCATGATCCAGAAGTCCTTCGCCGCTGCCGGCCTGGCCGTCGCCGCGCTGGCCGCCGCCGCCGCGCCCGCCTCGGCCATCGGTGACGCGGACGGCGCCGCCGCCTCCATCGAGGGCAACGGCGGCACCAACTTCACCGGGACGGTCGGGAACAACAGCCCGAACTTCCACTTCCTGGACAACGCGAACGTCTGCCTCCCGGAGATCCACAACATCGCCGTCGGCGTGCTCGGGGTGGCCGTCCCGGTCGAGGTCCCGATCGCCAACAGCGGTGGCAAGCAGTACTGCACCCAGGGCCAGGGCACCCAGAGCCACGGCGACGCGGGCGTGTCCCACCTGATCGGCTGACGTTCCGTTCAGCTCCCCTGCACCACCCCCTCTGATCCACCTTCGAATCGCTCCCCGATTCACCCCCGAGAGGAATACCGGAAATGATCAAGAAGTCCCTCGCCGCCGCCGGTCTGGCCGCCGCCGCCATCGCGATGTCCGCCGGCTCGGCCTCCGCCATCGTCGACTCGGACGGCGCCGCCACCTCCGTCCAGGGCAACGGCGGCACCAACGCCACCGGCACCCACGGCAACGGCAGCCCGAACTTCCACACCCTGGACAACGCGAACATCTGCCTGCCGGAGGTCCACAACATCGCCGTCGCCGTCATCGGTGTCGCGGTTCCGGTCGAGGTTCCGGTCCTGAACAGCACCCCGAAGCAGATCTGCAACGTCGGCCAGAACACCCAGTCCTCGGGCGACGCGGGCGTCTCGCACCTGATCGGCTGATCAAGGGGCATGGCACGGACGGAGGGCCCGGGGAGGAAGGTCTCCCCGGGCCCTCCGGGCTTGACGGACCAGCTGTCCGGCCGCCCGCCCGCACGGGTGGGACCGGCCGGGTGACCGGTCGTCCGGGCCCGGCGCGTGGGGCGCCGGGCCCGGACGACCGGATGTGAACACGTGTCAGAGCGCCCGCGGGGGCGCTCCCAGAGAGAGGGCAGATCCATGAAGAGCACGCTGGCCAAGGCCGCGCTGACCGTCACCGCCGCGCTGGCGCTCGCGGGTGCCGCCACCCCGGCCTTCGCCCACGTCGGCCTGGTCGGCGGCGGCGACTTCGTCGCCACCGCCCACGACCCGTTCCTGGCGGCCGAGGGCTTCGGCATCGCCCACACCACGGACACCGCCGCGGGCGGCTTCGGCGCCGTCGCCGCCACCTCCACCGACATCGTCGGCGGCGGCGGTGGCTTCGCCCACATCAAGGGCTGGATGTAGCGGAAACGGAAGGCCGGGCCGCCCCCACGGGGGGCGGCCCGGCCTTCCGCGTTCCGGCGTCCGCTACTTCACCAGCGCCGCGGCCTCCAGGGCCCAGTAGGTCAGGATCTGCTCGGCGCCGGCCCGGCGGATCGAGGTGAGCGTCTCCAGGATCATCCGCTCCCGGTCGATCCAGCCGTTCGCGGCGGCCGCCTCGACCATCGCGTACTCGCCGGACACCTGGTACGCGGAGACCGGCACCGGCGAGGCGTCGGCGACCTGGCGCACGATGTCCAGGTAGGCCATGGCCGGCTTGACCATCACCATGTCGGCGCCCTCGGCGAGGTCCTGCTCCAGCTCGCGCAGCGCCTCGCGGGCGTTCGCCGGGTCCTGCTGGTAGGCCTTGCGGTCGCCCTTGAGCGAGGAGCCGACGGCCTCGCGGAACGGTCCGAAGAAGGCCGAGGCGTACTTGGCGGTGTAGGCGAGGATGCCCACGTCCTGGTGCCCGGCCTCGTCCAGCGCGCGCCGGATGACACCGATCTGGCCGTCCATCATGCCGGAGGGGCCGACCAGGTGGACGCCGGCGTCGGCCTGCACCCGGGCCATCTCGGCGTAGCGCTCCAGGGTGGCGTCGTTGTCCACGCTGCCGTCGGCGGCCAGCACGCCGCAGTGGCCGTGGTCGGTGTACTCGTCCAGGCAGAGGTCCGACATGACCACCAGCGAGTCGCCGACCTCGGAGACCACGTCCCGGATCGCCTGCTGCAGGATGCCGTCCGGGTTGGTGCCCTCGCTGCCGGTCGCGTCCTGCACCTCGGGGACGCCGAACAGCATGACGCCGCCCAGACCCGCCTCGGCGGCCTCCACCACGGCCTTGCGCAGGGTGTCCCGGGTGTGCTGGACCACGCCCGGCATCGACGTGATCGGGACGGGCGCGCTGACGCCCTCGCGGACGAACAGCGGCAGGATCAGCTCCGCCGGGTGCAGCCGGTTCTCGGCCACCAGGCGGCGCATCGCCGGGCTCTGCCGCAGTCGGCGCGGGCGTACGTACGGGAATTCAGCGGACACGGCTTCTCTCTCCGAACGGTTGTGCAGCACCGGGGGCGACGGTCGGCCGCCCCCGGCCGTGAGGGTGTCAGCGGGCCTTGCGGCGCGACCCCGGACGACGCTCGCTGGGCCGGTAGACCGGCTCACCGGCGGCCGTCGCGGTGTCGCGGCGCTTGGCCCCGAAGTCTGCCAGCGCCTGGGCCAGCGCGGCCGCCGACGGCGCCGGGGCCATCACGTCGACCCGCAGGCCGTGCTCCTCGGCGGTCTTGGCGGTGGCCGGGCCGATGCAGGCGATGACCGTGACGTTGTGCGGCTTGCCCGCGATGCCGACCAGGTTCCGGACGGTCGAGGACGAGGTGAACAGCACCGCGTCGAAGCCGCCGCCCTTGATCGCCTCGCGGGTCTCGGCCGGCGGCGGCGAGGCGCGCACCGTCCGGTACGCCGTCACGTCGTCGACCTCCCAGCCCAGCTCGACCAGGCCGGCCACCAGGGTCTCGGTGGCGATGTCGGCGCGCGGCAGCAGCACCCGGTCGATCGGGTCGAAGACCGGGTCGTACGGCGGCCAGTCCTCCAACAGACCGGCGGCGGACTGCTCCCCGGAGGGCACCAGGTCCGGCTTCACGCCGAAGTCCACCAGGGCCTGCGCGGTGGTCTCGCCGACCGCGGCGACCTTGATCCCGGCGAACGCCCGGGCGTCCAGGCCGTACTCCTCGAACTTCTCCCGGACGGCGCGCACCGCGTTCACCGAGGTGAAGGCGATCCACTCGTACCGGCCGGTGACCAGGCCCTTGATGGCCCGCTCCATCTGCTGCGGGGTGCGCGGCGGCTCGACCGCGATGGTCGGCACCTCCTGCGGCACCGCGCCGTACGAGCGCAGCTGCTCGGACAGGCCGGTGGCCTGCTCCTTGGTGCGCGGCACGAGGACGTTCCAGCCGAACAGCGGCTTCGTCTCGAACCACGAGTGCGAGGCCCGGTGGGCGACCTGCTCGCCCACCACGGCTATCACCGAGGTGGCCGGGTCGACCGGGGCGGAGACCGGCGAGGGCAGCACCCGGGCGGCCTTCAGGTCGGCCGCGATGCCCGCCAGGGTGGAGGTGAAGGTCCGCTGGCGGGTGGTGGTGCCGGAGAGCGTCGCGCTGAGCGCGGAGTCCGGCTTGCGGCCGTTGGAGACCAGCGCGCCCGCGGTGGCCGGCAGCTGCCCCAGGGTGGTGCGGATCACCAGGGTGGTCTCCGGCGCGCCCAGGTCGACCGGACCGCCGGCCAGCAGCTGGACACCGTCCACGAAGCGCACGTCGGTGCCGGCGCCCGCCCGCAGCGGGACGCCCGCGTACGCCGGAACGCCGACCGACTGGGCGACGCCCGGGATCACCTCGAAGGGGATCCCGTCGCCCGCGCACATGAGCATCTCCTCGGCGGCGCAGCCGTCCAGGCCCGGGTCGCCGTCGACGGTGCGGACCACGTGCTTGCCCGCGCGGACGGCCTCGGCGACCACCGTGGCCAGGTCGAACTCGGCGCCCTCGGCGGCCGGGGTGTGCACCTGCACGGCGGCCGGGCAGTGGCTGCGCACGGCGGCGGCGGTCAGCGGGTCGGCGACCAGGACGTCGGCGGTGGACAGCACCTCGACCGCGCGCAGGGTCAGCAGGCCCGGGTCACCGGGGCCCGCGCCCAGGAAGGTGCACCGTCCGGTGGCGGGCTGCCCGGCGGGGAACAGGGCATCGGAGGCGGCGGCGGGGCTCATGCCTCCACCTCGCTGCGCACGGCGGTCTCTTCGCGAAACGCGCACTTCATGATTCGCTCGCTTCGCTCGCTCATCGGGCTCGCTCCCCCATCAGGGTGGCCGCGCCCGCGCCGAGCAGCCGGTCAGCCAGCGCGCGGCCGAGGGCCGCCGCCTGCTGCTCGGCGGTCTCGTCGAGGACGATCGGACCGTTGGCGGACATCTTCAGCAGGGCGGAGCCGTCGGGGTCGCCGACCACGCCGTCCAGCCGCAGTTCGTACTCCCGGCCCCAGGTGGCCAGGGCGGCCACCGGCGCCGAGCAGCCGGCCTCCAGGGCGGCCAGCAGGGCGCGCTCGGCGGCCACGGCGACCCGGGTGGGGGCGTGGTCCAGGGCCGCGAGCGCCGCGGTCAGTTCGCTGTTCGCGGTGGTGCACTCGATCGCGAGCGCGCCCTGGCCGGGGGCCGGGATCATCAGCTCGGGGTCGAGGTGCTGGGAGATCTCGGCGCTGCGGCCGAGCCGGTTCAGGCCGGCCGTCGCCAGCACCACCGCGTCCAGCTCGCCGCCGGTCACGTAGCCGATCCGGGTGTCCACGTTGCCGCGGATCGCGACGGTCTCCAGCTGGGCGCCGCGGGCGGTGGCCCAGGCGTTCAGCTGCGCCATCCGGCGGGGCGAGCCGGTGCCGATCCGGGCCGGGCGACCGGCGCCGGCCAGCTTCTCCACCAGCTCGTCCAGGTTCAGGCCCTCGGCCGCGACCAGGGCGTCCCGGACGTCCTCGCGCTCGGGGACGGCGGCCAGCGCCAGGCCCGCGGGGGCGGCGGTGGGCAGGTCCTTGAGCGAGTGCACGGCGAGGTCGATCCGGCCCTCCAGCAGTGCGTCCCGCAGCGCGGAGACGAACACGCCGGTGCCGCCGATCTGCGCCAGCGCCTCGCGGGAGGTGTCGCCGTAGGTGGTGATCTCGACCAGCTCGACGGCGCGCCCGGTGACCCTCGTCACCTCGCGGGCCACCATGCCCGACTGGGCCATGGCGAGGGCGCTGCGCCGGGTGCCGAGCCGCAGGGGCGCGGCGGCCGGGGGCTGCTCCGTGATCGGTTGACCATTCATGGGGTGATCGTCCCGGTGGTACTCGTGGGATGGCTGACGGTTCATCTGGTGCCCCCGGCGGAGGGCTGGGGCGCGCCGCCGACGGGTGTGCCGGACACGGCGTGCACGGCCGCCGGGTCGAGGTCGAACAGCTCGCGCAGGGCCTCCGCGTAGGAGGCACCGCCGGGCTCGGCGGCCAGCTGCTTCACCCGGACGGTCGGGGCGTGCAGCAGCTTGTCGACCACCCGGCGGACGGTCTGGCCGATCTCGGCGCGGGAGCGCTCGTCCAGGTCGGGCAGCCGGGCCTCCAGCCGCCCCAGCTCGGCGGCGACCACGTCGGAGGCCATCGAGCGCAACGCGACGACGGTCGGCGCGATCCGGGCGGCCCGCTGGGCGGCGCCGAAGGCGGTCACCTCGTCGGCGACGATCCGGGTGACCTGGTCGACGTCGCCGGCGCCGGGGGTGGCGGCGTGCGCGTGGGAGAGGCTCTCCAGGTCGACCAGCAGGGCGCCGTCCAGCTCGTGCACGGCGTGGTCGACGTCGCGCGGCATGGCCAGGTCGAGCAGGGCGAGCGGGCCCCGGTCGGCCGGGCGCAGGGCGACCGCGGCCGCCACGTCCTCGGCCTTGATCACCACACCGGCCGCGCCGGTGCAGGAGATCACCAGGTCCACGTCGGCCAGCGCCTCCGGCACCTTGGCGAGGTCCAGGGTGCGGGCCGCGTCCGGGCCGAGGATCTCGACCAGCCGCTCGGCGCGGGCCGCGGTCCGGTTGGCGATCAGCAGGTCGGTCACGCCGGAGCGGACCAGGGTGGCGGCGGCCAGCGAGCTCATCGAGCCGGCGCCGACCACCAGCGCGCGCTTGCCGACGATCTCGCCCGCGCCCGCCGCGACCTGCTCCAGGCCGAAGGTCACCAGCGACTGGCCGGCCTTGTCGATGCCGGTCTCGCTGTGCGCCCGCTTGCCGACCCGCAGCGCCTGCTGGAACAGCTCGTTCAGGCCGCGCCCGGCGGTGTGCTCCTCCTGGGCCTTGGCCAGGGCGTCGCGCAGCTGGCCGAGGATCTGGCCCTCGCCGACCACCATCGAGTCCAGTCCGCAGGCCACCGAGAAGAGGTGGTGGACGGCGCGGTCCTCGTAGTGGACGTACAGGTGGGAGGTCAGCTCCTCCAGGTCCACCCCGCTGTGGTGGGCCAGCAGCAGCGACAGCTCGGCGACGCCGGCGTGGAACTTGTCCACGTCCGCGTACAGCTCGATCCGGTTGCAGGTGTTCAGCAGCGCGGCCTCGGCGACGGTCGCGGTGGCGGCCGCGTCGTGCAGCAGCCGGGTCGGCACCTCACCGGTCAGCGCGGCGCGCTCCAGCACCCCGACCGGGGCCGTGCGATGGCTCAGCCCTACGACGAGAAGGCTCATGCCCGCCCCCTACAGCTCTCGGTGTTCATGCGGGCATCACCGCGGAGAGATCCCCGTCGCCGCTCTTGGCGGCCTTTCCCTTGGCCTGCTCGGCCGGGTCCTTGGCCGCCGACTCGGCGGTGCCGCGGACCTTGCCGTTGCCGCCGGCGGCTCGGCGCAGCTTGGCCGCGGCCGCGCGGACCGGACCGGGGGCGCGGTCCAGCACCGACTCGGCCCGGTCGTCGGGCTCCTCGCCGGCCTTGCGCTGCTCGTGGAAGGCCAGGATCTGCAGCTCGATGGAGAGGTCCACCTTGCGCACGTCCACGCCGTCCGGGACGGTCAGCACGGTCGGGGCGAAGTTCAGGATGCTGGTGACGCCGGCCTCGACCAGCCGGTCGCAGACCTGCTGGGCGGCGCCGGGCGGGGTGGTGATCACACCGATCGAGACGTGCTGGCTCTCGACGATCGACTCCAGCTCGTCCATGTGGCGCACCGGGAGGCCGGCCGCGCTGGTGCCGACCACGTTCGGGTCGGCGTCGAGCAGGGCGGCCACCCGGAAGCCGCGGGAGGCGAAGCCGCCGTAGTTGGCGAGGGCGTGGCCGAGGTTCCCGATGCCGACGATCACGACCGGCCAGTCCTGGGTCAGACCGAGCTCGCGGGAGATCTGGTAGACGAGGTACTCGACGTCGTAGCCGACGCCGCGGGTGCCGTAGGAACCGAGGTAGGAGAAGTCCTTGCGGAGCTTGGCCGAGTTCACGCCGGCCGCGGCGGCCAGCTCCTCGGAGGAGACGGTCGGCACCGAGCGCTCGGAGAGCGCGGTGAGGGCCCGCAGGTAGAGGGGGAGGCGGGCGACGGTCGCCTCCGGGATGCCCCGGGCACGCGAGGGTCGGCGCGCGGCGCCCTGGTCGGGCGTCTGCGAACTGCTCTGTGGTGATCGGCCGATTGCCACGGTGCTCCTGTGGGTGAAGCTGGGCTTTGGCAGCCAGGCTATGCGTTTGTGAACGTGTGCACAAAGATGGTGTCCGATTTGTCCCCGCACAGTGATGCGCATCACGCCGTCGAACCCATAGCACCGGCCTGCGTCAGCACGACCTCCGGGTCCTGGGAACCGGGCAGCCAGGGGCCGTACGGCGCCTCCCGGCGCAGCAGCGGGACCGGACCGCCGGACGGGCGGGAACGGGCCCGGCCCAGCCGCGGCCAGGGCACTCGGGCGGCTTCCCGCAGGGGGCCGGCCCAATCGTCCGGCGGGCAGGACGGGGCGTCCAGGCAGTGCCGCAGCAGGTCCGCCGTCACCCGGGCGTCGCCCAGCGCCGTGTGCGCCGGGTACCGGCCGAGCCCCGCCGCCTCCACGCAGGCCGCCAGGCCGTGACTGCGGGCCTGCGGCAGGTGGGTCCGGGCCAGGTGCATCGTGCACAGCAGCGGGACGGCCGGCAGCGGCACCCCGATCCGGGCGAACTCGCGGTCCAGGAAGGCGTGGTCGCAGCTCACGTGGTGGCCCACCAGCACCCGGCCCGCCAGCAGCTCCAGCAGCCGCGGGGCGATCTCGCGGAAGCGCGGCGCGCCCTCCACGTCGCACTGGCGTATCCGGTGCACATGGGTCGGGCCGACCGGGCCCAGCGGATCCAGCAGGGTGGCGAACTCGCCCTCGGGACGCAGCCGCTCGTCGAGCAGCACCACCGCGACCTCGACCACCCGGTGCCGCCACGGACTGCGGCCGGTCGCCTCCACGTCCACCACGGCGAAGCCCCGGGCCCCGGAGGGGGCGTCGGGCGACGCGGGGGTCGGACCGGGAAGCATGACGGCACTCCTCGCGTGCTCAGCCCCCCTCGGGCGCAAACGCGTTCGATCGTAAGCCGACCAACCCGCCCCGCCCCAAGCCGAAACGGAGTGCTTTTGGCAACGATTCGGCGAACCGCCCCCGCCGATCGGCGGGGGACGGCGCGGCCCGTCCGAAGCGGCGGATCAGCCCCCGAGGGCCGTGCGCAGCCGGCGCTCGTCGACCCGCCAGAAGTCGTGCTGACGGCCGTCGATCAGGGTGACCGGGATCTGCTCCCAGTACCGGCGGTACAGCTCCTCGTCCTGGGTGATGTCCTTCTCCTCGAAGGACGCCCCCAGCTCGCCCGCCACCCGGACGATCACCTCCCGGGCCTCGTCGCACAGGTGGCAGCCGGGCTTGCCGACCAGGGTCACGGTACGGTCCGCGGGCTTCGGGCTCTTGCGTCGCAGCAGTGGGCTCACCCGGCCCATTGTGCCCACTCGTCCGCTCGCCCCCGAAGCGCTCCCGACCCCGTCGGCCCGGGCGGGGCGCCCGCTCGCCGCACCGGAGGGCCTTCGGGAAGGGCGGCCCCCGCGCCCGCGCGCGGGGAAGCTGTTCACCTCACGGGCACGGCTCCGTCACGGCCGCTCCGCGCCCGGCTGGCTATGCTCGATGGCATGGCCGTGCTCCGAAGGCTCACCCAGGCAAGACGTTCCACCAGCGAGCGGAGCGCCCTGGCGGGCGAGGCCGCGGCCGAGGCGGCCGAGGCCGCGCTGCGCGCCGAGCCCGAGCCCGTGCCGGCCCCCGTGCAGCAGGCCGCGGACGCGACCGCCGCGAGCAAGCCGGCGAGGGCGCCCAAGGCCCCGGCCGAGAACCACACCCCGGAGCAGGACGACCCCCGCGCCGCCGCCTTCTTCGACTGCGACAACACGATCCTGCGCGGTGCGGCGATCTTCTACCTCGGTGTCGGCCTCTACCGCCGCGGCTTCCTCACCCGCCGCGACATCGCCCGCTTCGCCTGGCAGCAGGCCTGGTTCCGACTGCACGGCGCCGAGGACCCGGACCACATCTCGGACGCCCGGAACACCGCCCTGGGGATCGTGGCCGGCAAGCGCACCGCCGACCTGGAGGAGATCTGCGAGGAGATCTTCGAGGAGGTCGTCGCCGACAAGATCTGGCCCGGCACCCGCGCCCTGGTCCAGATGCACCTGGACGCCGGCCAGCGGGTCTGGCTGGTGACCGCCGCCCCGCTGGAGGTGGCCCGGATCATCGCCCGCCGGCTCGGCATGACCGGCGCGCTCGGCACCGTCGCGGAGGCCCGGGACGGCCAGTACACCGGCCGGCTGGTCGGGGACCTGCTGCACGGCCCGGCCAAGGCCGCCGCCGTCGGCGCGCTGGCCCGCCGCGAGCGCCTGGACCTCGACCGCTGCGCCGCGTACAGCGACTCGGCCAACGACATCCCGATGCTCTCGCTGGTCGGCCACCCGTACGTGGTGAACCCGGACGGCGCGCTGCGCCGCCACGCCCGGGCCCAGGGGTGGCGGGTGCGGGACTTCCGGACCGGTCGGAAGGCGGCCCGGGTGGGGCTGCCGGCGGCGGCCGCGGCCGGCGTGCTGGCCGGCGCGACGGCGGCCGGGGTGGCGCTGCACCGCCGTCGCCGCCGGGCCTGACCCCCCGCCCGGCCGCCCTCCGGAGCCGCCGCCGGGGCTCGTGCGGGCCCGCTCGGCGGCCTCGCTCGTGTGGGTGAGCGGGCGTCAACCATGGCCCTGACCTGGCCGCTCGTACGGGCGAACTCCCTTGCAGCGGTGGGAAGTCCGGTCCCTCTGTACGAACCTGCCAGGCCGTGACCGGTTCTGATCGTTCGCCAGGCCGGGAAAGTCAGGGGTTATCGAGCTCCGAGGCAGGGAAACCGCCCGCCAGACCGCCGAATTGGTCACCCTGAGCGCCCGTTCGATCACGTTGAGCCGGATGAACGACGACAGCTCCGGTCAGTGTCAGCCGAATATGCGCAACAAATGGATCCCAAACGACCACTTCGACCACACGGTGTAGCTGTCATTGCACAAAGCGTTATTCTCTCCTGGATGCACGTCACCACGCGTCCCGCTCGAACGGACGCTTCGGGACGTGCTCTCCGCGCAGGCGGAGGTGATCCGTCCACAGTTCTGCCTCTGGGAGTCCCGTGTACCCACCCGTCCGGAACGACGCGCCTGCACCCTCCCGCCCGTCGTCCGCGCCCCTGCGCCCCCGCACCGGCCACCGCGGCCGCCCCACCGCCGAACGGCAGATCTCGACCGGCCTGGACCTGCTGCGCAGCCTGCTCCGCAGCCAGCTCGCCGTCTCGCCCCAACTCGTTCCGGCCGGCGGATCGTTCGGCCACCCGCACGGCCCCGGCCTGGCGCTGCGCACCACCGCCGCCGGCTCCACCGGCACCGGCTCGCGCGGCCGCACCGGCACCACCGGCACCGGCCGGGGCCGCGCCCGGACGACGACCGGCCCCGGCTACGAGACCGAGCACAACCCGATCATGGAGCTGGTCGAGCGGGCCCAGGCCGGCGAGAGCGACGCCTTCGGCCGGCTCTACGACCACTACGCGGACACCGTCTACCGGTACATCTACTACCGCGTCGGCAGCCGCGCCACGGCCGAGGACCTCACCAGCGAGACGTTCCTGCGCGCGCTGCGCCGGATCGGCACGTTCACCTGGCAGGGCCGGGACTTCGGCGCCTGGCTGGTGACCATCGCCCGCAACCTGGTCGCCGACCACTTCAAGTCCAGCCGGTTCCGGCTGGAGGTCACCACGGGCGAGATGCTCGACTCCAACGAGTGCGAGCGCAGCCCCGAGGAGTCGGTGCTGGAGTCGCTCTCCAACGCCGCCCTGCTGGACGCCGTGCGCCGGCTCAACCCGCAGCAGCAGGAGTGCGTCACCCTGCGCTTCCTGCAAGGGCTTTCGGTCGCCGAGACGGCCCGGATCATGGGCAAGAACGAGGGCGCCATCAAGACCCTCCAGTACCGCGCCGTGCGCACCCTCGCCCGGCTGCTCCCGCCCGACGCGCGGTGAGCCGGGGGTGACCGAGGGGGGCATAGCCGGAGGGTCGCCCGGCCGGCCGTCACCGTCCACGCCCGACCGACACGTCAGAGTGAACGGTCGATCCGATGATCAGCCGTGCGTAACCGACCGCCCGCACCGATCGTTGGCCAGCGTGCAAGCCTCCACCAGGCGTACGGTCAAGCCGAATTGCGACCAGTCACCCGATGGAGTGGCTTTGGCCCGCCGGGGCAACCGTCCGGCAGGCCGGGGTGTCGACAACGACGAAGGGAGGTGTGGCCCGTGACGGCAAACGTGCTGGAGCACCGGCGGGCGAAGGCCTTCGCCGAGGCGCTGGAGGCCCACCGGACGGAGCAACGCGCTGCGGCCGACGCGGAATCGGCCAACACCGCTGGCACCGGCGCCGGTTCGGCCGCGATGGCCGAACTGGTCGGCCTGACCGACGCGCTGGGAGCGCTGCCCGGACCGGTGCTGGACCACGAGGTCCGAACGGTCCAACGCGCCCAGCTGATGGCCGCGTTCGAGCAGGCCTTCGCCGGCGGGCCGGGCGCCACGGTGCCCCGCCAGCGTCGCCACCGGGCGATCCGGACGGCGCCGCGCGGCCGTTGGAGCAGGCGGTTCGCAATCGGCGGGCTGGTCGCCGGACTCGCCGTGGGAAGCCTGGCCGGCGCGGCCGCCGCGAGCACCGGAGCGCTGCCCGGAGACACGCTGTACGGGCTGAAGCGCGGCCTCGAAGGGCTGCGGCTCGACTTCGCGGGCTCCGACTCGGAGCGCGGCGAACTGCTGCTGGACCACGCCGCCACCCGGCTCGACGAGGCCAAGGCCCTGGTCGGCCGCACCGGCCCGAGCGGCGGGCTCAGCCCGGCCACCGTCGAGCAGGTCCGCCGCGCGCTCGACGACATGCACGCGGACGCGCTCAAGGGCCGCGAACTGCTGCGCTCGGTCTACCGCAGCAACGGCTCGCTCGACCCGATGCGCGCCCTGGCCGGCTTCGCCCACGACGAGGACGGCAGCTGGAGCGAGCTGCAGGGCAAGCTGCCCGCCCAACTCACCCAGCAGGCCGACCTGGTGAACCGCCTGTTCGACGACATAAGCGAGGACGTCGCGCCCCTGCGGCTGACCCAGGCCCCCGCCAAGAGCGGTGGCACGGCAGGCCCCGGAGCGAGCGGCGGCTCGTCCCAATCGACCGGCGGCGCACCGGCCGGCTCCCCCTCCGACGGCTCCGGATCCGCGCAGGGCGCCGACCGGGCCCCCGGCGGCGGCTCCACCGGTGGCACCCGCCCCGGCGCCACCGACCACGCCCCGGCCAACCCCGGTGCGGGCGCGACCGGCAGCGGCGGCAAGGGCGGCCTGCCCGGCGCCCTGCCCACCGGCGCCCCGGACGCCGTCAACGGCCTGGTCGGCAACCTCACCAACGGGCTCACCGGCGCCAAGCCCTCGCCGAGCGCCGACGCGGCCCCGCAGCAGTCGCCGCAGCCGTCCGGCACGCCCGACGCCCCGGACGGCGCCCGGCAGCAGGCCGTCGAGGTGCCCCCGCTGGTCCCGGGGCTGCTGCCCGGGCTGAGGATCCTCGGCGGCTGACCGGGGTGTGCGCAGGGCCCGGCGGAGTGCGATATCCGCCGGGCCCTTCCCACGGGCGCGCGGGGGCCGGAAACGTGATGGCCGGAAACACGAGGGGCCGGGCGCGAGCGCGCGGACCGGCAGCCGCGCGCGGGGGTCAGAAGAACACCGAGCGGCGCTGCACCAGCAGTTGGTACAGCGAGTGCTGGATGGTCTCGCGCACCTCGTCGGCCAGGTCGAAGACCAGCATCGGGTCGTCCGCGGCCTCCACCGGGTAGCCGTCGGTGGCGATCGGCTCGCCGAAGCGGATCGTCCACTTGGTCGGCAGCGGCAGCATCCCGAGCGGGCCCAGCCAGGGGAAGGTCGGCGTGATCGGGACGTACGGCAGGCCCAGCAGCCGGGCCAGCGTCTTCACGTTGCCGATCATCGGATAGGTCTCCTCCGCCCCGACGATCGAGCACGGCACGATCGGCACCCGTGCCCGCAGCGCCGAGGCGACGAAGCCGCCGCGGCCGAAGCGCTGGAGCTTGTAGCGCTCGGAGAAGGGCTTGCCGATGCCCTTGAAGCCCTCCGGCCAGACGCCGACCACCTCGCCGCGCTCCAGCAGCGCCTGGGCGTCCTCGTTGCAGGCCAGCGTGTGGCCGGCCTTGCGGGCCAGTTCGTTGATCCCGGGGAGCACGAAGACCAGGTCGGCGGCGAGCATCCGCAGGTGCCGCCGGTTCGGGTGGTGGTCGTGGATGACCACCTGCGTCATCAGCGCGTCCAGCGGGATCGTCCCGGAGTGGTTGGCGACGATCAGCACGCCGCCCTCGGCCGGGATGTTCTCCACGCCCTGGACGTCGATCCGGAAGTACTTCTCGGCCAGCGGGCGCAGCAGCGAGAGCAGCACCTCCTCGGTGAGCTCCCGGTCGAAGCCGAACTCGTCCACCTCGTAGTCGCCGGTGACCCGGCGGCGCAGGAAGGCCAGCCCCTCGGCGGCCCGGCCCTCCCAGCCCTTGCCCAACAGCCGGGTGGCGGCCGGGCCGAGCGGTCCGGACAGCGCCCCGCCGACGGCACCGGCGAGCCGGTCGGCCAGGCCGGGGCCCTGCGGCGAGCTCCAGCTCGGGGCGGACTCGATCGGGATGACCTTGGCCTCGCCCGGCGCGTTCTCGGCTGCGGCACTCATCGCGGGTTCAGCTCCTCGGTCGGCGGGGGCGGTTCGGTTCGGCGGGGCCGGCGGCGGATCCCTCGGGGCCGAGCAGGGCGGTCAGCCGGTCGGCGGCGGCGGCCAGCCGCTCGGGCGGCAGCAGCCCGGGGCCGAGGGCGGCGGCGAAGTCGGCGAAGGCCTCGGGGGTGGTGAAGGCCGGGCGGTAGCCGAAGGTCTCGCGCAGCCGCGTGGTGTCCACCACCCGGCCGTGGGTGAGCAGCCGCAGCTGCTCCGGCGAGACGTCGACCAGCCGGGTCTGCCGGGCCAGCGCGGCCATCCAGCTGACCGCGGGCAGCAGCAGCGGCAGGGTGGGCCGGCCGAGTCGGCGGGCGCACTGGGAGAGCAGCAGGACGCCCTCGCCCGCCACGTTGAAGGTGCCGGTGTTGACGGTGCCCGGCTCGGGCTCGTCGGAGGCCCGGCAGAGCACGGCGACGGCGTCGTCCTCGTGGACGAACTGCAGCCGCGGGTCGTAGCCGAGGACGGTCGGCAGCACCGGCAGCGCGAAGTACTCGCTGAGCGGGGTGTCCGCGTCCGGGCCGACGATGTTGGCGAAGCGCAGCACCGTCACCGCGACGTCCGGGCGGCGCCGGGCGAAGCCGCGGACGTAGCCCTCGACCTCCGCCGCGTCCTTGGCGAAGCCGCCGCCGGGCGGGTCCTTCGGCTGGATCCGCTCGCTGAACACGGCCGGGTCGCGGGGCGCGGAGCCGTACACGCCGGTGGTGGACTTCACCACCAGCCGGCGGACCCCGGGCGCCTTCTGGCAGGCGCCGAGCAGCTGCATGGTGCCGATGACGTTGGACTCCTTGACCGCGGAGCGGTTGGTGGAGCCGAGGCCGGTGGCGCTGACACTGAGGTGCACCACGGTGTCCACCCGGTGCTCGGCGAGCACCCGGGAGAGCGCCGGGCGGCGCAGGTCGAGCTGGTGGAAGCGGTACGGGGCGGCCGGGCCGGCCGGTTCCTCCGCCGGCAGCCGGGGCGGCTGGACGTCCACGCCCACGACCAGGTCCACGCCCGGACGGCTGCGGACCTCGGCGGCGAAGCGGGCACCGAGATGGCGTGCCACGCCGGTGACGAGCACGACCACGCCCACGGTGCTGCACCCCATTCCCTCGACCCGAGCGGCCTGCGTGCACCGTACCGCGCCACCCCGCCGGGCCGTGAAACGACACCGCCCGCCCGGCCACGGGGGCCGGGCGGGCGGTGGAAGCGCTGGGCGCGCCGGGCGCGGCCCGGGGGCGCCTACTTCTTGTTGCGACGCTGGACCCGGGTCCTCTTCAGAAGCTTGCGGTGCTTCTTCTTGGCCATACGCTTGCGACGCTTCTTGATGACAGAGCCCACGGAACAACCCTCGCTCACTGAGACTCTCGTCCGTGAGAGACGGAGTCCATACGACTGACGTGGGGGCCTAGCCTACCGTCCGCGACGCGAAGGCCGTAATCGCGCTCCCGGGAACCGGGAAACTCGGGGGAAATCCGGGGCGAACGGGGGCGGATCCGCGGCTGCGGACCCGCCCCCGCCCGGCCTGGGGCTACGCGCTCTCGAGCCGCACGTAGGACTCCTTGAGGTACTCGTGCACCGCCTGCTGGGGCACCCGGAAGGACCGTCCGACCCGGATGGCCGGCAGTTCTCCGCTGTGCACCAGTCGGTACACCGTCATCTTGGACACCCGCATGACCGCGGCGACCTCCGCCACGGTCAGGAAGACGACTTCCTGCAGGGGACGCTCCACGGAACTCATGACCATCACCCGTCCCTTACCCCGTGTGCAAGGCACCGGCTTCCCCTCCGGTGACTCCACCGGCACACGTGTATCCCCAGAGTAGTTATGGGTGGTACCAGTGGGAAGAGGGGAAGTGCAGTCCTCGTACGGTGAGAGATAGGACTGTTGCAGTACGTAGCCGCTCGACGGATCGCAGGGGCCGGCGTACGCACCGCCCGACCGGCGCCTGCGCCGGGGCGGCGGGTTCAGGCCAGCAGGCCGTGGTGGGGGAACACCGCGCGGCGGCCGGCCAGGATGGCCTGATCGAGCCGGTCGGCCGGATCGTAACCCGCGTCGAAGTCGCGCCAGGCGGGGCGGGCGCCGTCGGTCATCCGCAGCGGGGCCGGGCGGCGGGTGCGGCGGTAGACCTCGGCGCGCCAGGACTCGGGGGTCTCGGTGGCCGGGTCGACGGGCCGGCCCGCGGCGGTGGCGACCAGGTGGGTCCAGCTGCGCGGGACGACGTCCACCACGGCGTAGCCGCCCCCGCCGGTGGCGATCCAGCGGCCGCCGGCGTACCGGTGGGCGAGGTCGTGCAGTTCCTCGGCGATCAGCCGCTGGGCGTCCACGGTGACGGCGAGGTGGGCCAGCGGGTCCTCCAGGTGGGTGTCCGCACCGTGCTGGGTGACCAGGACCTGCGGCCGGAAGGCGGCGAGCAGTTCGGGCACCAGGGCGTGGAAGGCGCGCAGCCAGCCGGCGTCGCCGGTGCCGGCCGGCAGCGGCAGGTTGGCGGCGGAGCCCGGGGCCTCCGGACCGCCGGTCTCCATCGGCCAGCCGGTCTGCGGGAAGAGCGTGGCGGGGTGCTCGTGCAGCGAGACGGTGAGCACCCGGGGGTCGTCCCAGAAGGCCTGCTGGACGCCGTCGCCGTGGTGGACGTCCACGTCGACGTAGGCGACCCGCTCGGCGCCGAGTTCCAGCAGCCGGGCGATGGCCAGCGCGGGGTCGTTGTAGATGCAGAAGCCGGAGGCCTTGGCGGGCATCGCGTGGTGCAGTCCGCCGGCGAAGTTGACGGCGTGCGGGGTCTCGCCGCGCCAGACCGCCTCGGCGGCGGCCACCGACTGGCCGGCGATCAGCGCGGAGGCCGAATGGACGGCCGGGAAGGCCCAGTTGTCGTCGGTGCCGAGGCCGTGCCCGGGGTCGGACAGCTCCGGGTGGGCGGCGGCGTGCTTGACCGCCTCGACGTACTCCCGGGTGTGGACCAGGCGGAGGGTGGAGTCGCCGGCGGCCGGCGCGGACCGGACGGTCACCCGGGGGCCGGTGTCCAGGCCGAGGGCCTCGACCAGGCGCATGGTGAGCGCCAGCCGGGTCGGGTCCATCGGGTGGCCGGGGCCGAAGTCGTAGGCGGTGACCGCCTCGTCCCAGAAGAGGTGCAGGCCGCAGGGGGTGTCGCGCTCGGCTTCGGGCATGGCCTCCACCGTAGCGGGTGGCGGTGGACGGCCCGTGGCCAGGGCGCGCGGGCGGCGGACGCCCGCGGCCCGTCGAGGCGCCGTTGAGGCGGTACAGACAAAATCTTCACGACTACCTATGCTCTGCGCCATGAAGCCATTCAGCGTGCAACGCCTTGGGGTAATTCTCGCTGCAATACTGGGACTTGGCGTGTTCTTCGCCGCCCAGCCGGCCTCCGCCGCGGTCAGCGGGACCACCTTCACCGTCGACAAGTCGACCGCGAAGGCCGGTGACCAGCTGACCTTGACGCTGGCACTCACCAACAACGAGACCAGCGACATCTACTTCGCCTACGAGTCCATCCAGCCGACCTGGCCGGCCAACCAGCTGAGCGGCGTCTTCACCGTCACCGGCTGCTCCGGCGACACCGTCGACTGCGCGACCACCGGGAACACCACCAGCTTCCACTTCAACGCGCCGATCACGCCGGGTACCACCAGGACCGTCACGGTCACCGTCAAGATCACCGACACCCCGCCGTGGGACACCACCACGCCGTACACGCTGAACTGGGCGCCGTACGTCTACTACGAGTTCGGCCAGGTGGGCGGCGCTTCCACGGCCCAGGACCAGGGCTGGGCCTTCGGCACGACCGGTCTGCAGACCACGATCCTCGGCTGACCCCGTCCCGCCTGCGCCCCCGCTCCCGCCCTCATCCGGCGGGGGCGGGGGCGGGCGCCGACACCGGTGCCGGGGCGAAGCGGTCGGCCAGCGGCAGGACGGCGAGCACCAGCAGCATCGGGGCGAGCAGCGCCCAGCGGTAGGAGCTCGCGTCGGCGATCGCGCCGACCAGCGGCGAGCCGATCAGGAAGCCCACATAGTTGAAGAGGTTGAGCCGGGCCACCGCGGCGTCCGAGTCGGCCGGGAAGAGCCGGCCGCCCGCCGCGAACACCTGCGGGATGATCGCGCAGATCCCGAAGCCCAGCACGGTGAACCCGGCGATGCCCGCCCAGGCGGCGGGCGCGGCCGCGGCCAGCGCGAAGCCGAGCGCGGCCAGCGCCGCACCCGCGCGGACCACCGGGACGGCACCGAAGCGCTGCACCGCGCGGTCGCCCAGGGCCCGGCCGACCAGCATCGCGACCATGTACCCGAGGTAGGAGAGCTTGGCCAGGTCCTCGCGGCTGCCCAGCCCGTCGGTGAGGTACTTGACGCTGTAGTTGGAGACGGAGGCGTCGGCGATGTACGCGAAGGCCATCGCCAGGCAGAGCGGGAGCAGCGGGCGCCAGGGGATGGAGCGGGCGGCGGCCTCGGCGGCCTCCCGGACGGCGTCGCCGAGTTCGGCCGGGCCGGCGAACCGCGTGCCGGCGAGCACCGCGAGCGGGGCGATCACCGCGGCGGCCGTGCCGAACAGCAGCGGCAGGCCGAGGTCGTAGTGCGAGCCGAGGCCCGCCAGGGCCGCGCCGACGATGCCGCCGAGGCTGAACGCGGCGTGGAAGCCGATCATGATCGAGCGGCCGTAGCGGTGCTGCAGGCCGACCCCGAGCATGTTCATACTGGCGTCCAGCGCCCCCACCAGCAGGCCGAACGCGCCCAGCGCCAGGGCGAGTTGCCACAGCGCGTCACCGAGCCCGACGGCCGCCAGGGCGAGGCAGACGGCGGGCTGGACCACCCGTAGTACGGCCCGCGCGCCGGTGCGCTTCACCAGCTGCTCGGAGGCGATCGAGCCCGCCCCGGCCAGGATCGGCACCGCGGCCAGGAAGACCGGCAGCAGCCCGTCGCCCAGCCCGTAGCGGTGCTGGATCTCCGGGATGCAGGTGACCAGCAGCGCGAAGGTGGTGCCCTGGAGCAGGAAGCTGACGGCGAGCGCGGCCCGCCCGGCCCGTAGGCCGGGCGCCACCGGGGGCTGGACGGGCCGCGCGGGCGGCGCGGCACTCTTACGGACCTCCACACGGGCCTCCTGGCGACCTCGCTACCGACCGGTAGGACGATGTTGGCGAGAGCGTAGGCGGTGCGCCGCGCTTGCGGGAGGGGTCGCGCAGGATCTTCCGGCCGGGCCGCGGCGGGCTACTTGCCGCCGGAGGCCAGCTCCCGGGAGCGGTCCCGGGCCGCCTCCAGGGCGGCCAGCAGCGCGGCCCGCACGCCGTGGTTCTCCAGCTCGCGGATGGCCGAGATGGTGGTGCCGGCCGGGGAGGTGACCGCCTCGCGCAGCTTCACCGGGTGCTCGCCGGAGTCCCGCAGCATCACCGAGGCGCCGATCGCGGACTGCACGATCAAGTCGTGCGCCACCTGGCGCGGCAGGCCGAGCAGGATGCCGGCGTCGGTCATCGCCTCGACCAGGAAGTAGAAGTAGGCCGGGCCCGAACCGGAGAGCGCGGTGGCCGCGTCCTGCTGGGACTCGGGCAGCCGCAGTGCCTTGCCGACCGAGCTGAAGATCTCCTCGGCACGGACCAGGTGCTCCTCGGTGGCGTGCGAGCCCCCGGAGATGACGCTCATCCCCTCGTCCACCAGGACGGGCGTGTTGGGCATCACCCGGACCACCGGGGTGCCGGCCGCCAGCCGCTCCTCGAACCAGGCGGTCGGGACACCGGCCGCGGCCGAGATCACCAGCCGGTCCACGCCGACGTGCGGGGCCAGCTCCTCCAGCAGGGTGCCCATGTCCTGCGGCTTGACCGCGAGGATCAGGGTGTCGGCGAGCTTGGCGGCCTCGGTGTTGGAAACCGCCACCACGCCGTACCGGGCGGCGAGTTCGGCCGCGCGCTCGGGGCGGCGGGCGGTCACCAGGACGTCCGCCGGGTCCTTGCCGGCCCGCAGCAGGCCGGAGAGCAGGGCCTCCCCGATCTTGCCGGTGCCCAGGAAGGCGATCTTCTGTCCGTGCGCTGCGCTGCTGCCCATGGTCCGCTCCTTGCCTCGGTACTGCGGCCATCCTCGCACCGCGCGGGGACGGCCGTCGGGACCGTCCGGTCCGTGGTCGGCGGGCCGGTCCGCCGCCTCCCTCGCGCACGGATCCCGGGCCGGGTCCCGGGCTGATCCGGCCGGGGCCCGGGCTGATCCGGCCGGGGCCCGGGTCGATGCGCCCGGATCCCGGGCGCCCCTAGGGAGAAAACCAGGGGGTTCCCCTATGGCCTCCGGGCCGGGGCGGGCGCACCGTGGGAGCCATGGCACACGACGAAATGTCCCGACGTGAGAACCGGCAACTCGCCGTCGCCTCGGCGACCGTGGGCCCGTGGCGGACCGCCGCGGGAGTCGGTGCGGTGGTGGGGGCGACCTCCCTGGGGATCGAAGCGATCTCCGGCAGCTGGTCGCTGAGCATGCTGGCCGGTCCGGCCGGCTGGGCCCTGTTCTTCTTCTTCCTGGTCGGCACCGTCGGCGGCCGACTGCGCCGCGACACCACCGACCGACGGCTGCGCCGCTGGGCCGACGAGCACCCGTGGCAGTCGGCCCTCCCGGCAGCCGGCGGTCTGCTGGCGCTGAACACCCTGGCACAGCTGTTCCTCGGCGACGCCGGGCTGTTCGAAGCCCTCTTCATCTCGCTGCTGCCGGCCGGGCTGCTGCTGGCGATCGCCGGGGTGGTGGGGTCGGTCAAGCAGGCCCGCGGCAAGGGCTGAGCCGGCGCCGGCCGGACGAAACGGGGTGAACCGCCGCCTGACGGGCACGAGTTCACCACCCGGCCCGCCCCCGATCGACGCATCGTCACACCCCGTCGTCATACTGGCGCGATGCCGATAGCCGAAGACCCCGAACCGCGTCCCACCAGGGGCGATGAGCCGGACGGGTCCGCCCCGTCCGCAGCGGGCGGGAAGGACCCGTTCACCGACCTCGTCCTGGACGACGACTTCGTCCGGGCCGCCGCCGTCACGGAACAGAGCGGACGCACCCGCATGCTGGCCGCCCGGTGGAAGCACACCCCGCCGGTCGACCCGGGCGGCCGCCGCTCGGTCAACGACGGCCCGCGGCCCAAGCGCCGCTTCGGCCGCGGGTCGAAGCCCCCGGCGGTGGACGCCTGGGGCAACCCGCGCCCGCGCCGCCGCGTGGACCGGCGCGCCCCGCTCTACGTCGCGCTGACGGTCGCGGTGCTGCTCGCGGCACTGAACGTCGACGGGCTGCGCAACTGGTACCACGGCCACTTCGGTGACTCCGGCGCGGCCCACACCCCGGTGCCGACCGTCGCCCCCGAGACGGCCAAGCCGACCACCGCCCCGCCGAAGGTCGACGAGCAGCAGCCGACCGTCGCCCACCCCTGGGCCGGCTCCCCCGCCGAGGGCTGGCCGACCGGCGCCGAGGCGTTCGTCCTGCCCGAGGCCCAGGCCACCGGCGTCTTCAGCGCCGCCCAGGTGGCCGCGCAGCTGCAGTCCGTCAAGGACTACCTGATCGCCGCCAACCTCGACCCGGCGGTGGTCGCCGGCGGCCGGCCGGACGCCGCGCTGGCCCTGCTGGAGCGGGAGGACCAGGACGGCGCGAGGGCCGCGCTGGAGCACCCGTCCAAGGAGAACGACCCGACGAACTGGTTCAGCCGGTTCGACCCGCGCGACGCGATCCCGGTGGGCGACACGGTCAAGGTCCAGGGCCGGATGTCCTACGAGAGCGACGGGGACAAGGGCGTCCTGATCCACACCGACTTCAGCTTCGTCTACGCGCTGCGGCCCGGGCCGGAGGCCGCCCAGCGGGCCGGCTCGCCCCAGCCGACGACCCGCGCCCCGCAGCCGACCCGGCCGGCCTCGCCGCAGAGCAGTGGCACGGCGCGCCCGGTGGGCCTGGTCGTGCGGGCGGACGACGTGGCCGGGGACACCTGGACCACCCGCACGATCGTGCGGCGGGTGGACACGTTCCGCTTCTACGACCCGGGGCGCTACCAGGTCCAGCCGAAGAAGGTCGTCTACGCCAAGAGCCAGACCGACCCGGCCAACTCGGCGTGCGACGTCTACGACGGCTTCTTCCACCCGCAGTTCGACCAGTTCGCGCCGCTGCGGCAGGACACCCCGGGCTCCCGGCCGACCGGTCCCGCCATCGACCCGTACGACCGCCGCGAGGACATCCCGCAGACCGAGGGCTGCGGCACGATCAGCCGCAACTGACCGGTCAGCGCTTGCGCTTGGGCCGGCTCGGCGCCTTGGCGCCGGGTCGGCCGCCGCGGGCGGCCCGGCGGTTCTCGTACTGGGCGACGGCCCGCTCGTAGGCGGCGCGCCGCACCGCCTCGCCGGGGGCCTCCACCAGGCTGCGGGCGAAGTAGGCGGCCAGCGCGCCCGCGCTGCCGATCAGCCAGACCGCGCCGAGCGAGGTGTCCTCGGCCATCCAGCCGGTCAGTCGGTCCTTGCCCTCGGTGAGCAGCTTCCAGGTGCGCCGGACGGACATCAGCGAGCAGATCGCGACGGCGGCGGTGAGCAGCGCGTTCAGGAAGGTGCCGTTGTCGGAGAGGGCGATGCCCTCGACGCCGAAGCGCAGCAGCAGGACGACGGCGACCGTCGCGGCCAGCGCGCCGACGGAGACGGCGACCCGGCGCGGCCAGTAGCCGCCGTCCCGGTTCAGCCAGCTGGTGCCGAACCAGCGGATCGGCTCGGGCTGGGGGGCGCCGACGGCCTCGGGGGTGGGGGGCTGCTCGCTCACGCCGTCGATTATCACCCGACGGCCGGTGGTTGCGGGGGTGCCGTCCGTACGGCGGAGGAGCCGTCCCGGCCTGCGGGACGGCTCCTCCTTCGTGCTCTACGGCCTCCGTGCCACGGCCCCGTGCCAGGGCCGGGGGCCGCGGCTTCCGCCGGTCTTGGGCGCTCAGCCGAGCTTCGTCACGTCGCGGACGGCGCCCTTGTCGGCGGAGGTGGCCATCGCGGCGTAGGCGCGCAGGGCCTGGCTGACCTGGCGGTCGCGGTTCTTCGGGCGGTAGCCGCCGGAGGCCTCCAGGGCGCGGCGGCGCTCGGCGAGGACCTCGTCCGGGACCTCCAGGGAGATCGTCCGGCCGGGGATGTCGATGGCGATGGTGTCGCCGTCCTCGACCAGCGCGATGGTGCCGCCGGAGGCCGCCTCCGGGGAGGCGTGGCCGATGGACAGGCCCGAGGTGCCGCCGGAGAAGCGGCCGTCGGTGACCAGTGCGCAGGCCTTGCCGAGACCGCGGCCCTTGAGGAAGGAGGTCGGGTAGAGCATCTCCTGCATGCCCGGGCCGCCCTTGGGGCCCTCGTAGCGGATGACGACGACGTCGCCCTCCTTGACCCGCTTGGTCAGGATCGCCTCGACCGCGTCCTCCTGGGACTCGACGACGACGGCCGGGCCGCTGAAGGTCCAGATCGACTCGTCCACGCCGGCGGTCTTCACGATGCAGCCGTCCTCGGCGAGGTTGCCGTACAGCACGGCCAGGCCGCCCTCGACGGAGTAGGCGTGCTCGACGCTGCGGATGCAGCCCTTGGCGGCGTCGGTGTCCAGCGACTCCCAGCGCTCGGACTGGGAGAAGGCCTCGGCGGAGCGGACGCAGCCGGGCGCGGCGTGCCACAGCTCCACGGCCTCGGCGGAGGGCGAGCCGCCGCGCACGTCCCAGGTCTTGAGCCACTCGGCGAGCGAGTCGGCGTGCACGGTGTGGACGTCCTCGTTGAGCAGCCCGGCGCGGTACAGCTCGCCGAGGATGGCCGGGATGCCGCCGGCCCGGTGGACGTCCTCCATGTAGTACGAGCCGTTGGGCGCGACCTTGGACAGACAGGGCACCTTGCGGGAGATCGCGTCGATGGCCCGCTGGTCGAAGTCCAGCTCGGCCTCCTGGGCGGCGGCCAGCAGGTGCAGGATCGTGTTGGTCGAGCCGCCCATGGCGATGTCCAGGGCCATGGCGTTCTCGAAGGCGGCGCGGGTGGCGATCGCCCGGGGCAGGACGGAGGCGTCGTCCCCGCCGTAGTAGCGGTTCGCGATCTCGACGACGGTGCGGCCGGCGTTCTCGTAGAGGGCCCGGCGGGCGGTGTGGGTGGCGAGCACCGAGCCGTTGCCGGGCAGCGAGAGGCCGATGGCCTCGGTGAGGCAGTTCATCGAGTTGGCGGTGAACATGCCGGAGCACGACCCGCAGGTCGGGCAGGCGTTCTCCTCGATGATCGCGATGTCCTCGTCGGAGACGTTCTCGTTGACGGCCTGCGAGATCGCGTCGACCAGGTCGAGCCTGCGCACGGTGCCGTCGACCAGGGTGGCCTTGCCGGCCTCCATCGGGCCGCCGGAGACGAAGACGGTCGGGATGTTCAGGCGCAGCGCGGCCATCAGCATGCCCGGGGTGATCTTGTCGCAGTTGGAGATGCAGATCAGGGCGTCGGCGCAGTGCGCGTTGACCATGTACTCGACGGAGTCGGCGATCAGGTCGCGCGAGGGCAGCGAGTAGAGCATGCCGCCGTGGCCCATCGCGATGCCGTCGTCCACGGCGATGGTGTTGAACTCGCGCGGGATGCCGCCCGCCCGCTTGATCGCCTCGGAGACGATCCGGCCGACCGGCTGGAGGTGCGTGTGGCCGGGGACGAACTCGGTGAAGGAGTTGGCGACCGCGATGATCGGCTTGCCGAAGTCCTCGCGGGCTACGCCGGCCGCCCGGAGAAGCGCCCGGGCGCCTGCCATGTTGCGACCGTGGGTGACCGTACGGGACCTCAGCTCGGGCACTGTGCTCCACTCCTTCGGGGCTCTCGACGGCGCCCCGCCGGTGGGAGGTGCGGGGCCCGCTGTGGCTTACGAGCCTACGCCCGCCGTCCGGCCGACGGACCGGCCGTCCGCGATGCGGTCAGTCGGTCGGGCGGGGGCGGGGGCTCCGGCGATCAGGTGGACGGGCGGGCGGTCGGCCGCGGCCGGGTTCACTCCGGGGCGACGGCGACGGTGAGGTCCAGCGCGTACGGCTCGACCACGGTGCCGTCCGGGAACTCGGCGAGCAGGGCCGCCCGCTCGGCGGCCAGCACCGGTGCCCGCTCCTCGGGGCCGATCGAGGCCAGGTAGGAGCGCGAGGTGAGGTCGGTCAGCGCGTGCTCGACGGTGATCCGCCGCTCCCAGTGCAGCACCGTCCGTTCGACCGCCAGGCCGGCCCGGCCGAACTCGCCGACGTGGGCGCCGATCCCCCGGTAGCCGTGGTAGCGGGTGGGCAGTGCGGCCGCCAGCCGCCGGGCCCGGGCGCGGACCCACGGCACGGTCTCGTCGTGCACGTTCCACCACGTGGCGAGGGCCCCGCCGGGCCGCAGCACCCGGATCGCCTCGGGGACCGACCGCTCGGGACGGGTCCAGTGGAAGGCCTGGGCGTAGGTGACCAGGTCGGCGGACCGGTCGTGGAACGGCAGGTCGTCGCCGGTGCCGCGGACCAGCGGCGGCGTGGGCAAGCAGGCCAGGAACTGGGCGGCCATGCCGGCGCTGGGCTCGACCGCGACGACGTCCGCGCCCCGGGCGGCGAGCAGCCGGGTCGCGATGCCGGTGCCCGCGCCGACGTCCAGCACCCGGGCGCCCTTGAGGCCGCGGCCCCAGAGCCGCTCCAGCGCGTCGAAGAGCTCGTCGGGGTAGCCGGGCCGCGCCCGGGCGTACTCGGCGGCCACCGCACCGAAGCTCGTGGCGGCCTCCCGGCGGTCCTGTTCCTCCGTCATCTCTCCCCCTCCGCACCGACGTTCGCACCCGCACGGGCACCCGCACGGGCCGACCCGGGTCAGCGTACGCGCGACGGGGTGGCCAGGTGCAAGCGGGTGAAGGCCAGCGCCTCGGCCAGATCGGCCTCGCGTTCGGCGGGCGACGCCGCGCGGCGGGTGTTGACCTCCAGCACCACGTGGCCGTCGAAGCCGGTGCGGGCGAGGTGCTCCAGCAGCTCGGCGCAGGGCTGCTTGCCGCGCCCGGGGATCAGGTGCTCGTCCTTGCCGGAGCCGCTGCCGTCGGCCAGGTGCACGTGGGCCAGCCGGTCACCCATCCGCTCGACCATCGCGAAGGTGTCGATCCGGGAGGTGGCGACGTGCGAGAGGTCGATGGTGAAGTGCCGGTACTCCTCGTCGGTGACGTCCCAACCCGGCGCGTACGCCAGCACCTCGCGGTCGCGGTAGCGCCACGGGTACATGTTCTCGACGGCGAAGCGGACGTCGGTCTCGCCCGCCATCCGGTTGATGCCCGCGACGAAGTCCCGGGCGTACTGGCGCTGCCAGCGGAACGGGGGGTGGACGACGACGGCGCTCGCGCCGAGCTTCTCGGCGGCCGCCCGGGCCCGGACCAGCTTGGTCCACGGGTCGGTGGTCCACACCCGCTGGGTGATCAGCAGACAGGGGGCGTGCACCGCCAGGATCGGCAGCTGGTGCGCGTCGGAGAGCCGGCGCAGGGCGTCGACGTCCTGGCTGACCGGGTCGTTCCAGACCATCACCTCGACCCCGTCGTAGCCGAGCTTGGCGGCCAGCTCGAAGGCGACGGCGGTGCTCGCCGGGTACACCGAGGCGGTGGAGAGGACCACCTTGGTGTCGGGGATGTGCAGGGTCGGGTGCGGGGGCAGCACCAGCCGGTCGGTGGTGCGCAGCAGCGGCGGGCGGGCGGCGTCCCGGCGGGCGGCCTTGACCGAGCGCACCGACTGGACGGCGGCCTTGGCGGCGCCGGCGGCCCGCGCGGTGCGGGTCTCCTTCGGCGCGGCCTTGGCGGCGGCCCGGCGGGGGGCGGGGGCCTCGACCGCCTGGGCCGGCCCGTCCTTCTCGGCGGGGCCCCGCTGGGCGGCGGGCTTCGTCCCGGCTTTGCCGCCGCGCTTGGCGGTGGCCTTCTCGGCGGGCTTGGTCCCTGCCTGCTCGCCGCGCTTGGCCGTGGCCCGCTCGGCGGGCTTGGCCGTGGTCTTCCCGGCGGGGTTCGTCGCGGCCTTCTTGGCGGCGGCCTGCTTCGCGGTGCGCTGGGCGGCCTTGACGGCCTTCGCGGCCTTGGCGGCCTGCGCGGCGGTGGCTCCCTTGACCGCCTTGCCGAGCCGGCGGCGCGGAGCGTCCGACCGCGGCTGCCCGTCCCCGGGAGCGCGGCCCTCCCGCGTCCCGTCCTCGCCCGCTGGTTGCACCACGGGAGACAGCGTAAGCGGAGCGCGCTCCGAACGGGACGCCGTCCTACGGAGTGAGCGCCGGCCGGCGACGGTCGACCGGAGCGTCCATGGCGTCCAGGCGGCGCAGGATGATGCCCTCGCGCAGCGCCCACGGACAGACGTCCAGCTCGGCGAGGCCGAACAGGTCCATCGCGGCGTCGGCCACCAGCGCGCCGGCCAGCAGCTGCTTGGCGCGGCCCTCGGAGACCCCGGGGATCCGCGCGCGCTCGGCGACGGTCATCGTGGACAGCCGGGGGAGCCAGGCGGCCAGCCCGGCCCGGGTGAGCCGGCGGTCGGCGTAGGGTCCGGCGTCGGCGGGGGCGGCGCCGGTCATCCGGGCCAGCTGCTTGAAGGTCTTGGAGGTGGCCACGGCGTGCCGGGGCGGCCCCAGGCGGGAGATCTCGCCGACCACGGTGCCCAGCTCGGCCCGGATGTGGCGTCTCAGCTCGCGCAGTCCGTCCGGGTCGGCGACGTCCCCGGGCAGCCAGCGGGCGGTCAGCCGGCCGGCGCCCAGCGGCAGCGAGCAGGCGACGTCCGGCTGCTCGTCCAGACCGCAGGCGATCTCCAGCGAGCCGCCGCCGATGTCCAGGTTGAGCAACCGGCCGGAGGACCAGCCGAACCAGCGTCGGACGGCCAGGAAGGTCAGCCGGGCCTCGTCCTGCCCGGACAGCACCCGCAGCTCGACACCGGTCTCGGCGGCCACCCGGCGCAGCACCTCCTCGCCGTTCGCGGCCTCGCGCACGGCGGAGGTGGCGAACGGCAGGATGTCGACGACGCCCTTGTCCTCGGCGACCCGCAGCGAGGACGACACGTGGCCGACCAGCCGCTCGACACCGGCCTCGCCTATCGCGCCGTCCGCGTCCAGCAGCTCGGCCAGGCGCAGTTCGGCCTTGTGGGAGTACGCGGGAATCGGGGCGGCACCCGGGTGGGCGTCCACCACCAGGAAGTGGACCGTGTTGGAACCTACGTCGAGAACACCGAGTCGCATAAGTCTCCACGCTACGCGATCCGGGGCGGCGCACGGCCGGTCGCGTCGGTGCCCGCGCTGGTGCGGGGACGGCGTCCGGGGCGGGCCCGGTGGCCCGGGTGCCGGGGCCGGCGGGGCTCACCGCCGCGCTCCGCCGGGCAGTTGGGCCACCGCCCCGGATGCCGGGGCCGGCCCCGGGGCGCCGGTGATCGGACCGCGGGTGTCCTCGGCGGGCAAGGGCGGCCGGGGCCCGCGCGGACGGGCGTCGGGACGTGCACGTCGCGTCCGTCCCGGCGGCCGACACGTCCCGGCCTCCGGCCCCCGGCAGGGCGACCCGCGGCTGCTCGACGATGACGGCCCACCAGTTCTCCGGATCGGCGACGACCGTGCCGTCCGTCTCCACCAGGGCGCGGTGCCGGGCGTCCACCGCCGTACCGGCGGCCGCCGGGTCGGTTCCGCGCGGGGCGGGCCACGGGCCGGTGTCCAGGCAGCGGACGAAGGCGCGCAGGACGGTGTCGCAGCGGCAGACGGCGCAGTCGGGGTCCGACCGCCCGGAGGACGCCGTCCGCCGGGTCGAGGCAACACCCGTACGACGGCGGCGCGGCGGCCGGACCAGGCGTCACACCGAAGCTCCAACTCGCCCCTGGCATGCGGCAGTTCGGCCACGAGGGCGTACCTCCGGCAGCCGCCGGGCAGAGCGGCTCAGCCGCAGGTCGGCCCGGACGGACAGCACCTCCTCGGCCGCCACCCCCCGCTCGCGCAGCGCCGGGTGTCCCCGACGAGACCTCACCCCACGGCGCCGCGACCCCACGCCCGCGCGCACAGGAAGTCGGCCAGGCCGACTTCCTACGCAAGCCTCCCGCGTCGGCCCGCCGAATATGCAGACCGGTCTACATATCGGCCCCGCGTCACCGGACCGGCGTCCTCCGACACGTGGCCTTGACCGATGACCGCGCTACCCCGCCCTCCCGGCGCTGGGGCGGCACGCGCTGTCGCCCGGCCATGAGGACAGCGGGCCCGCCAGTAGTTCGGCGGCCAGCTCGTGCAGTTCGGCCACCAGCTCCTCCGTCAGTCTGCCGCAGTGCTCCTGCTGGTCCTCCGCGCGGTACAGCCATCGTCGAACCGGCCGCAGCGGCGAGCCGGCGTCGTCGGCGGGGCACAGCTCAAGGCCGATCCGCTCGACCGCCGCCCAGGGGTCGAGGCGGCCGTCCAGCAGGTCCCGCAGGCAGTACCGGGCCAGCGCCTGGCCGCGGCCCTCGACGGTGGTGGGCAGCCGCAGCGCCGCCCGGAGCTCGCGCTCCAGCTCGGCCAGCAGCCTGCGCGCCTCCAGAACCTCCCCGTCGGACAGCACGCCGAGCTCCCACAGACTCGGGGTGTCGGCCCCGCCGGCCAGCGCTGCCCACGCAGCCTCCACCGCCGCACCGACCGACTCCGGATACCCGCCGACGCGTCGCTCCAGCATGACCCGGCGCAACGGTTCCAGTGCCTCGTCCAGCTCCATCGCGCGAGCGTAGCCGCCCACTCCAGCCCGGAGCGACGGGTTTGGGTCCGAGGGCAGCCGACACGCTCCGCCGGCGCCCACGCCCCCACTGCGCGGGACGTCGGCCTGTCGGACTTCCCGCGCGACCCACCGGCCGGGGCCGGACGAGCCGTTCCGAAGTCGGCTGGCTTTGCCGGGTCCTGCTCCGGCCGTGCAGCAAGGGTGTCCAGCACCGGGTGGGGACGGCCGAAGAGCTGGACACCCTGCTGAGCCGCCCTGCTCGGCCGTGGCCCGGGCAGAGCGGCTCAGCCCCGCCGCGGCCCGGGCCCTGCGCGGGGTCCACCCCGAAGCAGGCTGGATCCGCTTCGCCGGTGCCCGTCCGCGCGGCGAGGTTTCCGGACCCGCCCGAACGGCCCGGCGGCACCGAGCACCTGCGCCCCACCCCCAGCCCCGCCGCCGCGTCCTGCCCCGCCACCCGTCGCCGGCCCCGCGGAAGCTCTACCCTTGCCGGGTGGCACCAGCAGAAACGTCCAAGAAGAAGGCCAAGGCGAAGCCCACGGCCTCCCCCGCCCCCGTCGACCTCGCGATGCCGACCCTGCGCCGCGAGATCCCGCGTGACGAGGTCCCGCTCGACTTCCCCCGCGCCTGGGTCGAGTTCGCCGACCCCGCCGACGAGGAGCAGGTCTTCCGCTGCGACCTCACCTGGCTGACCTCCCGCTGGTCCTGCGTCTTCGGCCAGGGCTGCCACGGCATCCGCGAGGGCCGCGGCGAGTCCGACGGCTGCTGCACGCTGGGTGCCCACTACTCGGACGAGGACGACGAGAAGCGCGTCCTGGAGCACGCGGCGCGGCTGACGCCCGAGCTGTGGGAGAACTTCGCCGAGGGCACCGATGCCAAGGGCCGGATCGTGTCCGACGGCGGCATCACCATGCTGGACGAGGACGGCGACCGCCAGACCCGCCGGGTCGGCGGCGCCTGCATCTTCGTGAACAGCCCCGACTTCGCGGGCGGCGCCGGCTGCGCCCTGCACGCGCTCGCGCTCCGGGAGGGCCGCGAGCCGCTGGAGACCAAGCCGGACGTCTGCTGGCAGCTGCCGATCCGCCGCACCTACGACTGGATCGACCGCCCGGACGACACCCGCTACCTGCAGGTCTCGATCGGCGAGTACGACCGCCGCGGCTGGGGCCCGGGCGGCCACGACCTGCACTGGTGGTGCACCGGTGCCCCGGCGGCCCACCAGGGCGCGGAGCCGGTGTACGTCAGCTACCGCCCCGAACTCACCGAGCTGATGGGCAGGGAGGCGTACGAGGTGCTGGCCGGCCTGTGCGAGGAGCGGATCGCCGGCAAGGGCGACCGCAGGTTCGCCCCGCACCCGGCCGACCCGGTCAAGAAGAACGGCCCGGTCAAGAAGAAGAAGTAGCGGCCCCGCGCCGGTACCGGCCCCCGCGGTACCGGCCCCCGCCGGCACCGCCCCGCCGCTACCGGCCCCGCCGGCACCGGACTACTTGTCGATGTCCCCGACCACGAAGAACATCGACCCCAGGATCGCCACCATGTCCGCGACCAGCGTCCCCGGCAGCAGTTCGGTCAGCGCCTGGATGTTGTTGAAGGACGCCGAGCGCAGCTTGAGCCGCCACGGCGTCTTGTCGCCGCGCGAGACCAGGTAGTAGCCGTTGATCCCGAGCGGGTTCTCCGTCCACGCGTACGTGTCGCCCTCCGGTGCCTTGAGCACCTTGGGCAGCCGCTGGTTGACCGGGCCGGGCGGCAGGGTGGCGAGCTTGTCGAGGCAGGCGTCGGCGAGGTCCAGCGCGTTGAGGGTCTGCTCCAGCAGGCACTCGAAGCGGGCCAGGCAGTCGCCCTCCTCGCGGGTGACGACGGTGAGCACCTGCCGCAGCTCCTCGGAGCCGTACGCGAGGTAGGGCTCGTCGCGGCGCAGGTCGAAGTCGAGGCCGCTGGCGCGGGCGATCGGGCCGCTGACCCCGTATGCCTGGGCCTGCGCCCTGGTGAGGACGCCGACGCCGGCGGTGCGGGCGCGGAAGATCTCGTTGCCGAGGACGAGTTCCTCGAAGACCGGCGTCTCCGAGCGCACCTTGGCGATGGCGGCGCGGACCCGCCCGAGCCAGCCGGCCGGGAGGTCCTCCTTGAGGCCGCCGACCCGGTTGAACATGTAGTGCATCCGGCCGCCGGAGGCCTCCTCCAGCACGTGCTGGAGCTCCTCGCGGCCGTGGAAGGCGTGGAAGATCGGGGTGATCCCGCCCAGTTCCAGCGGGTAGGAGCCGAGGAACATCAGGTGGTTGAGCACCCGGTTGAGCTCGGCGAGCAGGGTGCGGATCCACACCGCCCGCTCGGGGACCTCCATGCCGAGCATCCGCTCGACGCCGAGGACGACGCCGAGTTCGTTGGAGAAGGCGGAGAGCCAGTCGTGCCGGTTGGCCAGCATGATGATCTGCCGGTAGTCGCGGGCCTCGAAGAGCTTCTCCGCGCCCCGGTGCATGTAGCCGATCACCGGCTCGGCGGTGACGATGCGCTCGCCGTCGAGCAGCAGTCGCAGCCGCAGCACGCCGTGCGTGGCCGGGTGCTGCGGGCCGATGTTGAGCACCATGTCGGTGGTGCCCGCCTGGCCCGTGACGTTCTCGGCTCCCGCCCCGATGCCGACCGTGGTCTCCCTCATGCCCCCAGAGTCTGCCATCCCGGCAGGGGCTCCAAGCTCAGCGGTACCGGCATGCGGACGGCCTGGACCAGCCACCCGAAGGCGCCCAGCCCGGCCGGGTCGGTCAGTTCGGCCGCCTCGCCCGCCCCGCCGAGCGCGCGCAGGTAGCCCGCCGGGTCGGCGGAGGCGAGGGTCAGGGGCGGCCGGCCGCCGCTGACGCCGAGCGCCCGCAGGGCCTCGCGCTGCGTCGTCCACAGGCTGTGGAGACCGGGGACGGCGGCGGCGTCCAGGGCCACGTGCGCGGTGACGTCGCAGGAGCCGTCCGGCACCGGGGCGACCTCCCGGCCGTCCCGAAAGCCGGTGAAGGTCCCGAAGGGCGGCCGCCGCCCCGCCGTGTGCCCGTAGTCGACGGCGACGGCCAGCCCGCGCTCCAGCCCGGCGACGGCCCGCGCCCACGCGGCGTCCCGGGGGCCGCCGAACTCCACCACCTCGCCGGGCTCGGCGACCGGCCACCAGCGCTCGGCCCAGGCGGCGTCCCGCTCCGACACCCGCGCGCCCGGACGGGTCGCGCCGGTCGCCGGGTCCACCTCGACGTAGCGCAGCACCCCGTCCTCGTCCACCTCGCCGGCGTCCAGCGGCACGTTGTCCAGCCACTCGTTGGCGAACAGCAGCCCGGTCACGCCGCGCGGCAGCTCCGCCGTCCACAGGGCTGTGGACGGAAGGCCGGCCGGCCGCTCGGCGATCTCCACGCCGTACGGGCGCAGCCGGGCCAGCACGTCGCCGGGCAGCTCGGCCAGCACGCCGGTCAGCAGTTCGCCCCGCCCGGCCCCGACGTCGACGAAGGCCAGCTCCTCCGGACGACCGAGGGCCGCGTCAACCTCCAGGAGCAGCCGGGCCACCGCACGGGCGAACTTCGACGAGGCGTGCACCGAGGTCCGGAAGTGGCCCGCTGGGCCCTCCGGCCGGCGGTAGAAGCCCCGGTCGGGGTCGTACAGGGCCTGTTCCATGGCGGGCGCCCACCGCATCCACGTCATGACGCGGGACGCTACCCGGCGGTCACCGGCCCCTCCCAATCGGAGCCGGTGCGTCTCCGACCTACGGAGTAGGACGGATCGCCCTACCGGCGGACCTGGGCACGCGGAGCGACTGCCTACGCTGGACACGTGCATCGACTCAACGCCTGGCTCCGCCGTCACCCCATGGTGGTCGACTCCGCCTGGGCGGCGTTGGTGCTCCTCATCGGCCTGGTCCCGGACGACGGCTCCGACAGCTGGCCGTTCGGCGCGAACGTCGTGGTCGCGCTGCTGCTGCCGGCCCTCATGGTCTTCCGCCGCCGGCACCCCGACATCACCGTGGCCGCCGCCACCGGACTCGGCATCAGCCAGGTGCTCGCCGACATCGATCCGGGCGGCTCCTCCATCGCGTACCTGGTCTTCGCCTACACCGGCGCCGCCTTCGGGCAGCGGTGGACCTCCCGGCTCGCCCTCGCGGCCGGCCTGGCCGCCGGTCCGCTGGTGTTCTGGCAGCAGCACCTGACGCAGACGGTCCGGGAGGGCGACCACTTCACCTCGCGCCCGTACAACCCCGGCGCGGCCCTGCTGATCATGCTGCTGATGACCACGCCGTTCATCCTGTGCTGGGCCTGGGGCCGGCTGACCAGGGTGCGCCGCGCCTACCTGACCGAGCTGGAGGACCGCGCCGCCCGGCTGGAGCGCGAGCGGGACGCCCAGGCCAAGGTGGCGGTCGCGGCCGAGCGGGCCCGGATCGCCCGCGAGCTGCACGACGTGGTCGCGCACAACGTCTCGGTGATGATCGTCCAGGCCGACGGCGCCGCGTACGTCCTCGACAACTCCCCGCAGCAGGCGAAGGAGGCGCTCGGCACGATCGCCTCCACCGGCCGTCAGGCGCTGGTCGAGATGCGCCGCCTGCTGGGCGTGCTGCGCACCTCCGACACCGCCGAGGAGTACGTGCCGCAGCCGGGCGTGGAGGAGCTGCCGGAGCTGCTGGAGCAGGTCCGCACGGCCGGGCTGCAGGTCGACTACGCGACCTCCGGGCACCCCCGCGAGCTGCCGCGCGGCGTCGAGCTGACCGTCTACCGGATCGTCCAGGAGGCGCTCACCAACGTCCGCAAGCACGGCGGCCCCGACGCGCACGCCCGGGTCGCGGTCGACTTCGGCGAGCGCGAGCTGGCCGTCCTGGTGGAGGACGACGGGCGGGGCAGCACCGCCGAACAGCTGGCCTCCGGCGGCGTGGACGGGCTGGGCCACGGCCTGATCGGCATGCGCGAACGGGTCGGCATGGTCAGCGGCAGCCTGGACGTGGGCCCCCGCCCCGGCGGCGGTTTCCGGATCCGCGCCGTCCTTCCGCTCAAGGCCGCACACTGATCCCCCGCCCCCCCTTCTTAGGAGTCACCTTGACCATCCGCGTGATGCTCGTCGACGACCAGGAACTGCTGCGCACCGGCTTCCGGATGATCCTCCAGTCGCAGGGGGACATCGAGATCGCCGCCGAGGCGGGCGACGGCGCGCAGGCCCTGGAGTTGCTGCGGCACACCGAGGTGGACGTGATCCTGATGGACGTCCGGATGCCCCGCCTGGACGGCGTGCAGGCGACCCGCCGGATCTGCCTGGCCGAGGACGGCAGCCCGCTGCCGGACGCCCCGCACGTGCTGATCCTCACCACCTTCGACCTGGACGAGTACGCCTTCGCCGCGCTCAAGGCCGGTGCCAGCGGCTTCCTGCTCAAGGACGTCCCGCCGACCGAGCTGGTGGCCGCGATCCGCGCGGTGCACGGCGGGGACGCGGTGGTCGCGCCGACCACCACCCGCCGGATGATCGACCGTTTCGCCGAGGTGCTGCCCACCCCGCAGAGCGCGCCCGGCTCGGACGTCCTCGGCCCGCTGACCGAGCGCGAGCGGGAGGTGTTCCTGCTGGTCGCGCAGGGCCTGTCGAACGGTGAGATCGCGGCCCGGCTGGTGCTCTCCGAGGCCACCGTGAAAACCCACGTCGGCCGGATCCTGGCCAAGCTCGGCCTGCGCGACCGGGTCCAGGCCGTGGTGCTGGCGTACGAGGCCGGGCTGATCCGGGCCGGGGCCGCCGACTGAGCCCGCGCCGGGCCGACCACCGGGCCCGTGCCCGAGCCTCCCCGGCGGTCCGACGCCGACCGTAGACTGGGGCGGTACGTCCGGTACCCGACGCGTGGACCGGAACGGCCGATCAGGACAAGGGTGGATGCGTGGATCCGTCCGACTTCGCCGACTTCGGCGAGTTCGCCCCGCTCGCCGACGGTCTCGGCGACCCGAGCGATCCCGGCAACCGTCCGGCCCGCCTCGCCGTCGGCGTGGTCGGCACCGGCCGGGTCGGCCCCGCGCTGGGTGCCGCGCTGCAGCTGGCCGGGCACACCGTGGTCGCCGCCTCGGGGGTGTCCGCCACCTCCCGCCGCCGCGCCGAGTCGCTGCTGCCGGGGGTGCGCATCGTCACCCCGCCGCAGGTGCTGGCCGCCGCCGACCTCGTCCTGCTGACCGTCCCGGACGACGCGCTGGCCGACCTGGTGGCCGGGCTGGCCTCGACCGGCGCGGTCCGCCCCGGGCAGCTGGTCGTCCACACCTCCGGCGCGCACGGCGTCGCCGTCCTGGAGCCCGCCACCCGGGCCGGGGCGCTGCCGCTGGCCCTGCACCCGGCGATGACCTTCACCGGCACCTCCGTCGACCTGGCCCGGCTGGCCGGCTGCCCGTTCGGCGTGACCGCTCCCGAGGAGCTGCGGCCGGTCGCCGAGGCGCTGGTGGTGGAGATGGGCGGCGAGCCCGAGTGGGTGCCCGAGGAGGTCCGTCCGCTCTACCACACCGCCCTCGCGCACGGCGCGAACCACCTGGTCACCCTGGTCGCGCAGGCGATGGAGCTGCTGCGCACGGCCGGCGTCGCCGAGCCCGGCCGGATGCTCGGTCCGCTGCTGGGCGCCGCGCTGGACAACAGCCTGCGCTCCGGCGACGCGGCCCTGACCGGCCCGGTCGCCCGGGGCGACGCGGGCACCGTGCGGCGCCACCTGGCGCAGCTCAGTACGGTGTCCCCCGACATCCCGGCGGCCTACCGGGCGATGGCCCGTGCCACCGCGCAGCGGGCGCTCGCCCACGGAACGATCGACGAAACGTCGGCGGCGGCGCTGCTGGACGTACTGAACGAGGAGAAGCGCTAGAGATGGCACGCGGAAAGCAGCCGAGCAAGCCCCAGCGGGCGCCGAAGGTCCACCGGGCCGTGGTCACCCGCACCGTGGACGACTTCGAGGCCGCGTTCTGGCCGGACGAGCAGCCGGTCGACAACGCCGTCGTGATGACCATGGGCGCGCTGCACGAGGGCCACGCCGCGCTGATCCGGGCCGCCCGCAAGCAGGTCGGCCGGGAGGGCCGGGTCGCGGTGACGGTCTTCGTCAACCCGCTGCAGTTCGGCGCCGGCGAGGACCTGGAGCGCTACCCGCGCACCCTTGAGGCGGACGTGAAGCTGGCCGAGGAGAACGGCGCCGACGTGGTGTTCGCCCCGTCCGTCGAGGAGGTCTACCCGAACGGCGAGCCGCAGGTGCGCATCGTGGCGGGCCCGATGGGCGAGCGCTTCGAGGGCGCCACCCGCCCCGGCCACTTCGACGGCGTGCTGACCGTGGTCGCCAAGCTGCTGCACATCACCGACCCGGACTTCGCCTTCTTCGGCGAGAAGGACGCCCAGCAGCTCGCGGTCATCCGGCGGATGGTCGCCGACCTGGACTTCGACGTCGAGGTCGTCGGCGTGCCGACGGTCCGCGAGGAGGACGGCCTGGCGCTGTCCTCGCGCAACCGCTACCTCTCGGAGGAGGAGCGCACCCACGCCCTGGCCCTGTCCAAGGCCCTGTTCGCCGGCCGGGACGCCGCCGCGCAGGGACCGAAGGCGGTGCGCGAGGCCGCCTCGGCCGTCCTCGACGCCGCCGAGGGCATCACCCTCGACTACCTCGCCCTGATCGACCCGCACGACTTCTCCGAGGCGGCGGACGACTTCCAGGGCGAGGCGGTGCTGGCCGTGGCCGCGAAGGCGGGCTCGACCCGCCTGATCGACAACGTCCACCTGATCTGCCGCTAGGCGGACGGGCGTCCAGCACCTCCAGCACAGCCGGCACAGCCGGCAGGGAATCGTCCGGTAGCCCCGGCGTTCCGGCAGTTCCGACCCCTTCAGGCATGCACTCACAGGAGGCGTGACCCGCAATGCTCCGCACCATGCTCAAGTCCAAGATCCACCGGGCCACCGTGACCCAGGCCGACCTGCACTACGTCGGCTCCGTCACGGTGGACGAGGACCTGCTCGACGCCGCCGACCTGCTCCCCGGCGAGCTGGTCCACATCGTCGACATCAACAACGGCGCCCGGCTGGAGACGTACACCATCGCCGGCCCGCGCGGCTCCGGCGTGATCGGCATCAACGGCGCCGCCGCCCGCCTGGTCCACCCCGGCGACCTGGTCATCCTCATCGCCTACGGGCAGATGGACACGGCCGAGGCCAAGGGCTACGAGCCGAAGATCGTCTTCGTGGACGAGCGGAACCGGATCACCGGCCTGGGCGGCGACCCCGCCGAAGCCCAGGAGGGCACCGGACTGCTGCGCGGCGACGCGGCGTACGGTGGCGACGACGGCGCGGCCACCGCCGCCTCGCGCTGAAGGAGTCACCCACCCATGTCCACGCACCGCCTCACCGCCCCGGCCCCCGGCTGGACCGCCACCACCGACGTGGTGGTGGTCGGTTCCGGGGTCGCCGGCCTCACCGTCGCGCTCGACGTCCACAAAGCCGGCCTGCGGGCCTTGGTGGTCACCAAGGCGATGCTGGACGACGGCTCCACCCGCTGGGCCCAGGGCGGCGTCGCGGCCGCCCTGGGCGAGGGGGACACCCCCGAGCAGCACCTGGACGACACCCTGGTGGCCGGCGCCGGGATCTGTGACGAGGAGGCCGTGCGCACCCTGGTCACCGAGGGCCCGGACGCCGTCCGCCGACTGATCGCCAACGGCGCCGCCTTCGACCGCGGCGAGGACGGCGAGGTCCTGCTGACCCGCGAGGGCGGCCACCACCGCCGCCGGATCGTGCACGCCGGCGGGGACGCCACCGGCGCCGAGATATCGCGCGCCCTGGTCGCGGCCGTCCGCGCGGCTCCCGGGATCGAGCTGATCGAGCACGCGCTGGTGCTCGACCTGCTCACCGACGCCGACGGCCACGCCGCCGGGCTCACCCTGCACGTGATGGGCGAGGGCCAGCGCGACGGCGTCGGCGCCGTCCGGGCCCGCGCGGTGGTGCTCGCCACCGGCGGCATGGGCCAGGTCTTCTCCGCCACCACCAACCCGGCGGTCTCCACCGGGGACGGCGTGGCACTCGCGCTGCGGGCCGGCGCGGCCGTCGCCGACCTGGAGTTCGTCCAGTTCCACCCGACGGTGCTCTGGCTCGGCCCGGACGCGGAGGGGCAGCAGCCGCTGGTCTCCGAGGCCGTCCGCGGCGAGGGCGCCCACCTGGTGGACGCGGACGGCGTCCGGTTCATGGTCGGGCAGCACGAGCTGGCCGAGCTGGCCCCGCGCGACGTCGTCGCCAAGGCGATCACCCGGCGGATGCAGGAGCAGGGCGCCGAGCACATGTACCTGGACGGGCGGCACTTCGGCGCCGAGATGTGGGCGGAGCGCTTCCCGACCATCCTCGCCTCCTGCCGCGCCCACGGCATCGACCCGGTCACCGAGCCGATCCCGATCGCCCCGGCCGCGCACTTCGCCTCCGGCGGCGTCCGCACCGACCGGCACGGCCGCACCACCGTCCCCGGCCTGTACGCCTGCGGCGAGGTCGCCTGCACCGGCGTGCACGGCGCCAACCGGCTGGCCTCCAACTCGCTGCTGGAGGGCCTGGTCTTCGCCGAGCGGATCGCGGCCGACCTGGCCCGGCGGCACGCGGCCGGCGAGCTGCCCGAGCGCACCGTGGACGTGGCCGCGGCGCGCGCCGCGCACCCCGTCCCGCTGCCCCCGTCCGAGGCGCGCGCCGAGATCCAGCGGCTGATGTCGCGGGGCGCGGGCATCCTGCGCTCGGCCGCCTCGATGGCCGACACCGCGGCCGGGCTGGCCCTGATCGCGCGGCAGGCCTACGCGCACGTGGCCGAGGAGAAGCCGGCCGACCCCCGGGTGGAGACCTGGGAGGCCGCCAATCTGCTGCTGGTCGCGACCTGCCTGGTCGCGGCGGCCGCGCAGCGCGAGGAGACCCGCGGCTGCCACTGGCGCGAGGACTTCCCCGAGCGCGACGACGCCCACTGGCGGCGCCACCTGATCACCACCCTCGCCGCCAACGGCGACCCCGTCAGCACCCCTGAGGAGCAGTAGAACCATGACCCACTCCCACGAGGAACTCCCGCTGGTCGAGCAGGGCGGCTGCGGCGACGGCTGCGCCTGCGGCGACGGCGAGGGCTACGAGACCGGCCTGGACCCGCAGCTGGCCGAGCTGCTGGAGCAGGCCGGGCTGGACCCGGTCGAGGTCGAGGACATCGCCACCCTTGCGCTGGCCGAGGACCTGGCCGGCGGCGAGGACGTCACCTCGGTGGCCACCGTGCCCGCCGACGCCGTCGCCACCGCCGACTTCACCGCCCGCGCGGCCGGTGTGGTGGCCGGCCTGCGGGTCGCCGAGGCGGTCGTCTCGCTGGTCTGCGAGGAGGAGTTCGAGGTCGAGCGGCACGTCGAGGACGGCGACCGGGTCGAGGCCGGCCAGGTGCTGCTCTCGGTCCGCTCCCGCACCCGCGACCTGCTGACCGCCGAGCGCAGCGCCCTCAACCTGCTCTGCCACCTGTCCGGCATCGCCACCGCGACCCGCGCCTGGGCGGACGCCCTGGAGGGCACCGGGGCGGTCGTCCGGGACACCCGCAAGACCACCCCCGGCCTGCGCGCGCTGGAGAAGTTCGCGGTGCGCTGCGGCGGCGGCGCCAACCACCGGATGGCGCTGTCCGACGCCGCCCTGGTGAAGGACAATCACGTGGTCGCGGCCGGCGGCGTGGCCGAGGCCTTCCGGGCCGTCCGGGCCGCCTACCCGGAGCTCCCGGTCGAGATCGAGGTGGACACCCTGGACCAGATCGCGCCGGTGCTGGAGGCCGGAGCCGACCTGATCCTGCTGGACAACTTCACCGTCGAGCAGCTGAAGGAGGCCGTCGCGCTGGTGAACGGCCGGGCGAAGCTGGAGGCCTCCGGCGGACTGACCCTGGCCGGCGCGCGCGAGGTCGCCCAGACTGGGGTGGACTACCTGGCCGTGGGCGCGCTCACGCACTCCTCGCCGATCCTCGACATCGGCCTGGACCTGCGCGCCTGACCGTCAGGACCGCGCAACCCCGTCCCGACTCGCAGAAAGCGTCCCCGTGCTCCTCACCATCGACGTCGGCAACACCCAGACCACGCTCGGCCTGTTCGACGGCGAGGACGTGGTGGAACACTGGCGGATCTCCACCGATCCGCGCCGCACGGCCGATGAACTGGCGGTGCTGCTGCAGGGGTTGATGGGCAACCACACCGCGGTCCGGGAGGCCGCGGTGGAGGGGCTGGCGATCTGCTCGTCCGTCCCCGCCGTGCTCCACGAGCTCCGCGAGGTGACCCGCCGCTACTACGGCGACGTCCCCGCGGTGATCGTGGAGCCCGGCGTGAAGACCGGGGTGCACGTCCTGATGGACAACCCGAAGGAGGTCGGCGCCGACCGGATCGTCAACGCGCTGGCCGCCAACCACCTGTACGGCGGCCCGTGCATCGTGGTCGACTTCGGCACCGCGACCACCTTCGACGCCGTCAACGCCCGCGGCGACTACGTCGGCGGCGCGATCGCCCCCGGCATCGAGATCTCCGTCGAGGCCCTCGGTGTCCGCGGCGCCCAGCTGCGCAAGATCGAGCTGGCCCGCCCGCGCAACGTGATCGGCAAGAACACCGTCGAGGGCATGCAGTCCGGCATCCTCTACGGCTTCGCCGGCCAGGTCGACGGCCTGGTCGAGCGGATGGCCCGGGAACTCGCCAAGGACCCGGACGACGTCCAGGTGATCGCCACCGGCGGCCTCGCCACCCTCGTCCTCGGCGAGGCCACCACCATCGACGTCCACGAGCCCTGGCTCACCCTGATCGGCCTGCGCCTGGTCTACGAGCGCAACCGGCCGGCCTGACGCCCGGGCCGGGGACCACCCGGCCGAACGTGGGGAATCCGGCGCGACGTTACCGACAAATCGGATATTCGTCACGTAGTGTCAGCCCATGCCTACGCCACACGGATCGCGCGGCGGCATGGCCTTCAGCGCCGACGAAGTCCGCGTGCTGCGCCGAGCCCTCGCCCAAGCACTGCACCCCGCCGTCCCCGTCCACCTCCAGGGGCCCGACCGGACGGCGCTCGCCGGGCCGGGCGCCGAACTCTGGGCCGAGGACGTCCAGGACGCGCTGCGCCTCACCGAGGCGATCGACGAGGCCGTCCAGGAGGGCGGCCGGCTGCGCGCCTTCCTGCTGGCCGACCTCGGCCGCTACCGCTCCGCCCTGCCCGGCAGCGCGACCGGCTACCTGGAACGGCTGGAGGAGGCGGTGTCCGACGGCTACCTGCCCGGCCCCGAGGACCTCACCGCGCTGCGCGGGCTGACCCGCCAGCCCTGCGGACAGGGCGAACGCTCTCGCCGCTCCCGGCTGGCCGGGCGCTGCCACGCGCTGGCCGAGGCCGCCGTCCGCGAGCGGCTCGCCCTCACCGCCGGACAGCCGCGCCACCTGGTGGCCGTACCGAGCCCCGCCGCACCCCCGAGCAGTCACCCCACCCCTGTAGGAGGACGGACCACCATGAGCAGCACCGACTCCCGCCCGGAGCAGCCCACCGAGGCCGGCGCCGCGAAGACCCCGCCCCGCCCGCACCGGATGCCCACCCCCGCCGAGCTCTTCGGCCGCCGCCCCAAGCCCCCGGCCCGGCCCGCCCCGCCGGCCGACCAGACCCCGGAGGACGTCGAGCTCGCCACCGGCACCGGCTGAGCCGCACCCGCACCCCGGGAGGGGGAGACCGCGGCCGCGGTCTCCCCCTCCCGCGTTCCCGCCCGCGGCCGCCCCCGTCGGCCGTTGTCCGGTCAGCCGCGGTCCCGGCGCGGAGCACGGTGTGCGGCTGGCTACCCTTGTGGGGTGAGCGATCAGAGCCTTGTTCCCGCGACCGACGACCTTCCCGAGCAGATGCGCGTCCGGCGCGAGAAGCTGGACCGGCTCCGGGCGGCCGGCGTCGACCCGTACCCGGTCGGATTCCCCCGCACCAGCACCATCGCGGACCTGCGTGCCAAGCACCCGGACCTGGAGCCGGACACCGCGACCGGCGAGCGGGCCGGCATCACCGGCCGGGTGATCCTCTCCCGCACCGGCGGCAAGCTCTGCTTCGCCACCCTGCGCGACGGCACCGGCGACCTCCAGGTGATGCTCTCCCTGGACAAGCTGGGCGCCGAGCGGCTGGCGGCCTGGAAGTCCGACATCGACCTCGGCGACCAGGTCGGCGTCGAGGGCGAGGTGATCACCTCCAAGCGCGGCGAGCTGTCGGTGATGGTGGACCGCTGGGAGCTCACCGCCAAGTGCCTGCGTCCGCTGCCGGACAAGCACAAGGGCCTGACCGACCCGGAGGCCCGGGTCCGCCAGCGCTACGTGGACCTGATCGTCAACCCCGAGGCCCGCGAGATCCTGCACCTGCGCAGCAAGGTCGTCCGCTCGATCCGCCGCACCTACGAGGACCGCGGATACATCGAGGTCGAGACCCCGATGCTGCAGCCGGTGCACGGCGGCGCCAACGCCCGCCCGTTCAAGACGCACATCAACGCGTACGACATCGACCTCTACATGCGCATCGCGCCCGAGCTGTACCTCAAGCGGCTGGTGGTCGGCGGCGCCGAGAAGGTCTTCGAGATCAACCGCAACTTCCGCAACGAGGGCGCGGACTCCACCCACAACCCGGAGTTCACCTCGCTGGAGTCGTACGAGGCCTACGGCGACTACGACACCCAGGCCGAGCTGATCCGCGAGACGATCGTCAACGCGGCCCGGGACGCGCTGGGCACCACGGTGATCAAGGGCGTGGACGCGCACGGCGTCGAGCACGAGATCGACCTGGCCGAGCCGTGGGAGGAGGTCAGCGTCTACCCGGGCATCTCCGCCCGCCTCGGCGTCGAGGTCACCCCGGAGACCACCGTCGAGGAGCTGCGCAAGCTCGCCACCGCGCACGGCATCCCGTTCGAGAAGGAGTGGGGCCACGGTCAGATCGTCCTGGAGATGGTCGAGCGCCTGCTGGAGGAGAACGCCGTCCGGCCGACCTTCATCAAGGACTACCCGACCGAGGTCTCCCCGCTGACCCGCCAGCACCGCTCGATCCCGGGCGTGGCCGAGAAGTGGGACCTGGTGATCTTCGGGACCGAGATCGGCACCGCCTACTCCGAGCTGGTCGACCCGGTCGAGCAGCGCGCCCGCCTCACCGCCCAGTCCCTGCTGGCCGCCGGCGGCGACGTCGAGGCGATGCAGGTGGACGAGGACTTCCTGCGGGCCCTGGAGTACGCGATGCCCCCGACCGGTGGCCTCGGCCTCGGCGTGGACCGCCTGATCATGCTGCTGACCGGCAAGAACATCCGGGAGACCGTGCTCTTCCCGCTGGTGAAGCCGGAGCCGAAGGCCGCCGCCGCGACGGCGGAGAAGACCGAGGAGGAGTGACCTGATGGACTACGTCAGCGCGATCGTGCCGCCGCTGGTCATGGCGATCGGCTTCGGGTTCCTGGTGCGGGCCATCTTCCGCAGCCAGGGCGGGAGCCAGAAGGCCAAGGAAGACTTCGACTGATCGCCCGGGCCCGCCGGTTCCGGGCCCGGACGACCCGCGAGCGAACCCGCGACTGACGCCGTCAGCCGCCCCGAACGACCCGTGCGCCGCCATTCCCGAATCCCGGGGGTGGCGGCGCGCCGGTTTGGCGCACTTCGCAGGATTTGCCCCGGTCACTCCCTATCCTGGCCGCACTATGGTCCGGCAACTCGGCGAACTTGAGAACGCCATCATGACCCGGGTGTGGCAGTGGAACCGCCCGGTGACGGTTCGCGAGGTTCTCCTGGATCTGCGGTCGGAACGGGAAATCGCGTACACCACGGTGATGACCGTCCTGGACAAGCTGCACAGAAAGGGCTGGCTGCGCCGCGAGCGGGCCGGCCGGGCCTATCGATATGAACCGGTCTCCTCGCGCGAGGCGTACACGGCGGCCCTGATGAACGACGCGTGGGCCACGAGCGACAATCCGGCGGCGGCGCTGGTGCACTTCTTCGGCCTGATGTCGCCCGAGCAACGCGAGGCGCTCCGGGACGCCTTGCGGGTCGCCGCTCTGTTCCCGTCCGATCCGCCGGGGGCGGATTCCGCGGCGGACGGGCCGGATACCGGGACACCGGATACCGGGGCGGCTGATACCGGGGCGCCGGATACCGGGGCAGCTGATACCGGGGAGACCGCGCCGGGGCCGACGCGATAACGTCCCGCCATGGAGGTCACCATCCGCCGCGCACGGACCACGGACGTGCGGGCAGTACGCAGGCTCATCGACGCCTACTCGCGCGACGGCATTCTGCTGGACAAGCCCACTGTCACACTGTTCGAATCCGTCCAGGAGTTCTGGGTCGCGGAACGCGACGACAACGGCGTGGTGGTGGCCTGCGGCGCCCTGCACGTGATGTGGGAGGACCTCGCCGAGGTCCGGACGCTCGCGGTGGACCCGGTCTGCCGGGGCTTCGGGATCGGGCACCTCCTGCTGGAGAAGCTGGTGCAGACGGCACGCTGGCTGGGCGTCCGTCGGATTTTCTGCTTGACGTTCGAGGTCCCCTTCTTCGCGAAACACGGTTTCGTCGAGATCGGGGAGCTCCAGGAAACCGATGATGGTACGACAGACCCGGCGGCGATCGCTACGGATGTCTATGAAGAACTCCTCCGCTCGTACGATGAAGGCGTCGCCGAGTTCCTTGACCTGGAGCGGGTGAAGCCCAACACACTGGGCAACTCGCGCATGCTGCTGCACCTCTGAGCCGCTCCACCGGGGTCAAGGGTTTGTGTTTTCCGGAGAAAGGCGCTTTCCTTTCCTTAGGCAATGGGTCGTTTAGCGGAAAGGGAAGCCCGTGGCACAGAGGGTGCAGGTCATTCTTGAAGACGATCTCGACGGTGGTTCGGCGGACGAGACGGTGACGTTCGCGCTCGACGGCGTTGCCTACGAGATCGACCTGAAGAGCGCCAACGCGGACAAGCTCCGCGGCCTGCTGGCGCCGTACGTGGAGAAGGGCCGCAAGCAGAGCGGTCGGCTGGCCGGTGCCCGCCGCCCGGGCCGCGGCGCCGCCCAGCGCACCGCGGGCAGCGCTCCGGACACCGCGAAGATCCGCGCGTGGGCCAAGGAGCAGGGCATGGAGGTCAACGACCGCGGCCGCGTGCCGAGCGGTGTCCGCGAGGCCTACGAGGCGGCCAACGCGTCCTGAGCCCGGCGCCGCCGGCACGCCGGAGCGGGTGCGGGGCCCCGGTGGCCGCACACGGCGCCGACGACACACGCGCGGGGCGCGGAGGACTCTCCTCCGCGCCCCGCGGCGCGCACCCGGACGACCGCGGCGCCACCGGTGCCGGGCGGTGTCCGGGGTGCGGGCTCGGGCGGCGGAACAATCACGAGCTGTGCAACGCTGTAGGGGCGAAGCGGTAACGCGGACACCACCGGGATGGCCCACCGACCACCCGGGCCGCCGTTCAACCACCGTCACCGCGGCCCGACTTCTCGCCAGGCGAACACCGCCACCGCGGAAACTGCGCGAGAACCACCCCGATACCGGGTATGAATGCAGGTGGACGGGTTCTCGGACCCGTCCAGGGGCAGTATGCGCGACCGGTCGGAGAGGGTCCGGCCGCGCCCCGGCGGCGCTTGTTCGCCGATGGCGTAGCGGATTCCGGTGCATCCGGCCCACCAGTGGGAACACCGTTTCCCAGCATCAGGTTGGGATTGGTGTCGGCTGGTCGCGCAGCATCTCGCTCCTCTACCGGGGAGTGAATCCGTGGGCCGCGCCGCTGAGCGGGACTAGCATGCGGAAGGACAGGGCGGGGACGGACCCCGAACTGCCCGACCGCTCTGAGGAGCGATAAACGATGTTCGAGAGGTTCACCGACCGCGCGCGGCGGGTTGTCGTCCTGGCTCAGGAAGAAGCCCGGATGCTCAACCACAACTACATCGGCACCGAGCACATCCTCCTGGGTCTGATCCACGAGGGCGAGGGCGTCGCCGCCAAGGCCCTGGAGAGCCTCGGGATTTCTCTTGAGGCCGTTCGCCAGCAGGTCGAGGAGATCATCGGCCAGGGCCAGCAGGCCCCGTCCGGCCACATCCCCTTCACCCCCCGGGCGAAGAAGGTCCTGGAGCTGTCGCTCCGGGAGGCCCTGCAGCTCGGCCACAACTACATCGGCACCGAGCACATCCTGCTCGGCCTGATCCGCGAGGGCGAGGGCGTCGCCGCCCAGGTCCTGGTGAAGCTGGGCGCCGACCTCAACCGGGTGCGCCAGCAGGTCATCCAGCTGCTCTCCGGTTACCAGACCAGCGGTGGCAAGGAGTCGGCCACGGCCGGCGGGCCCGCCGAGGGCACCCCGTCGACCTCGCTGGTCCTGGACCAGTTCGGCCGCAACCTGACCCAGGCCGCCCGTGAGGCCAAGCTCGACCCGGTCATCGGGCGCGAGAAGGAGATCGAGCGGGTCATGCAGGTGCTGTCCCGCCGCACCAAGAACAACCCGGTCCTGATCGGTGAGCCCGGCGTCGGCAAGACCGCCGTGGTCGAGGGCCTGGCGCAGGCGATCGTCAAGGGCGAGGTCCCGGAGACGCTCAAGGACAAGCAGCTCTACACGCTCGACCTGGGCGCCCTGGTGGCCGGCTCGCGCTACCGCGGTGACTTCGAGGAGCGCCTGAAGAAGGTCCTCAAGGAGATCCGCACCCGCGGCGACATCATCCTGTTCATCGACGAGCTGCACACCCTGGTCGGCGCGGGCGCCGCCGAGGGCGCCATCGACGCCGCCAGCATCCTCAAGCCGATGCTGGCCCGCGGCGAGCTGCAGACCATCGGTGCCACCACCCTGGACGAGTACCGCAAGCACCTGGAGAAGGACGCCGCGCTGGAGCGCCGCTTCCAGCCGATCCAGGTCGCGGAGCCCTCGCTGCCGCACACCATCGAGATCCTCAAGGGTCTGCGCGACCGCTACGAGGCCCACCACCGGGTCTCGATCACGGACGCCGCCCTGGTCGCCGCCGCCACCCTGGCCGACCGGTACATCTCGGACCGCTTCCTGCCGGACAAGGCGATCGACCTGATCGACGAGGCCGGCTCCCGGATGCGCATCCGCCGGATGACCGCGCCGCCGGACCTGCGCGAGTTCGACGAGAAGATCGCCGACGTGCGCCGCGAGAAGGAGAGCGCGATCGACGCGCAGGACTTCGAGAAGGCCGCGTCCCTGCGCGACGACGAGAAGCAGCTCCTGCAGGCCAAGGCCAAGCGCGAGAAGGAGTGGAAGGCCGGCGACATGGACGTCGTCGCGGAGGTCAACGAGGAGCTCATCGCCGAGGTCCTGGCCACCGCCACCGGCATCCCGGTCTTCAAGCTGACCGAGGAGGAGACCTCGCGCCTGCTGCGCATGGAGGACGAGCTGCACAAGCGCGTCATCGGCCAGAAGGACGCCATCAAGGCACTCTCCCAGGCCATCCGGCGCACCCGTGCGGGCCTCAAGGACCCGAAGCGCCCCGGCGGTTCGTTCATCTTCGCCGGTCCGTCCGGTGTCGGTAAGACCGAGCTGTCCAAGACGCTGGCGGAGTTCCTCTTCGGCGACGAGGACGCGCTGATCGCGCTCGACATGTCCGAGTTCTCCGAGAAGCACACCGTCTCCCGGCTGTTCGGCTCCCCGCCCGGGTACGTGGGCTACGAGGAGGGCGGCCAGCTGACCGAGAAGGTCCGCCGCAAGCCGTTCTCGGTCGTCCTCTTCGACGAGGTCGAGAAGGCCCACCCGGACATCTTCAACTCGCTGCTGCAGATCCTGGAGGACGGTCGCCTGACCGACTCCCAGGGCCGCGTGGTCGACTTCAAGAACACCGTCATCATCATGACGACCAACCTCGGCACCCGGGACATCTCCAAGGGCTTCAACCTGGGCTTCGCGGCCACGGGTGACACCCAGAGCGGGTACGAGCGGATGAAGGCGAAGGTCGGCGAGGAGCTCAAGCAGCACTTCCGCCCCGAGTTCCTGAACCGTGTCGACGACATCGTGGTGTTCCACCAGCTGTCCGAGGACGACATCATCCAGATCGTCGACCTCATGATCGCCAAGGTGGACGAGCGGCTCAAGGACAAGGACATGGGCCTGGAGCTCAGCGTCGAGGCCAAGAAGCTGCTGGCCAAGCGCGGCTACGACCCGATCCTGGGTGCCCGTCCGCTGCGCCGCACCATCCAGCGCGAGATCGAGGACCACCTCTCCGAGAAGATCCTCTTCGGTGAGCTGCGGGCCGGCCACATCGTCGTCGTCGACGTCGAGGGCGAGGGCAAGGACGCCAAGTTCACCTTCCGCGGCGAGGAGAAGTCGGCCGTCGCGGACACCCCGGCCGCGGTCGCCTCGCCCGGCCCCGACCTGACGAAGTAGCCCAACTTTTAACAGACAACTTCACAGCCACCGAGCCCCCGGCGTCCGCGCCGGGGGCTCGGTGCGTTCCGTGCCGCCGGCGTGCTCCTCGGCACCGGCCGAAGTGCAGGGCTTCTGTGCTGCTTGGTACGGGTGCGTCCGATTTCTCAGTCAGCTTTAACGAACATACGGTTGACAGATGGTCAGCTGATGGGAAGTCGCGGAGCATAGCGCCGTGACCATGTCATGGTCAAGGTCTATCTTTTTTATGCACGCTTGTATCAAATGACGTCCACCTGTCTTTCATTTTGGTTTGCCGGGCCTTGGCCATGAGCTGGCCCCGGTCGGGGAGGACGTCACAACGTTGAAGAACACCAGGAGAACCGCTGCGGTCGCGACTGCCGCAGCGGTCATAGTCACGCTCGGCGCGGGCCTGTTCCCGGGCACGGCCGTCGCGGCCGGCTCGGCCCCCGTGCCGAAGGACCCGGCCGAGGCCGTCCAGAACACCGAGCACAACATCCCGGGCCCGCTCACCGCGAAGGTGGAGGCCGAGCACAAGGCCGCCACCGAGCAGCTGCTCAACGGCACCGCGCAGGTCGAGGAGCACAACGGCAGCACCAGCGTGAAGCTGGGCAAGGACAAGTACGTGGAGCTCGCCCGCGAGCGCACGGACAAGATCTTCACGATCCTCGTCGACTTCGGCGACCAGGTCGACAACACCACCAAGACCGCCGACGGCAAGGTCAAGTACGGCGGTGAGCCCGGCCCGAAGCACAACGAGATCGCCGCTCCGGACCCGGCCACCAACAACTCGACCGCCTGGCAGGCCGACTACAACCAGCAGCACTACCAGGACCTGTACTTCTCCAAGGACAAGCCCTCGCTGAAGACCTTCTACGAGAAGCAGTCCTCGGGCCGCTACTCGGTCGACGGCGTGGTCTCGGACTGGGTCCGCGTGCCGTGGAACGAGGCCCGCTACGGCTCCGACTACTGCGGCTCCAACGTCTGCGCCAGCGCGCAGGACCTGATCCGCGACGCCGTGGACATCTGGTACAAGGACCAGCTGGCCAAGGGTCAGACCGAGGCGCAGATCAAGGCGACCCTGGCCCAGTACGACCAGTGGGACCGCTACGGTTCGCACCACGACGGGAACTTCAACCAGCCCGACGGGTACATCGACCACTTCCAGATCGTGCACGCCGGTGAGGACAAGTCGGCCGGTGGCGGCAAGCAGGGCAGCAAGGCCCTGTGGGCGCACCGCTCGTACGTCTACGGCAACCTGACGGGCCAGGCCGGTCCCGAGGGCAACAAGCTCGGTGGCGTGCAGGTCGGCAACTCCGGCCTCTGGATCGGCGACTACACCATGCAGCCGGAGAACGGCGGCCTCGGCGTCTTCGCCCACGAGTACGGCCACGACCTCGGTCTGCCGGACCTCTACGACACCGCCGGCAAGGGCATCGACAACTCGGTCGGCTTCTGGTCGCTGATGTCCTCCGGTTCCTGGCTGGGCGAGGGCAAGAACAGCATCGGCGACATGCCGAACGACCTCGACGCCTGGAGCAAGTACCAGCTCGGCTGGCTGAAGGTGGACCGCGCCAAGGCCGGCACCGAGTCCACGCACCACATCGGCCCGGTGGAGTACAACACCAACCTGCCGCAGGCGCTCATCGTCGACCTGCCGAAGAAGAGCATCACCACCGAGATCAACAAGCCCTTCGCGGGCACCGGTGAGTGGTGGAGCGGCAGCGCCGACAACCTGAACGTCACGCTCACCCGTGAGATCGACCTGACCGGCAAGTCCAAGGCCAGCATCAACGCCAAGGCCTGGTACGAGCTGGAGCAGGACTTCGACTACGCCTTCGGCGAGGTCTCCACCGACGGTGGCAAGACCTGGACCGTCGTGGACGGCACCTGGAACGGCGCCCCGCTGCCCAAGGAGAACGGCCGCCCGGCCGTGAACGGCCAGCTCGCCACCTGGGGCGACCTGTCGTTCAACCTGGACGCCTACGCCGGCCAGAAGATCCAGTTCCGCTACCACAACACCACCGACGGCGGCCTGCACTACCGCGGCCTCGCGCTGGACAACATCGCGGTCGTCGCCGACGGCGCCACCCTGTTCAGCGACGACGTCGAGAACGGTGACAACGGCTGGACCGCCGCCGGCTTCACCCGCTTCGGCGGCTCCTTCACCAAGGAGTACGCGCAGTACTACCTCGCCGAGAACAAGCAGTACGTCTCGTTCGACGCGACCCTGAAGACCGGCCCGTACAACTTCGGCTTCGCCGACAAGCCGAACTGGGTCGAGCACTACTCGTACCAGCCCGGCCTGCTGATCTGGTACTGGGACGCGTCGCAGACCGACAACAACGTCAGCGCCCACCCGGGTCACGGCCTGGTCCTGCCGGTCGACTCGCACCCGGCCCCGCTGAAGTGGTCGGACGGCACCCTGATGCGTCCGCGCATGCAGGGCTTCGACTCCACCTTCGGTTCGCGCCGCGTCCCGGCGCTGACCCTGCACAAGGCCGGCGTCGAGACCGTCATCCCGAAGAGCAAGGGTGTCGACGAGTTCAACGACCTGAAGTCCTGGTGGTCGAAGGACGACCAGTTCGCCGGTGTCGACGTCCCGAAGACCGGGACCAGCATCGAGGTCGAGAACGAGTCCTCGAACTACCTGGAGACCTGGATCCGGGTCCGTCCGGTCGACAACTGATCGAGCCCGTAGCGATCAGCCTGTGACCAGGCAGCCCTGACGGCTACACGTCCGGCCCGTCCCCGCATCGCGCGGGGGCGGGCCGGACGCTTTCCGCCTCCGCGCCCCGTCAGGCCTTGCGGAGCGTGGACAGCCGGTCCAGGAAGGCGGCGGCCGCCGCCTCGACGTCGGCGCCCGTCCAGTCCAGGGCGGGCGCGGCGACCGTCACCTCGGTCATCGCCAGCCCCGGCAGCTCGCGTTCGCGCCAGGCGCCGAACAGCCCGATCCCGCTCTCCTCGGCCAGCGCCAGCGAGACCTCCTCCAACTCCTCGGCCGGGAACGGCAGCCAGACGCAGAACTGGTGGGTGTGGGGCGGGGCCGGGTGCACCCGGGCGCCCGGGACGGCGGCGAAGGCCCGGGCGAGGGCCTCGGCGACCGTCCGGGCATGCGCCACGTACCCTCCCAGCAGCGGCAGTTCGCGCTCCAGCCCGGCCAGGGCGGCGAGGGCGGCCGGCCACTGCTGGAAGAGCTGCCCGCCGTAGCGGTGCCGCCAGGCCTTGGCGGTACGGACGAACCCGGCCGGACCGGCCAGCGCGGCGCCGCTGATCCCGCCGAGCGTCTTGTAGAAGGAGACGTAGACCGAGTCGGCCAGGGCGGACAGCTCCGGCAGCGGGCGGCCGAGGGCGACGGCCGACTCCCAGATCCGGGCGCCGTCCAGGTGCAGCGCCGCGCCGTGCTCCGCCCGCACGACCTCCGAGACGGCCCGCAGCTCCGCCCAGTCGGGCAGGACGAAGCCGGCGTCGCGCAGCGGCAGTTCCAGGCTCAGCGCGGCGTACGGCTCGTCCAGGGCGCGCACCTCCTCGGCGTTGGGCTGGCGCGGCGCGGTGGTCGGCCAGAGGCTGCGCAGCCCCGAGAGGACACCGAGCGCGTGCCGTTCGTGCCGGTCGGTGTGGGCCAGCGGATGGGTGACGACGGTGCGCAGCCCGGCGGCCTCGGCGTGGATCCGCAGGGCGGCCTGCTGGGCCATCGTCCCGGTCGGGAAGAAGGCCGCGTCCTCGGTGCCGAGCAGCTCAGCGGTCCGGAGCTCCAGCTCGCGGACCACGCCGTCGCCGTACTGGTCCGGCCGGGTGTCCAGGTCGGGGACGGCGCCCCGCCCGTCCGGCGGCGGCGCGGCGAGGGCCGCGAGGCGTTCGCGGACGGTCTGCGGCCGGGTGCCGGACAGGATGCGCTCGCAGCCGCGCAGGGCGGCGAAGCGGCGGTCCGCCGGGCTCGGGCTCGGGCGGTCACCGGCGTCGGGGTCTTCGGTCCTGTTGCCATACATGCGTCGATGGTCCCGCAGCGGGCCGGGCCGGTCAGCGGTGCGGACGGAAAGCTGTTCGACTCCGGCAAACCCCGGGTCCGCGTGGCACTGGTCACAGGCCTCCGGCGCGGTACGGCCGGGGGTAGTAGCCGGCCCCGGGCGGCTCGCGGACCCGCCCGGGGCGGTCAGGGGCGATCGGAGCACATGATCGGCGGTCCGGCGGCTCGGATCCCCGGCGCCGTGCCGACTACACGCCGTAGTACATCACCGCGTTTGGGAGTCCGCGCGGTGACGGCTACACCTGAGTGGTCCCCCCGCTCAGCAGACGCCCGACCGGGCGCTTCGCGCTGCCCCCGTACGACCCGTGAGGTAAGGCCACCGATGTCCACCGTCCCGCCCGTGGGGCCGGCCCTGCGCCGGCTCGCCGCCCGTACGGCCGCCCGTACGGTGGCCCAGGCGGCGGCCTGGCAGCCCTGGCTCGGCCATGCCCTCCGCACCCGGACCGCGCCGCTGCGCTCGCTCGGCACGCCCCGGCGCCCCCGTACGGCGGCCTGGCAGCCCCGGCTCGGCCACGCCCTCCGCGCCCGGACCGCGCCGCTGCGTTCGCTCGGCACGCCCCGGCACACCACCCTGCCGGGCAGCCGCCAGCGGGCCGAGCACGACCACGCGCTGGCCTCGGCCGGGGCGGCCGCGGCACTGCTCGTCGGTGTCCTGCTGGCGGTCGGGTCGGGCAGCGCGTCGGCGCAGACCGTGCTGCCCACCACGCCGGGCAGCTCGGCCTTCACCGCGCCGCGGGCGCAGGTGCCCAGCCCGGGGCTGGTCCAGGTGGCCGGGCCCAGCCCGTACAAGCTGCCCGAGGACGACTCGGCCCAGCGGTTCGTGGCGGTGGCGGCCAACCTGCTGCCCGCGCAGGCGCCCGCCCCGGCGGCCGGGGCCGAGGCAGCACCCGCGCCGGCGCCGGAAGCCGCGCCCGCGCCCGCGCCCCAGCCGGAGCCCGCGCCCACGCCCGCGCCTTCGCCCGAGTGGTCGGCCCCGGTGCCGGACGCGCCGACCAGCAACCCGTTCGGGGTCGCCAACCGCAGCTACGCGGCCGGGTACCACACCGGGGTGGACTTCGCGATCTCCCCGGGCACGCCGCTCCTGGCGGTCGGCAACGCGACCGTGGTGTCGGCCGGCTGGGACGGCGCGTACGGCAAGGAGGTCGTGCTGCGGCTCGCGGACGGGCGCTTCGCGCAGTACGCGCACATGTCCTCGCTCGCGGTCTCGGCGGGCCAGCACGTAGCGGCCGGCCAGCGGATCGGACTGTCCGGGAGCACCGGCAACTCGACCGGGCCGCACCTGCACTTCGAGATCCGCACCAGCAACCGCTACGGCGCGGTGATCAACCCGATCGCCTACCTCGCGGGGCACGGCGTCACGAACTTCTGACCGGCGCTCAGCGGGGGCGCCAGCACGCACGGCGGGCGCCCGTTGCGGGGCTGGGCGGGGGGCCTGCTGCGAGGGCTGGGCGGGCGTCCGTTGCGGGGCTGGGCGGGGGCCTGCCGGGGCTGGGCAGGCGTCCGTTGCGGGGCTGGGGCTGCTATGAACGGGCAGGGGCTCTCAGGAGCGGGCGGGGGCCGGAGCGGGGTGGCTGATCCGGCCGCCGATCTCCAGGGCGATGTCCCGGGCCGTCCCGATCGCCTCGTCCAGCGTGGTCGTCGCGGTGTCCAGCGGCTCGCCCCAGACGTTCTCGGCGCGGCCGCAGTCCGCGCTGTCCTGCTTGAGCAGGAACATCGCCGAGTGGACGGTGAAGAGCGCCATCGCGGCCCGCAGCCGGTCCGGGAAGCCGGCCTCCGGTCCGTGCACCAGCTGCATCATGGTGATCATGCGGTCCCGGAAGGCCAGGCCCGCCGGGGACTCGCGCAGCGCGGGCTGGTTCTCGTGGAAGAAGCGCAGCAGCGGGGCGCGCTCGGCCATCCCGTCCGCGAAGCGGCGGATCAGCTCGTCGCGCATCTCCGGGCTCCAGGACTGCGTCCGGCCCCAGGCGATCGTCTCGTCGATCGGCGCGGCCATCCGCTCCACGATGCCCAGGACGATGTCGTCCTTGGTCTTGAAGTGGTAGTAGAGCGCGGCCTTGGTCACGCCCAGGCGGTCGGCGATCTCGCGCAGTGAGGTCTGCTCGTACCCCTGCTCGGAGAAGAGCTCCAGCGACACCTCGATGATGCGAGCCCGGGTGTCGCTGCGGGGGCTGTGCGGAGTGCCCATGGCCTGCCTCATGACTGCGTCGGTGACTGCTGCGGACTCCCGATGGCGTCCGCCCCGGGCAACATTCTCCCTGCCCAGGTGCCCGGTTCGGAAACTGGCTTGACGACCGGCTAGGGAACAACCTACCGTGCCGACGATCGATAAACTAGCCGGGCGACAAGTAAGTGAGCCGCCGCACGGCCCGACGCTCCGTCCGAACCACCCCTCCGGGAGACCCCACCTCATGTCACAGTCCAAGACCGCCGGCCCGGTACCGGAGGACAAGACGGCCGAGGAGGAGCAGCCGCGGTCACCCCGCGAGATCCGCCTCGTGATGGTCGGTCTGGTCGTCACCATGCTGCTGGCCATGCTCGACAACCTGATCGTCGGCACCGCGATGCCGACCATCGTCGGCGACCTGGGCGGTGCCGAGCACCTGTCCTGGGTGGTCACCGCCTACACCCTGGCCACCGCCGCCTCCACCCCGATCTGGGGCAAGCTCGGCGACATGTACGGCCGCAAGGGCACCTTCCTCACCTCGATCGTGATCTTCCTGGTGGGCTCGGCACTGTCCGGCCTGTCGCAGAACATGAACGAGCTGATCGGCTTCCGCGCCGTGCAGGGCCTCGGCGCCGGCGGTCTGATGGTCGGCGTGATGTCGATCATGGGCGCGCTCGTCCCGCCGCGCGACCGCGGCAAGTACCAGGGCATGTTCGCCGCGGTGATGGCCCTCGCCACCATCGGCGGCCCGCTGGTGGGCGGCTTCATCACCGACCACCTCAGCTGGCACTGGACCTTCTACATCAACCTGCCGCTCGGCGTGGTCGCGCTCGCCGTGGTCATCGTGACCCTGAAGCTGCCGAAGGTCCGCAGCACCGCCAAGATCGACTACCTGGGCGCCGTCCTGCTCACCGTCGGCATCACCTCGCTCGTGCTGATCACCACCTGGGGCGGCCAGCAGTACGCGTGGGGCTCCAAGCAGATCCTGGGCCTGGCCGCGCTCGCCGCCGCCTCGCTGATCGCCTTCTGCTACGTCGAGCAGCGGGTCGAGGAGCCGATGCTCCCGCTGACCCTGTTCAAGAACCTGAACTTCACGCTGGTCTCGATCATCGGCTTCATCGTCGGCTTCGTGATGTTCGGCTCGACCGTCTTCCTGCCGCTGTACCAGCAGATCGTCCAGGGCGCCTCGGCGACCAACTCCGGTCTGCTGCTGATGCCGATGATGTTCGGCATGCTGGTGATCTCGCTGGTGGTCGGCCGGGCGGTCACCAAGACCGGCAAGTACCGGATCTACCCGATCATCGGCACCATCGTGATGACCGGCGGCCTGATCCTGCTCTCCACGATGGGCACCGAGACCAGCAGCTTCACCTCGGCCTGCTGGATGATCGTGCTGGGCGCCGGCATGGGCTTCCTGATGCAGATCACCATGCTGGTGGCGCAGAACAGCGTCGAGCTCAAGGACATGGGCGTGGCCAGCTCCACCGCCACCCTGTTCCGCACCATCGGCGGCTCCTTCGGTGTCGCGCTGTTCGGCGCGCTGTTCAACAACCGGGTGACCGACACCATGAAGGAGAGGCTCGGCGAGCAGGCCACCGCGGGCGGCGGCGTGAAGGACCCGGGCCAGATGAGCCCGGCCGCCCTGCGCAAGCTGCCCGAGAACATCCAGGACGCCTACCACCACGCGGTGTCCAACGGCATGCACACCGTCTTCCTCTGGGGCGCCGGGGTGGCCGTGATCGCGATCGCCGCCGCGGTGTTCCTCCGCGAGGTGCCGCTGCGCGGGACGGGCAAGGGCGAGAAGCCGGCCGAGGCCCCGCTGGAGGCGGCGGCCGCCTGACCGTCCGCTCGGTCGCACGCACACGGCGCCCCCGGGAGGCTTCGAGCCTTCCGGGGGCGCCGTCGTTCCTCCTACTGCGGCAGGCGGTAGACGCCCTGCTCGACCGGCTCGACCAGGCCGTCCGCGACCAGCCCGTCCAGGGCCCGGGCCCGCTGCACCGCGTCCGGCCAGACCTCGTCCAGCCGGGCCTGCTCGACCTCGCCGTGCGCCTCGCGCAGCACCGCGAGCAGCTTGCCGCGCACCTGGCGGTCCGTCCCCTCGTAGGACTGGCCGCGCCGGGCCGGGCCCTCGTACGGCGGCCGCCCGGCCCGCTGCCAGGCGCAGCCGGCGAACAGCGGGCACTCCCCGCACTCCGGGCTGCGCGCGGTGCAGACCAGGGCGCCCAGCTCCATCACGCCGACCGCCCAGGTGGCGGCGGTCTCGGCGTCGTCGGGCAGCAGCGCGGTGGCGGTGCGGCGCTCGGCGGCGGTGGTGGCCTGAGCCGGGTACTCGACGCCGGTCACCGCGCGGGCGAAGACCCGGCGGACGTTGGTGTCCAGCACCACGTGGCGCTGGCGGAAGGCGAAGGAGGCGACGGCCGCGGCGGTGTACTCCCCCACCCCGGGCAGGGACAGCAGCGTGGCGTGGTCGTCCGGGACGGCGCCGCCGTGCTCCTCGGTGATCGCCACGGCCGCCGCGTGCAACCGCAGCGCGCGGCGGGGGTAGCCCAGTCGGCCCCACATCCGGACCGCCTCCCCGGGGGCCTCGGCGGCGAGCTCGGCCGGGGTCGGCCAGCGGGTCAGCCAGGCCTCCCAGGCGGGCAGCACGCGCTTGACCGGGGTCTGCTGGAGCATGAACTCGCTCACCATGACGCCCCAGGGCGTCGCGTCGGGGGCCCGCCAGGGCAGGTCCCGCTTGGTCGCCTCGTACCAGTCCAGGACGGTCGAGTGGAACAGCGGCAGGGGCAGTGGCAGACGGGTGGCGTCGGTGGCAACGGCGGTGGCGGTGATGGCAGTCATGGCCCTTCGATCCTCCCACGCCCGACGGGACGGTCGGAGCGGGATGGGAGCGGGATCGGAGCGGGGTGGGAGCTGGGCGGGAGCGGAAGGCGTCGGTCCGGATTCCTCGGCGTTGTTCCGAAAATCAGCCGTTCGGGACTCCCTCGAACGGATCAAATGGCGGATCATGTGAAGGAAGGGACGACTGTGCGGTGTTGATGAGTCAATCACCACACACGGTCTCGTAGAGTTTGGTCGTGCCCTCTCTGCGTCAACCCGTGGGACCACTGCCGGCCTCGATCTACTGGCGTCGGCGCGTCGTCGTGCTCGCCGCCGTCGCGGCGGTTATCGCCCTGATCGCCTGGCTGATGACCGACCAGGGCGGGGGCGGTGACGACGGCTCAGGGAGCAAGGCCGCGCAGGCCGTTCCCTCCCAGACCCCGGCCCAGACCATCACGCCCGGCGCCTCGCCGAGCGGCCCCGCGGCACGCCCCGGGGGCGGCTCGGGCGGCAGCGGCGGCGGTCCGGTGGCCGGGGGCGGTGGCACCGAGGTCAACCTGAGCGGCGGCACCGGAGCCAACCCGGCCCCGGCGGGCGGCTCCGGTGGCTCGGGCGGCGGCACCGGCGGCCCTGGTGGTGGTGCGGCGGGCGGCTCAGGCGGCACGGGCAGTGCGGGCGGTTCGGGCGGCGGCGTTCCGGCGGTCAACACCCCGGAGATCATGGCGCTTCCGGTCTGCGCCTCCTCGCAGGTCGCCCTGGAACTCGCGGGCACCCAGAACTCGTTCCAGCCCAAGGACAAGCCGCGGCTCGCCCTGACGGTCAAGAACTCCGGCGCCAACTGCCGGGTGGACCTGGGCCGGGTCGCCTCCGCGATCACCGTGAGCGCCAGCAACGGCGACCGGGTCTGGTCCTCGGGGGACTGCCCGAACGACAAGGGCAGCATCTGGGTCCAGCTGCCCGCCAACGGCAGCCAGACCGAGACCTTCACCTGGGACCGCAGCCGCAGCAAGCCGCAGTGCGCGACCGCCACCGACCAGACGCCGCCGGCCAACGGCACCTATGTGGTGCTCGCCGAACTCACCGGGCTCGCCGGGGACAAGGTCTCGGCGCGGGCCTCCATCCGGCTGGACAACTGAGGGGCGGTCACCTCGCTTCGGGGCCCCCGGCCGCGCGGCCGGGGGCTCCGGCGTCGGCACGTCGATCCCGTCGGGCGCGGGCTGGGCGCGGACGCGGGGTGGGCGCGGGTACGGACGCGGACGCAGCTACGGACGCGGGACGGCCCCTGGGGAAGCGTTTCCTCAGGGGCCGTGAACCGTCCGCGCGTCGGATCAGACGTAGCGCTCCAGGATGGACGATTCGGCGAGGCGGGACAGGCCCTCCCGGACCGAGCGGGCCCGGGTCTCGCCGACGCCCTCGACCGTCTGCAGGTCGTCGATGCTCGCGGCGAGCAGCTTCTGCAGGCCGCCGAAGTGCTCGACCAGGCGCTCTATCACCGTGTTGGGCAGGCGCGGGATCTTCGCCAGCAGGCGGTAGCCGCGCGGCGAGACCGCGGAGTCCAGGGACTCCGGCGAGCCCGAGTAGCCGAGCGCCTTCGCCACCGTCTGCAGGTCGAGCAGCTCGGCGTGGGTGAGCGCCTCCAGGTCGGCCAGCACCTCGTTGACCGTCCGGCCCTTCTTGGCGGCCCGCTCCGGGAAGTAGTCCCGGGCGACCAGTTCGCGCTCCGGCTCCACGCCCGCGATCAGCTCGTCCAACTGCAGCGAGAGCAGGCGGCCGTCGATGCCGAGCTCCAGCACGTAGCCGGCGATCTCGGTGGCGATCAGCCGGACCATCTCCAGCCGCTGGGCCACGGCCGTGACGTCCCGGACCGTCACCAGGTCCTCGATCTCCAGCGCGGAGAGCGTGCCGGCCACCTCGTCCAGGCGCAGCTTGTAGCGCTCCAGCGTGGCCAGCGCCTGGTTGGCGCGGGACAGCACCGTGGTGGAGTCCTCCAGCACCCGGCGGGTGCCGTTGACGTACATCGCGATCAGCCGCATCGAGTGCGAGACCGCGACCACCGGGTAACCCGTCTGCCGGTTGACCCGCTCCGCGGTGCGGTGGCGGGTGCCGGTCTCGTCGGTGGGGATGGTCGAGTCCGGCATCAGGTGGACGCCGGCCCGGACGATCTTGGTGATGTCCTTGTCCAGCACGACCGCGCCGTCCAGCTTGCACAGCTCGCGCAGCCGGGTGGCGGTGAACTCGACGTCCAGCACGAAACCACCGGTGCAGATGGACTCGACCGTCTTGTCGAAGCCCAGCACGATCAGGCCGCCGGTGTTGGCGCGCAGGACCCGCTCCAGGCCGTCACGCAACGCCGTGCCGGGAGCGATGGCGGTGAGGGAGGCCCGCAGCAGGGCCTCCTCACGGGAGGCCTTGTCCGCCCCCCGGTCGCTGGCTGCCACGTGACTCCTCCGGTCGACCCCGTGCCGCGCGCCTCGTGCCGTGCGCCGGTCCGCGGTCTGTTGCTCTGTCGCTCAGTACCGCTCGGTACTGCCTTCTGGCCAATGAGACTGGGGAAAGTCTAACTGCGTGCGGCTGCGGCAGGGCTTGGGTCAGCGCAGTTCGTCGGAGTCGAGCGGCTCCCAGCCGTCCATCAGCTCCTCCGGGTAGGCCGCGACCGGGGCCGAGCGGGGCGCGGGCGGCGCCGACGGAGCCTCACCACGGGACTGCGCGCGGCCGTCCGTACGGGCCTCCGGGCGGGCCTCTCCGCGGGCTTCGCCGCGCGGCTTGGAGGCGGCCCGGCGGCGGCCCGGGATGGCCCGCAACGCCTCGCCGATGTCGGCCACCTCGACCACCTTCATGCCCGGCGGCACCTTGCCCGGGTCCGGCGGGACCAGGGCGTGGGTGAAGCCCAGCCGGTGCGCCTCGGCGAGCCGCCGCTGCACACCCGTCACCCGCCGTACCTCGCCCGCCAGACCGACCTCGCCGATCGCCACCAGGTTGCTGGGCAGCGGGGTGTCGGTGGAGGAGCTGGCCACCGCGAGCGCCACCGCGAGGTCGGCGGACGGCTCGCTCAGCTTCACCCCGCCCACCGTCGCGGTGTAGATGTCCTGCTTGCCGAGCTTCACCCCGCCGTGCCGCTCGACCACGGCCAGGATCATCGCGATCCGGGGCGACTCCAGACCCGAGGTGGTGCGGCGCGGCGACGGGATCTGCGAATCCACCATCAGCGCCTGCACCTCCGCCACCAGCGGGCGCTTGCCCTCCAGCGTGACGGTGAGGCAGGTGCCCGGGACGGGCTTGTCACGCCTGGTCAGGAAGAGGCCGGACGGGTCGGCCAGGCCGACGATGCCCTCGTCGTGCAGCTCGAAGCAGCCCACCTCGTCGGTGGCGCCGTAGCGGTTCTTGACCCCGCGGATGAGGCGCAGCCGGGCGTGCCGGTCCCCCTCGAAGCTGAGCACCACGTCCACCAGGTGCTCCAGCAGGCGCGGACCGGCGATCTGGCCGTCCTTCGTGACGTGGCCGACCAACAGGGTCGCCATGCCGCGCTCCTTGGACGCCCGGATCAGCGCGTTCGCCACCTCGCGGACCTGGGCCGGGCCGCCGGGGGCGCCGTCCAGCTCGGCGGAGGCGATGGTCTGCACCGAGTCCAGGATCAGCAGGCCGGGGTTGACCGCCTCGATGTGCCCCAGCACCGCGCCCAGGTCGGACTCGGCGGCCAGGTAGAGGTGCTCGGAGAGCGCGTTGATCCGGTCCGCGCGCAGCCGGACCTGGCCGGCCGACTCCTCACCTGTCACGTAGAGCGTGCGGTGCCGGTCGGTCGCCGCCTTGGCCGCGACGTCCAGCAGCAGGGTGGACTTGCCGACGCCGGGCTCGCCGGCCAGCAGCACCACCGCCCCGGGGACCAGCCCCCCGCCGAGCACCCGGTCCAGCTCCGGCACGCCCGTCGAGCGGGCCGTCGCGACCTGGCCGTCCACCTGGGCGATCGGACGGGCCGGCGCACTGACCGGGCCGGCGGCCGTCGTCCGGATCGGCACCGCGCCGTACTCCTCGACCGTCCCCCAGGCGTTGCACTCCGGGCACCGGCCGACCCACTTGGGGAGCTGGTTGCCGCACTCGGTGCAGCGGTAGGCCGGGCGCGGCTTGGCGGTGGTCTTGGAACGCGGAGGCATGGCGCCCACGGTAGCGCCTGGGTACGACAGCGAGGCCCGGGCAGGGCGCTGCCGACCCGCCGCGGGCTGCTCGCCGGGAGTCCCCGCGAAGGCTCGCCGGGCGTCCACACAGATGGGCGATGTTGTTACCCGAAAGAAGTACATACGGCGCGAATGGCGGGGCCGTACCGTCCGGGGTCTCTACCGTCGGACGGGTGACAACGCGAACTGTTGGGCCGGTCGGGCCGCAGGCCGCCGCCGTGCTCACGGCGTACGACCGGCAGGTGGACGGCCTCTTCACCTACTGCCTCTCGGTGCTGTGCGAACACGACGCCGCCGCCGACGCCCTGCGCGAGGTCCGGGAGCTGGCACGGCGGCACGGCGCCCGGCTGGCGGAGCCCGGGCTGGTACGGGCATGGCTGTTCTCGCTGGCCCGGTACTGCTGCCTGCGGCGGCTCGCGGACGGGGGCGGGGGCGACCCTCTCGGTGGTGGGGTCGGGGCTGCCGATGGGAGCGGGGCTGGCGAGGGGGGCGGCGGGGGCGGGGCTGTCGACGGGCACGGCCTCGGCGGGGCTGTCGGCGGGGGCGGGACTGTCGGCGAGGCCGGGGCCGTCGGCGGCGGACGTGAGACCGAGGCGGCCCGGCGGCGGCGCGAGTTGGCCTCGCTCGCCTGGCCGGAGGCGGCCGGCACCGACCCGGAACAGCGCGAGGCACTGGAGCTGTCCGTCCGGCACCGGCTCACCCCGCTGGAAGTGGCAGCCGTGCTGGGCCTGCCGTTCGAGCGGACCCGGGAGCTGCTGACCGGTGCCGAGGCCGAAGTGGCCCGGACCAGGGCGGCACTGCTGGTGCTCGGCGTGGGCAGCTGCCCGGAGCTGGACCGGCTCGGCGGGGCCGGGGCGGAGTCCTGGCGGGACTGGGTGCTCGGCCCGGCGCTGCGGCGGGAACTGGTGCAGCACGTGGTGGACTGCCCGACCTGTCGCGGGACGGCCGAGCGGGTGGCCGGCGAGGCGGCGGAGGGCGCGGCGGGGCTCTCGGGGCTGCCGCTCTTGGCGGCGCCGGATTCCGCAAGGGCGGGGGGTGCGGGCGGCGCCGTGGGTGTGGCAGGTGTCGTGGGTGCCGCGGGTGCTGCGGGTGCTGCGGGCGGGCCGGGAGCCGCGGGCGCTGCGGTCGGGGAACCCGGGTTGCGGTTCGACCAGAACGGCTTCCCCCGGCACCGGGCGCCGGACGCGGGGCGCGGATTGGCGGTCCGTCGGCGCGTGGTGACCACCGGGGTCCTCGCGGCCGTCCTGGCGGCGCCGGTGATCGCCCTCTGGGCCGGGCACCGGAGCGGCGGCGGATCGGGAGCGACGGCCTCGGTCTCGGCGGTGCGCGTGGACGAGACCGACCGGGCCGCCGCGCAACGACCGCAGCAGCCGTGGCCGGCCGGGCAGGGCGCGCCCGGGATGCCCGGGCTGGAACTGGCGGGCGCGGGCGGTACGGGCGTCGGCGGAGCCAACGGTGCAGAAACGTTGCATCCGGGCGTTCCGCGACTGACCTTCCAGGGCGCGGTGGTTCCCGTCCCGGCCCACGGCGCCACCCCGCTCAGCAGCCCGACCCTGGTCGCCGCCCCGGAACCCGTGGTCGAGCGCACCTCCGGACCGGGCACCACCGACCCGGCCCCGGCGGGACTGCTCACCGTCGAAGCCGGCGAGTACGGCAGCCGTACCGTCCTCACCCTCACTAACTCCGGCACCACGGAGATCCGCTGGCGCGCGGTGACGGACGCCGGCTGGCTCCGGCTCAGCCGCGACTCCGGCACGCTCGCGCCCGGGCAACGGATCACCGTGATCGTCACCGTGGACGAGGACCTCGCACCGACGACGCACTGGACCGCCCGCATCGCGCTGCCGCCCTCGCAGGCGGTGGTCACCCTGGAGGGCGGCCCGCACAACCGCGGCGGCTCCCCCTCCTCCTCGGCCACCCCCACGCCGACGGCCTCCACTACCCCGGCCCCCACCGCCACCCCGACCAGCACGGGCACGCCCTCGCCGTCGAACCCGACGCCGACCGGCGCGCCCACGGGCACGCCGTCCCCCTCGGGCACGCCGTCCCCCTCGGGCACGCCGAGCACGCCACCCACCAGCAGCGCCTCCCCCCGCCCGACGGCAACGGGGACACCGACGCCGTCACCGACGGCCCATTAGGCCGCCGCATGCCGACCGGGCTGCCCGCGAGAAGTCGGCAGGGTCGACTTCTTGTGCGCGGGCCTGGCCTCAACGCGGCCTCGGCTGGTCTGTAGACCGGTCGTCATATTCCTACAGGGAGCTGAAGATCGGGGTGCGCAGGAAGTCGGCACAATCGACTTCCTAGGCACAGGAGCGAGGCCGACGTGTGAGATATGTAGACCGATCGACATATTCGTGTTGGATCGACGCCGGAGCGCACACAGGAAGTCGGCCAGGCCGACTTCTGATGCGCGGCGTCGTGCAGGCGTCGGCGTGGGCGCATCAGGTAGACCGGTCTACATATTCTGCTCGGGGCGCTCGAAGCGCAGGAAGTTGGCCGGGCCGACTTCGCAAGCGCGTGGGGAGGGGGGACTCCGCTGGAACAGGAAGACGGGGGACCAGGTTCGCGCTCAGCAGTTTTGGCGTTGCACGGGAGCGCGGTCGACTTCCTGCGCGCGGCACGGGTAGGGCGCGGTAAGAATATGTCGACCGGTCTACATATTCTAATCGCGGCGCTCGAAGCGCAGGAAGTCGGCCGGGCCGACTTCGCATGCCGTGGGGAGGATGCGATTTCTAGTGGGATCGGAAGACCGGGGCCAGGCTTACGCGCTCAGCACAGGCTCGGGTGCGCGCAGGAAGTCGGCGTGGTCGACATTCCTGCGCGCGGCGGGAATCGTGAAGCAGCCGGATAGGTAGACCGGTCTGCATATTTGCGTGCTGGGCTTTGTCGGAATGCGTGGAACGTCGGCTGGGTCGACTTTTCCCGGGTGGGGTTGTACGGGCGTCCATGAGAGCAGGTAGACCGGTCTGCAGATTTTGGCCAGGGCACGAACGGGCCGAAGGTGCGCGGGAAGTCGTTGTGGCCGACTTTTCGTGTGCGGGGTGTGGGGGTGTCAGATGCGGTGGATCGGCGGGACTTGGTAGGTGCCGTCGAGGACGGGGGGATGGGGCTGGTAGAGGCGGATGATCGGGCGGAAGTCGCCGAGTGGGGTGGGGAGCCAGTTGGCGGCGGCGACCGGGTCCTCGGGTTGGTCGTGCTGGAGCGTGATGGTGAGGGAGCCATCCTCGCCGTAGACGAGGCCGGGAGTGCGGTCGCCGATCGAGTAGCGGTCGATCGGGTTCTCCACCAGGTAGTAGTCCGGGACGGAGTACATCGTCACGGACCAGAAGGCCCCGACCGGGGGTGGCTGGTCGAAGCGCAGGGTGTAGCTGTTCGCGCCGTTGAGGGGGCGGCCGTCGGAGTCGTCGTACGTCATCGCGTACGAGGCCTCGTAGGCGTGGTTGCCCCAGAGGCCGGCCCGGGCGGCGGCGGCGCGGCTGAGGTAGGCGGCGCGGCGGTCGGGGATGCGCCACTCGGGGTCGTCCAGGGTGCCGGGGCCCAGGTGGTCGGTGTTGTAGTCGAACAGGTGGAGCGCGGAGCGCCATTCGCCGGGCGGGTGGTCCTCGGGCGGGCGGGTGGCGTCCTCGACCCGTTCGCGGCCGGCGGCCAGGCCCTTGGCGAGCGCGAGGGTCCACTCGGGGGCGGCCGCGCGGTACGGCGAGGCGCCGTCGTCCAGCAGGCCGAGCGGGGCGAAGCGCCGCTGGTACTCGATGTCGGCGGTGGCCGGTGGGAAGGCCTGCATCCACACCCGCAGGCGTTCGAAGAAGGCCAGCCGCTCGGGGACGTCCGGGTCGGGCTCGGGCAGTCCGGCGGCCAGGCCCCCCGGCTCCAGCGGTTCCAGGGCGAGCTCGGACTGCAGGGCCCGGATCCGGGGCAGGTCGTCCGGGCCGGTGCAGGCGAAGCGGCCGACGACGGTGCCGACGGTGGTCGGCAGCTCGATCACCCGTTCCCGGTCCGGCGGGGTGCCGTGCCAGCCGGGCGGGACGAGGAGCCAGGTCTGCGCGTCGGTGCCGGTGGCACGTCGGCCGAGGTAGGCGACGTTGTCCGTCCAGGCGTCGATGAACTGCAGTACGTAGTAGGCGCCCGCGGTGTCCGGGACGCGCAGGACCTGCGGGCCTTCGGAGAGGTCGAGCTGGGCGATCGAGTAGACCGTGTCGTTGTTGACCGAGACGAACCTGTCGTCCGGACCGGCCAGCCGGGCGGCGTGGCTGAAGTGGTTGAACGGCGCCGCCGGCAGGGTGCCCAGACCGCTCCTGGTGAAGCGCTCGACCATGGTGAGGCCGGCGACCATCGGGTAGCCGTAGACGTACGCGTCGGCGGCCAGGGCCTCCAGCTCGGGCTGGTTCATCGGGGGTCCTTCGCACGGTCGGGTCGGGTCGGGTCGGGTCGGGTCGGGTCCGGTCGGTCGGGTCCGGTCGGGTCGGGTCGGGTCGGATCAGGTAGGTCAGCGGGGTTTCCGGTCAGCGCGGGTCGAGCGGGGGGAGGTGCCAGCGGCCGTCGAGGACGGCCCGGTCGGGACCGTAGATCCGGAGCGCCACGGTGAACGGGCCGTCCGGGGCGGGCAGCCAGTTGGCGCAGTGGTCGGCGTCGGCGGGCCGCTTGTGCCGGACGTGGAGGGTGAGTCCGCCGTCCGGGTCGCGGACCAGGCCGGGGGTGCGGTCGCCGATCGCGTAGCGGTTCAGGGGGTTGTCGACCAGCCGGCGCTCCGGGAGCGCGTACAGGGTGGCGGACCAGCCGAAGCGGGCCGGCGGCAGCGCGTCCGGGGCGAAGCGGATGACGTGGTCGCGGTCGTCGGCGTGCGGCGGGCGGTGGCCCGCGCTGTCCGCCTCCCAGGAGCCGGACCAGACCTCCTCGGCGGGCAGCCCGTGGAGTTCGGTCACGGCGCCGACGGCCTGGCGGAGGAAGTCCGCGCCCACCTGCTCCCGGGTGCCGAACACGTGGGTGCGGTCGCGGAGTCCGGCGACGGCCCGGTCCAGCCGCGCGCGGCCGTCGGCGATGCCGCCGTCGATCTCGGCGCGCAGCTCCAGCGGGAGGACGGCGGGCTCGAACTCGCCGCGGCCGTCGATGCCGAGGTCGGTGAGGCGGCCGCGCAGGTCGGTCTCGGCGGGCGGGAGCGGGACGGGACCGGCCAGGGGGAAGAAGCCGAGCAGGAAGTCGAGGAAAGCCAGGAATTCCGGGCTGTCCGGGACCTCCTCGCGCCAGACCGGCCAGACCGGCTCGGGGGCGGGCGGCGGCGCTGGCGTGCCGGCGTACTCGTGCAGCGGGCGCAGCCGGTACCGCTGCTGGACGGCGGCGACCTCGGCGACCTCGGCGGGGGTGTTCCCGGTGAGCCGGGTGCGGCCGACGATGCCGACCAGCCGGGTGGCGGTGCGGATCACGCTGTGGATGCCCGGCGGGGGCTCGCCGTGCCAGTCAGGGCCGGCCACCAGGTGGTCGCCGGCTTCGGGGCCGGTGGTCCGGGAGCCGAGGAAACCGGCGTACACGGTGTCGAGTTCGTGCACCGGCAGGACGTGGTAGCGGTCCTCGGCGGGAACCGAGACGACCCAGGGTTCGGCGCGCAGGTCGAGCCAGGCGCGGGAGTACGCGGTGTCCCCGGGCTCGGCGCCGCTGCCCGCCCCGGTCGGGGCGTCGGCGGGGGTGGGCGGTCGCGGGTGGTGGCGGAAGCGGCCGAAGCCGCCGAGGGAGCACGGGTCCGCGTCGTCCAGGGCCTGGGCGTAGAGGGAGCGGTAGTTGCGCAGCATCGGCTGGGCGCGGATCCAGGCTTCGGCGGCGGTCGCGCGGACGGTCGCGGGATCCACGAGTGCCGGGTTGACCATGCTGCGCTCTCCCATTGCCGAATCCGGTCGAACCCTTGCAGACCGGTACAGATCGGATGCTAAGTGGGCCGGGAGGGCGCGGCATCTGCTCAGCGCGAATCCGGGCGTACCGGCGGGAGGACGCGGAGAAGGTGAGCGGTATGAAGATCCTCTTGCTCGGAGGCTCGTCCTTCCTCGGACGGGCCTACGCCGCCGAGGCCCTCGCCCGGGGCCACCACGTGACCACCTTCAACCGCGGCCGCAGCGCCGCCGACCTGCCGGGGGTCGAGGCCGTCCGGGGCGACCGCGACCGCGCCGAGGACCTCGCCCGGCTCGTCGACGGCCGGAGCTGGGACGCCGTCGTCGACACCTCCGTCCAGCAGCCCGCCCAGGCCGCGCTCAGCGCGCGACTGCTGCGCGAGCGGGCCGGCCACTACACCGTGGTCTCCTCCGTGCACGCCTTCGCGGACTGGCCCGCCCGGGTGATCGACGAGGACTCCCCGCGGCACCCCTGCCCCGCCGACACCCCGCCCGGCCAGCCGTTCAGCCCCGCCCTCAAGGCGGGCTGCGAGCGCGCGGTGCTGGAGGGCTTCGGGGCCGACCGCACGCTCGTCCTCAACAGCGGGCTGCTCGTCGGACCGTACGAGATCGGCGGCCGGCTGCCCTGGTGGCTGGAGCGGATGGCGCGCGGCGGGCGGGTGCTCGCCCCGGGGGACCCGCAGCGGAGCATGCAGGTGATCGACGTCCGGGACTTCGCCGCATTCGGGCTGGACCGGCTGACGGCCCGCACGTCAGGACGGTTCCTCACCACGGCGCCGCCCGGGCGGCTGACCTTCGGCGCGTGGCTGGAGACCTGCCGGGCGGTCGCGGGCGGCGCGGACACCGAACTGGTCTGGATCGCGGACGGGCCGCTGCTCGCCGAGGGCCCGGACCGGGTCGAGCCGTGGAGCGAACTGCCCCTCTGGGCACCGGACCTGCCCGAGCTGGCCGGTGTCTGGCTCGCCGACACCGGCCGCGCGGAGGCGGCCGGGCTGCGCTGCCGACCGTTCGCCGAGACCGCGCGGGACACCTGGGAGTGGCTTAGGACGCGCGGCCCGGTCGAGGACACCGACACCGAGGGGCGCAAGGGACGGCCGGGCACGGCGGCCCCGCTGGGCATCGAACCGGCGAAGGAGCAGCGCCTGTTGGACGCGCTGGGATAGCGGATCGGACGCTCTCGGATAGCGGAGGCGGGCCCTGGCGGGGGGGGGGGGGAAGAGGGAGAGTCCCCCCCCCCCCAAAACACCCCCCCCCGCTGTGGAGGGGGGAGAGAGACGGGAGGGAAAAAAGAGCGTTGGGAGGGGGAAGGGTCT
>NZ_JBVJJY010000001.1:716871-736024 GCF_055585785.1 Kitasatospora sp. NPDC053308 | reverse complement strand
ACCTGTTGGACGCATTGGGACAGCGGATAGGACTCTCTCGGAGAGCGGGGGCGGGCCCTGGCGGGGGAATTCGCCCGGGCCGCCTCCCCGCTCCCCGGGACCGCACCCTCAGTGCGTGCGGCGGGTGACCAGCTCGGCGAGCGCCAGCAGTTCGTCGGCGGCGGACGGTTCCGGCACGGCGGCGGCCAGCTGCGCCATCGCCGCGGCCATCCGCTCACAGGACTGCCCCTGCGCCCAACCGCGCCCGCCGGCCCCCTCGACGGCGGCGGCGCACTGCGCCAACTCCTCCGGGCTCAGCGGGCGTTCGAGCGCGTACAGTTCGGCCAGCCGATCGCCGTCAGCGGTGCCGGAGCCCAGGGCCGCGACCACCGGCAGCGACTTCTTCCGGGCGACCAGGTCCGCGCCGACCGGCTTTCCGGTCACCGCCGGATCCCCCCAGATGCCGATCAGGTCGTCGATCAGCTGGAACGCCAGGCCGATCTCCCGGCCGAAGCCGTCCATCGCCTGCGCCGTGTCCTCGGACGCCCCGCCGTACAGGGCACCCATCGCGCAGGCGGCGCCGAGCAGGGCACCGGTCTTGGCCTCCGCCATCGCCAGGCACTCGGGCAGCGAGACGTCGTTGCGCTGCTCGAAGGCACAGTCGATCTGCTGCCCCTCGCACAGCTCGACCACGCAGTCGGCGAGCCGGCGGATGGAGCCGTGGGCGGCCGGGTGGCCGTCCTCGGCGAGCAGGCGCAGCGCGAGGGAGTGCATGGCGTCCCCGGCCAGGATGGCCTCGGTGGTGCCGAACACCCGCCAGGCGGTGAGCCGGTGGCGCCGGGTGTCGTCCCGGTCGATGACGTCGTCGTGGAGCAGGGTGAAGTTGTGCACCAGCTCCACCGCGGCGGCCGCGGCGGCGGCCGCGGTGGGCGCACCGCCCAGGGCCTGGGTGGCGGCGAGGACCATGGCCGGCCGGATCGCCTTGCCGGCGGAGGCCGTGGAGGGCGTGCCGTCCGCCTCCCACCAGCCGAAGTGGTAGCCGGCGACCTTGCGCATCGTGCCGGGCAGCGAGTCGACGGCGGCCCGCAGGACCGGGTCGACCAGCGCGCGGGCACGGGCGAGGATGTCCGCCGCCTCGTGCCCCTCCTTGTGGTCCCGTTCCAGCGTGGGACTCGTCATGGGTCTCCCCCTTGTCGGCACATGTCGTGGGACGGGCCCGGCGTGGGCGGGCCCGGGTGGCGCTGTGGGTGTCGGGCGGTGTTCGGACGGGGGCCGGGGCCGGTCGGCGCGGGACCGGCCGGGGCGACGGTGACGGCGGGACGCTCGGCGGCGGGACATAGGGCGGCAGGGCGTACGGAGAGCGGGCCGTATGGACAGCAGGCCGTACGGAGGGCAGGCCGTACGGACAGCGGGCGTACGGCGGCAGGACGTGCGCGCCAAGCCCCTGCCCGTTCGCGGTCGGGCCGTGTCGGGCCGTGTCGGGCCGTGCCCGGACGCACCGGGACGCACCGGGACGCACCGGCCGGCCGGGGTGCGCGGGGCACCTCCGGCCGGACGGGGTGCGCGGGGCACCTCCGGCCGGACGGCGCGGATTCCGCTCCCGCCCGCCGGGCGTCAGCGCTGCGCGATGTCCACGTTCTCCAGGACGCCGACGGCGTCCGGCACCAGGATCGCGGCGGAGTAGTACGCGGTCACCAGGTAGGAAATGATGGCCTTGTCGTCGATTCCCATGAACCGCACCGAAAGGCTCGGCTGGTATTCGTCCGGAATTCCGGTCTGGTGCAGCCCGATGACACCCTGGTTGTCCTCGCCGACCCGCATCGCGATGATCGAGCTGGTGTTTCCGACGACCGGGATCTTGTTGCACGGGAAGACCGGCACCCCGCGCCAGGCCATGACCTGCTTGCCGTCGACCTCGACCGTGCCCGGGTAGAGGCTGCGCTTGTTGAGCTCCCGGCCGAAGGCGGCGATGGCCTTGGGGTGGGCCAGGAACATCTTGGTGCTGCGGCGCCGGCTGAGCAGCTCGTCCATGTCGTCCGGCGTGGGCGGGCCGGAGTGGGTCTGGATCCGCTGGTCGTAGGCGGCGTTCTCCAGCAGGCCGAACTCGGGGTTGTTGACGAGCTCGTGCTCCTGGCGCTCGCGCAGCGCCTCGATGGTCAGCCGGAGCTGGTGCTCGGTCTGGTTCATCGGCTGGTTGTAGAGGTCGGCGACGCGGCTGTGCACCTTGAGGATGGTCTGGGCGACGCTCAGCTCGTACTCGCGCGGCTTGAGCTCGTAGTCCACGAAGGCGCCGGGCAGCTCGTACTCGCCGTGGTGGCCGGCGGAGAGCTCGATCGCGGCCTCGCCGTGCTTGTTCTGCGGCTGCTGGAAGCCGTTGAGGTACTCGATGACCTGCAGCTGCAGCGCCTCGGAGCGGTCGTGCAGCTCCTGGAAGGAGGGCCAGGACAGCGCCATGACGGTGCCGGAGGTCGCGGCGCGGACGGTGTACGGCCAGGTGCCGCCGTCCTGCTGGACCGCCTCGTCGCCGAGGTGGTCGCCGTCGGCGAGGGTGCCGACGACCGTCTCCTCGCCGTACTTGCCGGTGCCCATGCGGTCGAGCTTGCCGTGCGCGATCAGGAAGACCTCGGTGATCGGCGTGCCGGCCTCGACCAGGACGTCCCCGGGGGCGAAGTCCCGCTGGACGAAGCGCGAGGCCAACTCCTCCAGTACGGCCTCGTCCTGGAAGCCGCGCAGCACCGGCACCTCGGCGAGCGTCGGCGGGACGACCCGCACCTCGGAACCGGTCTTGACGAAGTCCACCCGGCCGCGGCCGACCGCGTAGCGCAGGCGGCGGTTGACCCGGTAGGTACCGCCGGACACCTGCACCCAGGGCAGCTTCCTGAGCAGCCAGCGCGGGCTGATGCCCTGCATCTGCGGCGCCGACTTGGTGGTCGTGGCGAGGTTCCGCGCGCCCGCCGTGCTCAGACTCTGCTGCTGCCGGACTTCCGGCTGCGCTCCGGGCGCGGGAATTCCGGCATTGGTTTCGGTCGACATGAGGGGAGCCCTTCGCATACCCGATACCTGATGAAGTGTCGCCTTGCGCATTCGTGTTGCAGCTTCATCGTGGGCCCGTTCGAGGGAACTCCGCAATCACTCATTCGAGTGGTTTGGAATAACCGAACAAATAGTACGACTAGATCACCTGATCGATATTCATTCGATTTTCCATTCGAACGGGGCGGGCATCGCCGGCCGACCGGACCCCATCCTCCCCCATCGGGGTGACTCCTGTCCGGCAACCCGGCGGCTACAGCGGCCCGTTCCAGTCGAGCGTCGGCTCCAACACCCCCTCCAGGGTGAGCAGCCAGCGCTTCACGTCGATCCCGACCCTGCCGCCGCCGAAACCGCCGATCCCGTCCGCCGCCACCACCCGGTGGCAGGGCACCAACAGCGCGACGGGGTTGGCGGCCATCATCTGCCCGACCGTCCGGGCGGCCAGGCCGGGCTCCGTGACGTCCTCGAACACCCCGCTGCGGGCCGCCAATTCGCCGTACGTGACGGTCCGGCCGTACGGCACCCCGCGCCAGAGCGTCTGCAGCACCGCACGGTGCGGGCCCGAACTCAGGCTCCAGTCGATCGGCAGGCCCACCTCACGGGTGCGGCCCGCCAGGTAGGCGCCGATCCGCTCGGTGACGGCGGCGATCTTCGACTCGTCGGTGCACGGCGGCACCTCACCCTCGCGCCCGCCGTACCCGGCCGCCGCGACGCCGAGCGGGGTCACCGCGATGTGCATCGGGCCGCTGGGCAGCGGCGTCGGCACGGTCAGCCAGGACATCGACCAGGACTGCGCCACGCTCGGGCCCCCACCCTCCGCCGGACCGGCCGCCGGCCACCCCGGCACCCGGAGGGCGTCCCCGCCCCGCGCGCCATGGTACGGCGGGCGGTCGGCGGGCCGAGCGGGTACGGAGTCGGTCAGAGCCGCCCCTTCAGCTGGGTGGCGAGCGCCTGGGCCCAGTGCGCCAGCTCGGCGCGGTCCGGCGTGCGGCCCTCGCACAGCAGGGCGAGCTGGGCCTCGTTGATCCGGTTCGGGCCGGGGATCTCCAGCAGGTACGCCAGCTCTGCCAGCACCGTGGCGAGCCGTTCGGCGTCCGTGTGGTCCACGGTCACCGCGGACTCGTGGTGGCTGATGGTGAGCGAACCGGGCATGGCACGACCTCCTCCGTCACCCCCCGAACCCTTCCACCGTACGACCGGGTCGGCCGCCCCGCCCGCCGCGGAGGCATGCGTGCGCGGGTGGGGCAGCCGGTTGCGCTCCGGGGCCGGCCGGGTGCGGTACGCGGTGGGACCGCACCGGGGCCGGGGGTGCGCCCCGGAACCGTCCGAGGGATCGGTCAGTCCACCGGGCCCTCCTCCCAGCGGCGATTCCGTACGGCCGGTATTCCCAACACTACGGCCCCGGCCGCCAGTTGCCAGAGAGCCCCGAGCAGCAGAACCGTGTCCGCCCCGGACCGGGCGGCCAGCGGACCGGCCGCCGCCAGACCGAGCGGGCCCAGGACGAAGGAGCCGAGCGCGCCGAACGAGGTCGCCCGCCCGAGCAGTTCCACCGGCACCCACTCCTGCATCGTGGTGGTGTACAGCGTTCCGCAGACCGCCGAGCCGGCCCCCGCCACCAGCGCGCCGGCGCCCACCCACGGCAAGGACGCCCCCACCGCGAGCGCCCCGGACGGCAGCGCCCAGCCCAGGCCCGCCAGCGTGGCCACCGCGAGCGGACGGCCGGGCCTGCGGCCGAGCATCAGCAGGCCGCCGAGCACCGCGCCGGCGCCGTACACACCCATCACCAAGCCCCAGTCGCGGGCGCCGCCGAGGTCCCGCTGCGCGGTGAGCGGGCCGAGCACCAGGAACGGCGCCCACACCAGCAGGTTGAACAGGCCCATCTGCGTGGTGGTGATCCACAGCCACGGGCGGGCGGTGAACTCCGACCAGCCGGCCCGCAGTTCCCGCAGCATCGACTCGCCGCCGGCCGGTGCCGCCCAGCCCGGCTGTCGGAGCCGGGCCAGGGCGAAGGCGCCGACACCGTACGTCACCGCGTCGACCAGCAGCACCGCGGCCGGGCCCCTGGCCGCGGTGACCAGGCCGGCCAACGCCGGGCCGGCCACCGTGGACAGCGAACGGGACAGCCCCAGCAGGGTGTTGGCGTCCGCCATCAGCTCCTTGCGGCGCACCAGACCGGGCACGATCGCGCCGAAGGCCGGCATGAACAGCCCCTCGCCGATCCCCCACACCGCGACCAGGGCGACCATCGCCACGACCGGTGCGTGCCCGGCCGCCAGCAGCCCGGCGAACACCGCCTGCACCAGGCCTCGCAGGAGTTCCGAGCCCAGCATCACCCGGCGGCTGCCCAGCCGGTCGGCGATCACCCCGCCGGCCAGCAGCACCGCCACCACCGGGAGGATCCGGGCCGCCATCACCCAGCCCAGCTCGCTGCCGCTGCCGCCGCCGTCCAGCACCGCGAAGGCCACCGCCACCGGCGCCATCGAGGAGCCGAGGAGGGACGTGGTGTACCCGGTGAAGAACCAGGCGAAATCGCGCTCGCCCAGCACGGCGAGACGGACACCCAGACGCCTTCGGCGGGCCGGGATCCGTTCGGTGTCCATTGCCATGGGCAGCAAGTCTGAGTTCCGGGAAGGCGGGGTTCAAGGGCTTGCGGTGAAAATCTTGAGCCTTTTCGCATCAATCTCGGAAAGAGCGTCGCCTATCGCAGTAAACAACGGCGATCACCGGCATTCACCTGCGCTTTACTGCGGTAAACCAGTATTCTTCGATGACCTCGAATGAGCACAGAATGCGGTGTTTACTGCGGAAGAAGGCTGGCGTGACGGACCTCCCCCCGGTCGAATACGGCGTCGCCGTGCAGCGCTACCTGGCGGCCTCCGGGCTCGCCGAGGGCTCCCGGCGGATCTACCGGATCGCACTGGACACCTGGGCCTGGGCCCTCGCCGACCGGCCCGCCCCCACCGGCCCGGAACGGCGGCGCGCACGGCCGCCCGTCCTGCCGCTGGCCCTGCTCGACCACCCGGACGCCGCCGACCGGCTCCGCACGGCCGTCACCCGCCGCAGCGCCGTCACCGACCCCCGCACGCTCAACCGGGAACTCGCCACCCTGCGCGCGGCCGCGGCCTGGTGGCGGGCCCGCGGCTGGATCGACGCCGACCCGACCGCCGAACTGCGCCCCCGCGCACTGCCCGAACCGGCCTCGTCCACCGCCCCGTTGACCCCCGACGAGCTGCGCTCCCTTTTCGCCCTGCGCGCGCCGCTGCGCGAAAAGACGCTGTGGCACCTGCTGCACGAGTCCGGCGCCGCGATCGAGACCGTCCTGGCCCTCGACACCGACCACCTCGACGTCCTCCACCGCCGCACCCGCCCCGGACACACCCCCGTCCACTGGGGGCCCGGCACCGCCCGCCTCCTGCCGCTCCTCGTCGCCGGCCGCGGCACGGGCCCGCTCTTCCTCACCGACCGCCGCGCCCCCGCCGGCACCCCCGCCCCCGACCGCTGCCCCTACACCGGCCGCGCCCGCCTCTCCTACCGGCGCGCCGCCGAGCTCTTCACCACCCACACCGGGGCGCTCGGAGCGGGGTGGACGCTCCGCCGGCTGCGCGGAGCGCGGTAGGGGGAGGGTTGGAGACGGGGCGGGGCGCGGTACGGGGTGGCGGGGGATGCTCGGCCGCCCGGCGCACAGGGACGCCGGACTCGGCGTAGCCCGACGTCCAGAACGCTCACCGGCCGCGGGGGGCGGAGGGGAGGCTCCGGCCTCCGCGCTATTCCTCCGGCGCCGGCGCCGCGCGGCGGCCCTGGGGAAGCAACTCGTCCAGGGTTTCGGCCAATTGCGGCAGGTCCGGGCGGTCGTCGGCAGCGAGGCTGAGGCAGGCGTCGATGGCGGCGGCGAGGGGGCGCGGGAGGCGGCGGCCGCGGGCGACCGGGGCGGCAGGGGTGATCGGGGTGATCGGGGTGATCGGGGTGATCGGGCTGGACGACTCGTCCGTGAAGGGCAGTTCACCGGTGGCGGCCTCGTAGAGGGTGACGCCGATGCCCCAGACGTCGGTGGCCGCCGTGAGGGGACCGCCCGCCGCCTGTTCGGGGGCGAGGTAGCCGTCCGTCCCGATGCCGGGGGTGCCCGGGCCCGGCGGGCGGGCGATGCTCAGGTCGAGCACCTTGGCGCGGCGGCAGTCGATGACGATGTTGGAGGGCTTGAGGTCGAGGTGCAGCAGGCCCTGGCGGTGCAGGTAGCGGGTCGCCGAGCAGAGGTGCAGTCCGAGCAGGGCCAGGTCGCCGGCGGCCGGGCGGCGCGACCGGGTGTCCAGCAGGTGGGCGAGGGTCTCGCCGGTGAGGGTCTCCAGGACCGCGTACGGCTGCGGGCGTTCGCCGGTGCCGTAGCCGCGCACCAGGTGGGGGTGGGTGAACTCGGTGAGCCAGCGGCCCTCGCGGAGCAGGCGCTCGCGCAGTCGGCGTTCGCGGCGGCGGTCGGGCCGGAGCACCTTGACCACGCACCGGCAGTCGCGCTCCTCGCTCCAGCAGTCGTAGACGTCGAGCCAGCCGGTGCGGCACAGATGGCCCAGGACCTGGTAGCCGGGGGCGATGGACTCTCCTGCGGCAATCAGACGTTCGCGGCGAGGACTCTCCGAGTGCAGCCGTTCGGCGCGCATCAGGCCGCCTCCCGGAGCGGTGCCCGGTGCAGCCGGTAGAGCCGGGCGTAGCCGTCGTCGCGGGCCAGCAACTCCTCGTGGGTGCCGCAGGCGGCGACGCAGCCGCCGCGCAGCAGCACGATCCGGTCCGCGTTCGGCACGGTCAGCAGGTTGTGCGAGATGACGATCGTGGTCCGCCCGTTCATCAGTCGTCCCAAGGGTTCCAGGATCCGCCGCCCGGACTCCGCGTCCAGTCCGGTGGTCGGCTCGTCCAGCAGCAGGACGGGCGCGTCCCGGACCATCGCCCGGGCGATCGCGATCCGCTGCCGCTGCCCGCCGGAGAGCAGACCGCCCTGCCGGCCGACCACGGTGTCGTAGCCGTCCGGCAGCCGGCTGACGAACTCGTGCGCGTCGGCGGCCTTCGCGGCGGCGACGACCTGGGCATCGGTGGCACCCGGCCGCCCGTACGCGATGTTCTCCCGGACGGTGCCGTGGATCACCAGGGTCTCCTGCAGCAGCACCGCGATCTGCTCCCGCAGGTCGGCCAGGGCGAGTTCGCGCAGGTCGATGCCGTCGAGCCGGACGGCGCCGCGCTCCGGGTCGTAGAACCGCAGCAGCAGTCTGGCGGTCGTCGACTTGCCCGCCCCGCTCTCCCCGACCAACGCCACGGTCTCGCCGGGCTCGGCGCGGAAGGACACGTCGAACAGCGCGACCCGGGTCGTGCCGGGATAGCGGAACCACACCCCGTCGAAGGCCACCGAGCCGCGCACCGACGCGGGGCGCAGCGGGCTCGGCGGATCGGTCACCTGCGGCCGCTGGTCGAGCAGTTCGATGATCCGCTCGGCGGAGGCGGAGGCGGAGTAGAAGCCGTTGCTGAGCCGCGAGAGGCCGCGGATCGGCCCGTACAGCCGGCTCAACAGGGCGACGAACACGAGGAGTTCGCCGAGCGTCAGGCGGCCGTTGGCGAGCTCCCAGGCGCCCAGCCTGAGCACGATCAGCGCGCCGACCAGCTCCAGCGCCTCCACGATCGGCGCGAACAGCGCCCGCAGCCGGGTCGCCGCCATCGTCGCCCGGAACCGCGCCAGGCTCTCCCGGCGGAACCGTTCCTGCTCCCAGTCCTGCCGGTTGTACGCCTGTACCAGCGCGATGTTGTCCAGCGTCTCCTCGGCGAGCGCGCTGACCGAGCCGCTGCGCCGCCGCCGCTCCCGCGACGCGGCCTTCACCAGGACGGAGAAGCGCCGGGCGGTGAGCCAGAACACCGGCGCGACGACCAGGGCCACCGCGGCGAGGTCCCAGCGCAGGTAGAAGAGCAGACCGAGGAAGACGGCCAGCTCGGCGACGTACGCCACCGCGTCGAGGACGCCCGAGAGGAGGAAGGTCTCGACCGCCTCGACATCCGCGGTCAGCCGCGACAGGACGTCACCGAGCCGCCGCCGCTCGAAGAACCCCAGGGACAGGCCCTGCAGGTGCCGGAACACGTCCGTGCGCAGGGCGAGCAGGAAGCGCTCGCTGACCCAGGCCGAGGCCGTCTCGTCGGCGAAGCGCAGGCCCCCCGCCAGCAGGGTCAGCCCGGCGTAACCGAGCGCGACCGGCGGGAACAGATCGAGCCTGCGCGGCACCAGCACGTCGTCGACGACGACCTTGAACAGCCAGATCGCGGCCGCGTCGACCACCGGCCCGAGCAACACGAAACCCAGCAGGAGGGCCAGCCAGCGTCGGCCCCCGCGGGTGTAGGGCCAGAACCGCCCGAACACCCGCCGCAGCGGGACGGCCGGGGCCTGTGCGACGACGGCGGCCGCGGGGTCGTCGGCCGCGGGGGCGCCGGCCGCGCGGCCGCCGTTCGCACGGTGGCCGGCCCCCGCGTCCGCAGACGCGGAGGCGGCGGTCAGGCGTCGCGGCGACCACACGGTTCGGGTCCGGCTCCGGGAGGGTGGCCAGGCCTACGGCGGCCCGGCCCTGACAGGACGGCGGAGCCGTCAGTGCCGCGAGTTGCCGCCATGGCGGCGACGACGACGGTCCTTGGTCTTCGAGGTCCTGGTCTCCTTGCCGGTCCGGGTCCGCTTGTGCGGATGCCGCATCGCCGGCACCAGGTTGGCCAGCATGCTCATCGCTGCCACCTCTCTGTCGATCCTTCTCGGTCCCCCACCCGGAGGTACGAGCCGTAGGCCGGGGGCACTCATCGGCCGGTGTGAATTCGGCGGGCGCGCGAGTTCGGCCGGTGCGGATTCGGCCGGTCCGGATTCGGTCGGTGTGGATCCGGTCGGTGCGGATTCGGTCGGTGCGGATCCGGTCGGTGCGGATCCGGCCGGTCCGGAATGACCCCGCGCGGATTCGGCCCGCGGGCGTTCCGGCGGCGGGCGTGACGTCACGGACAACGACTGCGACGGAAACGGCCGTTACGCAGCCGATGGCCGTCCGTGACACGACCGGCCGAGGACCGCGACACGACCCTCCTACCGTCAGTGTCGACGCCCCGGCCGCACCGGCCGCACCGGCCGCACCGGCCGTACCGGCCCGAGGGCGTCCGCGACGGTCTGCCCGTCCGGCGCAGACGACGAAGGTCCACGACCGCGCCACCGCGAAGACCGATGCACCCACCGACACCGACGCAGACACAGATATCGATGGAGACCACCGCATGAGCAGGAGCCGTACCGACCGTTCGCCCGCCCGCCGCGTCCTGGCGGTCTGCGCCCTAACCGGCGCCGCGCTGCTGACCGCCGTCACCGGCGGTCAGGCCTGGGCCGACGGCGCACCGAAGCCCGCCGCGACCGCTCCGGGCGGCGCCGTCGCCTCCCCGGCCGGCACGGCGCCGAAGGCCCCCGCCGCCTCCCCGGCGCCGGTCGACCCGAAGGCCGTGCCCGCTCCGGCCGCCTCCCCCGCCTCGCCGGGCGGGGCCGCCGCGTCCCCGCGGGCCGTGCCCGCTCCGCAGGGCCCGGCCGGCACCCAGCCACAGGTCCGCGAAGTGCCGAAGGGTGCCGCGCAGGCCGGTGACGGCTCCGGTGCCACCGACGGCTCCGGCCTGATGCTCGCGGGCGGCGGCGCCGTCGCGGCCGTCGGCGCCGCGGCACTCGGCTTCGCCGTCCTGCGCCGCCGCTCCGGTGCGCGCGGCTGACACCGGTCCCGAGTCCGCCGGGCACCCCGGCGTCGTTCCCCCGTACCTGGCCGGTCGGGGAAGCGGCGCCGGGGCCGCCCCGGCGGTGGGGACCGACAACCGCGGCCGCGGCCACCGAGGCGGCCGTCGACGCGAAGCCCAGCGGTCACGCGAAGCCCAGCGGTCCGACCGACCCGACCGGCGCGCCGACCGACCCGGCCGCCGCCGCGGACGGCGCCGCGCCGCCACGGCGGGCCCGAGCGCCCTGCGCCGTACGGCCTTCGGCACGGCCGGCCTGCTCTGCCTGGTGCTCGGCACCTCGCTGGCGCTGTCCGGCCGGCAGACCCCGGTGGTGCGGATCGAGGCCTCCGGCCACAGCAGCGCCCCGGGCACCCCGCCGACGGCCCCGCCCACCACCGCCACCACTCCCCCTGCCGCCACCCCCACGGCCCTCCCCGCCTCGCCGCCGACCCGCCTCCTGATCCCCGATGCCGGGGTGGACGCGCCCGTCACCGACCTCGGCCTGAACGCCGACGGAACGGTCCAGGTGCCGCCGGCCGAGCGCGGCGACGAGGTCGGCTGGTACCGCAACGGCCCCACCCCGGGCGAGACCGGGCCCGCAGTCCTGATCGGGCACTACGACACCGTGCACGGCCCGGCGGTCTTCCGGCAGCTGCCGAAGCTGCGGCCGGGCGCGCTGATCCGGGTCCGGCGCGCGGACGGCAGCACCGTGGACTTCACGGTCCGCACGCTGCTCCAGGCCGCCAAGGACGGCTTCCCCACCGAGCAGGTGTACGGGGACACGCCCGCGCCCGCGCTGCGGCTGATCACCTGCGGCGGGCGGATCGGCTCGGACGGCCACTGGACGGACAACATCATCGTGCTGGCGGACCCGGCCTGACCGTGCCCCGGCCGGACCGACGGCGGTCCACCCGGCCCGGCCGGACGGTCCGCCGCCAGCCGCCAGCCGCCAGCCCGCCCCGACCGACCCGACCGACCCGGCCCGACCGACGCGACCGACCCGGGCCCGATCCGACCGCGGCGGAACCGCTGGAGGCCACCGGGACGACCTACCACCAGGACGCGCCCACGGCGGCGAAGCGCCGGGACCGGGCCCGGCCGCGACATCGGCACCAGCGCCGCCGCCCGGCCCCAACACCCGGCATCCGGCAGCGACTGGCACCCGGCAGCGCCCGGGGCCCGGCAGCACGCCGCACACCAGGAGGAAGAGCACCGACCGTGGCAGCGACACCCCCACTCCGCCGCCGTCCCGCCGCCCTCCCGGTGGCAGCCCTGGCCGCCTTGGTCGTCCTCCTCGCCCTCGCCGCGCTGGCCTTCGGCAGGTCAACCCCCGGCGGCCTGCGGGACCAGGGCCCGGCCGCGATCATCACGCCGCCGCCCGTCCCCCAGCCGCTCTGGCCGCACCTGGCCGCCGGGCCGTCGCCCACCCCGTCCGCCACCGGAACGGGCGGCACCGCGCAACCGCCGCAGCCCGTACCGGACCTGACCGTCCCCGGGCGCGACATCACCGCCGTCGACGTCCGCACCGTCCTCGCCAAGGACCCCGCGGTGACCCAGGAGGAGCGGCCGGCGCTCGACTCCTGCGCCGGCTGCGAGGTCCGCAGCCCCGAGTTCCGCGACCTGACCGGGGACGGCCGGCTCTCGCTGATCACCACCGTCGTCACCCCCGGGCCATTGGTGCTGCACGTCTACACCCTCGCCGACGACCGTCTGCTGCCCGTCCTGCGGGTGCCCGTCCAACGGAACTTCAGCGCCGAGACCATCGGCTCCGAACTGTGGCTGTACGAGTCGACCACGGTCTACGTCCGGACCAGCAGCCACTACCGCTGGGACGGGAGCAGGCTCGTCCTGCTGGAGCGTAAGGACGAGGGCCTCGGCGTGCTGCCGCCGACCGGCGCGGACGCCGGCGGCCCGGCCGCCGCCACCCCCAAGGCCAGTGCGGTGCCGGCCGGTTCACCCGCCGTCGCGCCGCAGGCCCCGGCCCCCGGCGCGGCCGTCCCGTCCCCGCGCGCACCCCGGCCGACCGCCCAGCCCGCCGCCCCCGTCCAGCCCGCCGTCCCCACCGCCCCCGCCGCGTCCCCGGAGCCGAAGCGATGACCTCCGCCGCCACCCCCGCCCACCCGCACATCCTCCTGGTCGAGGACGACGAGGTGATCCGCGAGGCCACCAGGATGGCGCTGGAGCGCTACGGCTTCCCGGTCACCACGGCCGCCGACGGCCTGGAGGGGCTGGAGGCCTTCCACGCCGTCCGGCCCGACCTGCTCCTACTGGACGTCATGCTGCCGCTGCTCGACGGCGTCGGCCTCTGCCGCCGGATCCGCGAGGAGAGCCAGCTGCCGATCCTGATGATGTCGGCGCGCACCGACCCGGTGGACGTGGTCTCCGGGCTGGAGGCCGGCGCGGACGACTACGTCGTCAAGCCGTTCGAGAGCGCCGTCCTGGTCGCCCGGATCCGTACGGTGCTGCGCCGCGTCCGCGTCGTCCCGGCCACCGACGCGCCCGTGCCCGGCGAACCCTCGTCCTCACCCTCCGCCGCACCCGACGCGACCACCACCGCTCCCCACGCGGCCACCCCCTCCCCGTCCCCCTCCCTCGCCCCCTCCCCCGCCGTCCGCAGCTTCGACGGCCTGCGGGTGGACACCGACAGCATGGAGGTCCGGGTGGACGACCGCCTCGTCCCGCTCACCCCCACCGAACTGCGGCTGCTGCTGGAGTTCACCGCCGCGCCCGGCATCGTGCTGGAGCGCTCCACCCTGCTCGAACGGGTCTGGGACTACGAGTGGGGCGCCGACACCCGGGTCGTCGACGTCCATGTGCAGCGGCTGCGCGCCAAGATCGGCTCCGGCCGGATCGAGACCGTCCGCGGGTTCGGCTACAAGCTGCGGCGCCCGGCATGACCCTGCGCCGCCAGATCGCCGCCGCCGTCGCCGCCATCTCCGTCCTGGTCGCGGTGGCCGTCGGCCTGCTGGTCCACCGGGCGATGATCCGTCAGCACGTCGACCAGGCCCGCGCCACCGCGCTCACCGCCCTCGACGCCGCCCTGACCGGCTACGGCCGCAGCCGCGAGCTGACCGGACCGGGCACCGCGTTGGACGACCCCGCCCTGCCCGACCGGCTGCGCACCCTCGCCGACAGCGGCCGGAAGGGCTCGATGCTCGCGGCCGACGGCGCGGGCGAGTCGATGTGGGCGGCCGGCCCGGTGCAGCACGGCGTGCTCTCCGTCCGGGTGGACTTCGGCCAGGACCGCCGGGCCATCGCCGACCTGGACCGGATCATCCTGCTCACCGTCGTCGCAGCGGTCTTCACCACCGTGCTGGTCGGCGTGCTCGTCGCGGACCGGATCAGCCGCCGACTGCGCACCGCGGCCACCGCCGCCCGCGGCATCGCGGCCGGCGGGACGGACACCCGGATCGGCGAACTCGTCGACGGCAGGGACGAGGTCGCCGACCTCGCCGCCGCCGTCGACCTGATGTCCCGCACCCTGCACCGCCGGCTGGAGGACGAACAGCGCTTCACCGCGGACGTCGCCCACGAGCTGCGCACCCCGCTCACCGGACTGGTCACCGCCGCCGAACTGCTGCCCCCGGGCCGCCCCACCCAACTCGTCCAGAACCGCGTCCAAGCCCTGCGCGGCCTGGTCGAGGACCTCCTGGAGGTCTCCCGCCTGGACGCCGACGCCGAGTCCCCCGACCTCTCCGCCGTCCCCCTGGAACGCGCGGTGCGCCGCACCGTCTCCCTCACCGGACTGGACGTCGCGGTCGAGGTCGCCGCCGACCGGCAGGTCCGCACCGACCTGCGCCGGCTCGACCGCATCCTCGGCAACCTCGTCCTCAACGCCCACCGCCACGGCGCCGCCCCGATCCAGCTGCACGTCGACGGCCGCCGCATCACCGTCCGCGACCACGGCCCCGGCTACCCCGACGACCTGCTCCGGCACGGCCCCCAGCGCTTCCGCACCAACGCCCCCGAACGCGGCCGCGGCCACGGCCTCGGCCTCACCATCGCCACCGGCCACGCCCGCGTCATCGGCGCCACCCTCACCTTCGCCAACCACCCCACCGGCGGCGCCCTCGCCACCCTCACCCTCCCGCCCGACTGACCCCCGCCCACGCCGAAGGGCCGGCCCCGACACGCACCGGACCGGCCCCCGCTCTGGACCCCCGCTCTGGACCCTCGCTCTGGAGGATCAGCGCCACTCCAGGGGGACGTCGACGTAGCCGAGAGAGGTCGCGGCCTCCTCGGGGGTGATCTGCTGGGGCTGGGCACCAGGGGTGAGGTCGGTGACGAATGCGGTCTCCTGACTGCCCTGGACGGAGCGGAACAGGAGCTTCTTGCCGTCGGCGGAGACGACCTTCGGGAGGTTCTTCCGGTCGGTGGCCGGGAGCAGGACGGGGCCCGCGGCGTCCTTGGCGTTCTCGTAGTCGGCGGGGTGCATCCGGTCGACGTCGAGGGTCCAGAGGTTGTTCCGGTACGGCGGCTTCGCGCCTCCCAGCGCGGCGGGGGCGCAGAGCAGGGTGTGGTTGTCGACCCATCCGGACGGCCGGCACTCCATGTCCTTGATCTTGCCGGCGGAGCCGTTCGCCTTCAGGGCGCCGTTCGCCGTCACGGTCACCACGTTCTGGCCCTCGCCGTCGACGTAGCCGACCGCGCGCTTCCCGTCCGGACTGAAGTACACGCTCCCTCCGGTCACGCCGTGCATCGGAGTGCCGCCGAGCGTCAGGTCGAGATCCCCGAATCCCGCGCTCGGTCCCGACCACTGCTCGGTCAGCCGGTGGTCGGCGGACAGGTCCCGACTGGCGATGTGGTCCTGACCGTTCGGGTCGCGGTACGTGAACCAGACGCTCCCGCCGTCGGGGGCGAAGAGAGCGTCCTTCTCCTTGGGCAGGCTGGTGAAGCCGGAGGGCGTCCCGGTGAGATCGGTGAAGTGGCCGGCGAGATCGACGTAGCCGACGTGGCTCGCGCCGGTCTTGTCGTCAGCGGTCACGATCGCGAGCCGGCTGAAGTCGTGGTCGAAGAGCTGCCGGATGCGCGGACCGAAGGCGGCGTCGGAGGCCTCTCCCCCACCGCTCCCGGAGTTCGGGAAGTTCCCCGCGCACAACTCCTGAAGGGCACTCAGCTTGCCACCCTGCCGTGAGCCGAGCACCGCCGCGGCGGGCAGGGTGAACTCGACCGAGGCGACGGTCTTCCAGCTGCCGGGATCGAATCCGTGCACCCAGACCTTCGCCGGCCGGGAGGCGGGCACCGTGCAGCCCGCACTGATCACGAGGTCGTGGTCGCGAAAGGTCGCGTTCGCGGCGGCGGGCGGCCTCTGCGGCGAAGCCTGGGAAGAAGCCGCACCAGAGCCTCCCGAGGTGGCGGCGGGCTGCTGCCCGGAGCTTCCGCAACCGGTGACCAGCGGAAGCAGCACAGCCGCCGCCACTACAAGCCCCCGCCCGGTCCGCCCGCTCCCTGCCACGACCATCGAAGACCCCCACCGTTGTGCCACCACGCGCCGGAAACTGACGACAAGACAGTTCAAAGGATCTCAGATCCCGGTGCAACCACGTCATGATCGATCACATCCCGCCCGCCCCGGACGGTCAGCTCGGCCGCTGTCCGTGACCGGGTTGTTCGCCGGGCTGGCGTGGGCCCGCGGGGACGCATGACGTACCGGTCCGGCCTCGACCGCTACGCCGGCCGCCGCAGCCCACGGCACGCCGCACGTCGCCCAGCAGCGTCGACAGCGGCTGGAGGCCGGGAAGGACTGAGCGGACTCCGGCTACGTCTTCCACCACAGCGACCGCTCAGCCGATCGAGCCGCGGAACCTCCCCCGCTCGTTCACGCGGGTGGCCGGGGCCGAGGCGCTCTGCCGCCGATCCGGGTGCACGACACCCGGCACGGCTGCGGAACGCTCCTGTCCGCCGCCGACCTGGCGCCCTCGTGGCCGTCCTCGGACACAGCGCACAGGGACCGCCGGCTGAAGCACCGCCGCAAGGCCGACTGCTGTCATCCGGAGATGCCAGAACGCCCCGGGCCGATCACGGCCCGGGGCGTTCTGCGTTCTTCGGCCCTCTGACCTGGGCCAAAAGCTGAGCCCCCTGTCGGGTTCGAACCGACGACCCCCGCTTTACAAGAGCGGTGCTCTGGCCAGCTGAGCTAAGGAGGCACGGTGGCCGTCCGCGATGGATCACGGCGGCACCGGGGGCAGTCTACCGGGCCCCGGTGGCGGGGTGGTGGGATATCCGGGGGTTGATGGGGCGGGGTGGGGCGGGGCGGGCGTGATGGAACCGATGCCGAAATGGGGGCGGCGGGGGGCTGACAAGGCGCGGGGGCGCGGGTAGCGTCGCCGGGAGTCGGTTCGTTCAGTGGTTCAGACCACTGGCGGGCGACGGACACGTACATCCCCCTTTACTCGGATCGTCCGGCACGTTCCTGCCGGTGAAGGAGAGCAACGACCATGGCTTCTGTCACGTACGACAAGGCGACCCGCGTCTACCCGGGGGCGGACAAGCCCTCGGTGAACGCCCTGGACCTGGAGATCGCGGACGGCGAGTTCCTGGTGCTGGTCGGCCCCTCGGGCTGCGGCAAGTCGACCAGCCTGCGCATGCTGGCCGGCCTGGAGGACGTCAACACCGGCGCGATCCGCATCGGTGACCGGGACGTCACCCACCTGCCGCCGAAGGACCGGGACATCGCCATGGTGTTCCAGAACTACGCGCTCTACCCGCACATGACGGTCGCCGAGAACATGGGCTTCGCGCTCAAGATCGCCGGTGTGAACAAGGCGGAGATCCGCGCCAAGGTCGAAGAGGCCGCGAAGATCCTCGACCTCACCCAGTACCTGGACCGCAAGCCGAAGGCGCTCTCCGGCGGTCAGCGCCAGCGCGTCGCGATGGGCCGCGCGATCGTCCGCCAGCCGCAGGTCTTCCTGATGGACGAGCCGCTGTCGAACCTGGACGCCAAGCTCCGCGTCTCGACCCGTACCCAGATCGCCGGCCTGCAGCGCCGCCTGGGCATCACCACGGTGTACGTCACCCACGACCAGACCGAGGCGCTCACCATGGGCGACCGGGTCGCGGTGCTCAAGGACGGCGTGCTGCAGCAGGTCGACACCCCGCGCAACATGTACGACAAGCCCGCCAACCTGTTCGTGGCCGGCTTCATCGGCTCGCCGGCCATGAACCTGGTCGAGGTGCCGCTGGTGGACGGCGGCGTGAAGTTCGGCGGCTCGGTCGTCAACATCTCGCGCGAGAACCTGGCCGGCGCCGGCACCGACAAGACGGTGACGGTCGGCGTCCGCCCCGAGCACTTCCAGATCGTCCCCTCGGGCGGCATCGAGGGCGTCGCGGTGACGGTGAACGTGGTCGAGGAGCTCGGCTCGGACGGCTTCGTCTACGGCACCACCAAGATCGGCGGCGAGGACAAGGACCTGGTCGTCCGCGTGCCCGGCCGACAGATCCCGGCCCGCGGCGAGACCATCCACGTGGTGCCGATCGCCGACGAGACGCACGTCTTCGCGACCGGCACCGGTGTGCGCCTGAGCGCCTGAGCGCCTGCGGCGACCGCCCCGACGGAGCCCGTCGGACCCCTCCCCGGGTCCGGCGGGCTCCGTCCGTACACCCCGCGTCAACACGGCGTGGGGACGAACCCGGACACCGTGTCACTCGATGGTGTAACGGAGGGCGATCCGTCCCGCACCCACCGCTACTCTCCTGAGGGTGAAGCAGCTTGTGCGCCGTATCGGCCAGACCGTCGCCCTGACCCTGCCGGTCGTCCTGGTGACCACCGGCACCCTCGCCGTGACCCGGGTCCCGTGGGCCCCGCCGACCGGGCTCGACCAGCAGGTCGTGGCGGCGTCCAGCGGGGACGGCGCCGGGATCGGTCGCTCCACGACCGCGACCAAGACCGCCGACGGGCTCGCCCCGCAGGAGTCGCTGCGGGTGGCTCTGCTGGACGAGCTGCGGGCGAAGAACCCGTCCGCCGCGCTGGACCTGCTGGAGCGCTCGATGCGCGAGCAGCCCTCGCTGACGCCGTACTGCACCTCGCTGGCCACCGAGTTGGGCAAGGCGGCGGTGCGCAAGTACCAGGGCGACGTCCAGCGGGCCCGTTCCTTCGCCCGCCCGGTCTGCGACGGGGCGTTCGCGGCGGGCGTGGTGGGCTGACGCCGGTTCCGGTCCCGGCCGGAGCGGCGGCCCTATTGTTCAGGCATGACCGCTGACTCCGGCCACGCCGCCGACCTCGCGTCCGCGAAGAACTCCCCGAACTCACCGAACCCACCCGGCTCTTCGGGCTCCCCAGCGCCTTCGGACTCCCCGGGTTCTCCGGGTTCTCCGGGTTCTCCGGGTTCTCCGGGTTCTCCGGGTTCTCCGGGTTCTCCGGGTTCTCCGGGTTCTCCGGGTTCTCCGGGTTCTCCGGGTT